>NZ_CP021642.1:329240-658481 GCF_003048375.1 Campylobacter concisus | reverse complement strand
CAAAGGCTGGGATCTGCTTTGTATCAAGCTGATTTAGTATCTGCTCATAGACTTTAAACTCACTCTCTTGCACACCAAAAGCAAGGCTTGCAAGAGCTAATAAAACGATCTTTTTCACATATTACCTTTATATAAATTTTCTAGTGATATTTGGCGAGAGTTTGACTAAGATGTCGTAGTTTATCGTGCCAAAAAAGTTAGCCCAGACATTTGCGTCCTCAAAGACACAGACCCACTCGCCACTATCTTTGCAGCTAAAACTATCCATCGAAATTTTACCAAGTACCATCTCGCCGTTTGCAAGTCTTAGCTCGCCTAGCCCATTGTATCTTAGCAGTCCGTCGCCATATCCAAGGTCGTAAGTAGCGACGTTTATATCATCTTTTGCTATAAATTTAGCCCCATATCCCACGCTTTGACCACTTTTTAAAACCCGCCTACTAACGCGCTTTGCCCAAAGTGAAAGCACTGGCTTTAAATTTAAAGAGCCATTAAATTGGGCATATCCATACTGAGCGATACCCACACGCACCATCTCATCTTCAACCGCGCTAGCTCTTTCAAGGGCGGCTGAGTTATGAGAGTGAAAGATCGGTTTTTTTATACCAAACTCATCGCAAAGAGCTAAAATTTTCGCTTTTGCGGCGTTAAAGTTTTCTCTTTGCACGAAATAATCAGCATTTAGCTCATCGCTTGCGCGAAAGTGCGTATAAGCGCCAAGAAGCTCTAAATTTCTTCTAGCTAAAATTTCAAATGCATAATCAAGCTCGCTTATATCAAGCCCATTTCTATGCATGCCAGTGTCGATGGCGAGGTTGATTTTTGTATTTTCTTTTATCTTTAAAAGTGCGTCTATGTCGTTTATGGCGTAGGTAAATTTAGCGCTCTCATCGCCTGTTGAGATGTGTGAGAGGATCAAGATATTTTCAAAGATATCAGCAATCTCATTGGCTTCAAATTCGCTCTTTACAGCGCAGTTTTTTATGCCAAATTTCTTAGCCTCGCTAGCTATTAGCCTTGCGCCGTGCCCATAAGCGTTATCTTTTAGCACGACGATCACTTTTTCTTTTCCGCCAGCTTTGTCACAAATTTTAGTTAGATTGTGGATGTAAGCTGCTTTGTTTAAGCGTATCTCAGACATTGAAATTCACATCATAAGCTTTATAAACGTCAGGCAAGAGCTTTCTTACGTTGTAGTCAAATGCGTAAAATTTAGCGTAAATTTCTTTTAGATCAGCCTCTTTGACCTTGCTAAAGTCAAAGACGTCAGTGCCATTTTTCTTTGGTACTTGGCGGTCTAGCTCAGCAAAAAAGGCAGACCTCGCCTCTAAAATTTTCTCTATCTTCTCTTTTACTTCTTGAGATTTTTCCACTTCTACTCCTCTATAAAAATTTTCATCTCATCGCCATAAAGCTTGACATAAAGGGTCTTTTGACCTGCAAATTTATGCGTATCAGCAGCGTAATCCTCATAAAAACTCACACGAAAGAGCTTGTCGTTTTTAAGGTTTGGATAAGGTGTGATGAGAAAATTTGAAAAAGCGATATGTTTTTTCTCTTTTTTAGAAAAGATCGCTCGTTTCATATTTTTAAAATTTTCTAAACTCATGCCGTCATATCGCTCAAAGTCTTTATCATAAAATTTCAAATAGCTATTGATGTCGCTCTCGCTCCAAGTCTTTTTCCAGTTAAGAATTCCAGAGATGATCACTGCTATGTCGTTCGCGCTTGCTTCTGGGCGCTTGTCCTCGTAGATAAATGCGAGCGTTCTTTTGTGGTCTATAACTTCGTCAAATTTCATCAAGATGTCATTTTGCATAGCCACGCAGCCTTTTGTCTTTAGCTCATCTGTCCTTTGACCATCGAGTGGATAGCCATGTATCCAGATGCCGCTGCCATTACGTTTTGCAAGTTTATCAAGTAAATTTGGATATGAAAGAGAAAAGGCAAGTGGGCCAAGATATCTGTCATTTGGCGTAAATCTACGTGTGAGCTGATAGACACCAACTGGCGTTTTTAGGTCGCCCTCAAGCAGTTTGTCGCCGTTTTTGCCAACGATGACACTTGAGCTAAAAAGTTTTTTTGTAACGCCGTCTTTATAAGAGATGACTTCAAGCTCTTTATCAGTCTTATCAACCACGCTTAGAAGTATCTCGTTGTCGTAATATCCGTATCTAACGTCCTTGTCTTTGAGCTTGTTTAGCCAGTAGTCCTTACTTAAAATGTTCTTTTCAATGGCTTCTATGACGGCAGATGGGCCATTTTTTAAGTAAATTTCTTCGTAATTTTGGGCAAAAAGACAAGGCGCTAACGCGATGAAGAAAAGTAGTATCTTTTTCAAATGAAGTGTCCCAAAAAGTAAAATTTAGTGCGTAATTATAACCTAAAAAATTTCAATTTTTAAATTTTAAAGGGAATTTTAGTTTCTTTATATGTATAATCTGAAAACCATTATTAATTTACCATAAAGGAAAAATATGAAAAAACTTGTTTTTGGTGCATTACTTGCGGCTTCTACACTAATGGCAGCTGACATCAGCTTAGATCATGTCAGAGCAAGAGACACAAAGCCTGGCACAAACAACAGCGCTATTTTCATGGATATCAAAAATGCTTCAAATGCCGATGTAAAGCTAGTTGGCGTTCATTCAAGTGTTTGCAAAAGCACTGAAATTCACACTCACAAGATGGAAAATGGCATGATGGCTATGGTTCAGGTTGAGGACGCTGTTATCCCAAAAAATGGCGAGACAAAGCTAGCACCTGGCGGTCTTCACATCATGCTTATGGATCTAAATAAGCCCATAAAAGATGGCGACAAGGTTGATCTTGAGCTAAAATTTAGCAACGGCGAGAGCATCAAGCTTGATAATATCGGAGTAACTAAAAACTTTAAATAATGAAAAAAATTCTAATCATTTTTTCGCTCATCTTTATCGTAGCAGGCGCTTTTTGGATGGGTCATAAATTTATGGTCAGTAAAGAGGATCCGCCTGAATTTGCCGATGTAAATACATCGCTTGATCCTCTAAAATGCGATCTAAACAAAGATGCTTGCGAGGTGAAATTTAATGGTGTTAAGCTAAAGATAGACATCTCGCCAAGACCGATCTTTGCTATGAGACCGTTTAGCTTTAAGATCATTAATGGCAAAAATTTAGGGCTAAAAGATCCAAATCTTGTAATCGATGGCATAAATATGAACATGGGTTCTATAAAGGCAAGGCTTGATCAAAGGGGCGATAGCCTAATAGCCCAAGTCGTGCTAAGTGCTTGCGTGGTCGATCTTATGAGATATAGATTTAAGCTGCTTGATGGCGAAAAAGATACTGGATTTTTTGTCGATCTCGATCTAAAAATGTAAGGGCAAATGATGAAAAAGACACTTTGGGGCTTAATAATAATCTTAATATGTGCTGGTCTTGCGATGCTTTTTATAAAGCCAAACAAGTATGATTTTAAGGCGCTTTCAGAGCATGGCGAAGTGAGCCTTAAAAACTATAACGGCAAATATAAAGCGATATATTTTGGTTATCTTTACTGCCCCGATGTCTGCCCTACTACGCTCTCTCTTGTGGGCGATGAGCTAAATAAGCTAAAAAGAGACGACTTTGAGCTACTTTTCATCACCCTTGATCCTGAGCGTGACACGCCTGAAAATTTAACCCTAATGGCAAAAAATTTCTACAAAGATGCAGATGGACTAAAGATGAATGATCTGCCAAAAGTCGCTAAAAACTACGGCGTAAAATACCAAAAAGTGCATCTTAAAAACTCTGCTATGGGCTACTCTGTCGCTCACAGCTCCGCTATCTATCTGCTAGATAAAGAGGGAAATTTTTACAGTGAAATTTCAAATTTAACTAGTGAAAATATCAGAGAAAATCTTTTAAATTTGATAAAAAATAGACCTTAAATTTAGACAAAAAATTACATTTTTTCCGCTAAAAATATCTCAAAAGCTATATAGCTCTTTTTAAACTAGCCGATATAGACAACATAAAATCATATGTAAAGGAATCCGTGTGAAGTCAATCACCAATAAAATAGCACTAATGCTAATAGTTGCTCTATGTATCTCGTTTGTGGCTATGTCGGCCGCTAGTTACTACACCGCTCAGAACAAGACAACCGAGCTAGTCACACAAGCTCAGCGCCAAATTCTAAAAGATGTTAAAAATGCAATGGATATATTTTTTAACAATAATCTTCATATCGTGGATAGTATGTCCTCTATCTTGTCTAAGCTAGATGAAAACCGCAACGGTATCGACGCCATCTTAGCTCAAGGCAAATCGATGTCAAATAAAGAAGTTGGACTTGTTTATGCTGGCTATAATGACGGTGCGATGTACCGCTCAAATGGCAAAAACGAAACCCCAAAAGATGGCTATGATCCAAGGGCTAGAGACTGGTATAAACTAGCTAAAGAAAAAAATGGCATTACCTTTACTGATCCGTATATATCTTCTTCTTTAAAACAAATGGTAATAAGCTTCGTTGCTCCTATAAAAGATGCCGGCGTTGCAGCTACAAATGTTAGTATCGAAGAGCTAAGCAAAGAGATCATGAGTATCAGCAAAACTGATTACAGCTATGCTTTTGTTGCAGATAAAGATGGTAAGATCATCATCCACCCTGATAAAAATATAATAAATACAGCCCCTGAACTAACCAAAAAGTTAATCGAGCGATACAAAGCAAAGGATTTTGACGAGAATGGTCTTATACTATATAAAAATTTAAAAGGTGAAGACTTATATGCTGACTTTATAGAACTAAACGATCGTGGCTGGCTGGCTATATCTGCCATGCAAAAAGATGTATTTACCACAAATACTTTACCCCTCCTAAAGATCCAACTAATCCTAGCAGTGCTATTTATCGTTATCCTCTCAGCATTTGTCTATTTCTTACTTAAAAAGTCTCTTAACCCTATAAAAACTATCCAATCTAAGCTTGATGATCTATTTAAATTTGTAACTTACGAAGCAAAAGCACCAAGCAAGCTAGAGGTAAGATCAAATGATGAATTTGGTGAGATGAGTAAAGCTATAAATGAAAACATCGACAAAGTCGTAGCTGGCATCAAAAAAGATAGCACTATGATAGATGAGCTAAATAAGGTAGCAAATTTAATGATTAAAGGAAGCCTTGGAGCAAAGATAGGCTCAACTCCAAACAACCCATCGCTAAATGAGCTAAAAGAGCTACTAAATAAATTCTTTACATCTATCTCAGCAAATTTAAAGGGCATAACAAATGTTCTTAGCTCATATACTAAAAATGACTTTACTGCAAAGGTTGAGATAAACGAAGAGCTAGAGGCTGATCTAAAGGCTATGATACTTGGAGTATCTAATATGGGCGAGGTAATTTGCACTATGCTAAACTCAAATTTAAATGATGCCAAGATGCTTGAAGAAAAAGCTACAACCCTAGCTTCAGCTATGAAAGAGCTTACACAAGGTGCTAGCACACAAGCAAGCTCACTTCAAGAAAGTGCAGCTGCAGTTGAGCAAATGAGTAGCTCAATGAATGCCATCTCTCAAAAGACAGCTGATGTTATAAGACAATCAGATGAAATTAAAAACATCATAACTATCATTAGAGATATAGCAGATCAAACAAACCTTCTAGCTCTTAATGCTGCAATAGAAGCAGCACGTGCAGGAGAACATGGTAGAGGATTTGCAGTTGTTGCTGATGAAGTTAGAAAACTAGCTGAACGTACTCAAAAATCTCTTGGTGAGATAGAAGCAAATACAAATGTATTAGCTCAATCAATAAATGAGATGAGTGAATCAATCAAAGAGCAAAGTGAAGGAATAAATATGATAAATCAATCAGTTGCTCAAATAGATCACCTAACAAAAGAAAATGTTGTAATTGCCAATAGGGCTAATGAAGTAACAAGCGATGTTGATAACATGGCAAAGACTATAGTAAGTGAAGTAAGAAAGAATAAATTTTAATCAAACTGCTTCATAAATCTTTATAAATTTCAACCTGGTTTAGACTGGGTTGGAATTTGTATATTTTTAAATTCTAAATCTTAACTTTAACACTCTAAAAGCTTCTAGTAAATTTTAAAATTTATGAGCGAGCATATCACGGCTCTAAATTTAGTGCTAAACGTAGTGTAGCCTAAATTTAGTAGTCTGCTAAGGCGAGTGAGTAAGATTTTAAAATTTGCAAATTTGTTTTGCTAAATCAGATGAGTAATAAGTAAATTTTAAAATTTCATGAACGAGTAATTTCGGCTCTAAAATTTGAGCTAAGCGATAAGCGAAGCCAAATTTTAGTAGTCAATTTTTGCGAGTGAATGGAGTTTTAAAATTTACAAAGCAACTCAATTAAATTTGTAATTTTTTATCCAAAAGGGGGACAAGGGGACTTGAATTACGAAGCCGTCCCCTTATCTCCCTTTAAATCCCACAATCCCCTCGCACGTTAGAGGTGCATGCTTTAGTGCTTCGCACTGCATGCGATTTATTGCTTTAAATTAAATTTCACCTCACCTTATAATGCACGCTACCACCATATGCGATATCTTCAGCTTTTACGTCATCGCTTGTTAAAATTTCACTTATCTTGCCGTTTGCTTCAAGCCGCTCTCTATTCTCTTGAGCGTCTTCTTGATAGCTATAAACCATCGCAACGCTCACCACGCCGCTAATGCCCTCTATCATCTTAAAAACTCTGATCTCATCTTCGATGCTCTCTGAGCTAACGACCACCACGATCCTATCTTCTGCGTCAGTGATGATCTCGCACTCTTTTAGCTTGCTTATCTCGCCTTTTACGCTCTCATTTTTATTATCTGTATAGACTATCAGGCTTGAAATATTCATCTAACTCTCCAAAATAAAATTTTCTTCTCATAAGCAGAGGTTACAACCTCGTTGTCACTTATGAAAACTATGCTATTTATCGTGCTTTGACCAGTTTTTAGCATCGCGATCTTATCCAAAGTGACGCTATCAACCAAATTTACATCGCTCATCTCATCGCTCATATAAGCTGCGATCTTGCCATCGCTACTAAGCCCCACGCCATAAACCAAAAAGCCAGTATTTATCTTTTTTAGCGTCCCAGCTGAGAAGATGCCAGCGATCCTGTCGGTGCCTCCGCTGATCATGACACCATTTTTATAAGCGATGTCGTAGATATTATCAGTGTGGATGTCTAAAATTTTGTCCATCTTTTTGGTGCGAACGTTGTAAAAATAGACCTTGCCACTCTCACAAGCGATCGCTAGCGTGCCTCTATCCTCGCTTATCTCCATGTCTGAGAGCATTGCGATTGATATCTTAAAACTATCATAAATTTCGCTACTTTTTAGGTTTAAAAAGTAAATTTCATTACTAATCGAGGCAAGTGCTATATGCTCATCATCTAAAAATAGAGCCTTTTTTATCGCTTGATTAGCCATTTTTATGCTTCTCATCTGCCCATTTTCTCTTATATAAAGCACCTTTGTAGCGTAGTCGCCCTCGCTTAAGATGAGCATCTTGCCATTTAGCTCATCGACATTTAAAATTTTTGGCCTTTCATGGTCGCTAACGTAGGTTTTTATATCATCCATTTTTATGATCTCATCAAATTTAGACTCTTTTGGATCGTAAATTTCAACCGTGCCACCATCAGTTGCGATAAAAAGTTTGCCATTTATCAGCGTGGTGCCAAGCACATTTGCACTAGCTTCTATCTCTTTAATAGGCGTCGTGATCTCATTTGCAAAGACAAAATTTAACAAGCAAAAAAGAAAAAATAAAACTCTCATAAAGCCTCCATCTCAAGCGAATTTTTAAAACAAACATCAAAGCACTCGCCACAGCTTACGCAATTTTGATTGATTATAGGGCGAAAAACACCAAAAAACTCAACTGCTTTAAATTTACAAGCATCAAGGCAGTTGTAGCAAATCGTGTCATTCCACGCTAGGCAGCTAGCGACATTGATGCTAACCTTTGCGTTTATGCTTTTTGGTGAGCTTAAATTTAGTGTCACGTGACCGCTATTTTGGCACGCTTTCGCGCACTCTTCGCAAAAGTCGCAGCCTAGCTTTTTAACTTTAAAAACAACTCTTTCATTTTCAAAGCTAAGAAGCTCTTTTTCACAGGCACTTACGCAGCCAGCCTCACAGCCAGCGCAGTCAAATTCACCGCTAAAAAATGGCGGATCTATAAATTTGGGAGCAGGTTTTGCCCCCAAAATTTTACCAAAAAGCTCTCGCCTGCTTTGCATTACTTAATGCCATCATTTAAAACGTCTAGTAAATTTGACTTATGTGAGCCGTTTTTATCTCTAAAGTCAGGCTTAAATTTATTGCCAACAAGCTGCGTTACGCCATTTTGTTGCTCGACGTGACAAGTTGTGCAGTTATATCTCTCATCATCAAGCTTACCTGCAAGATCTTTTTTGTTTCTGATGTCATAAAGGTGAGAAGCAGGGATCGGAGTAGCTCCGCTATCTTTTGCAAACTCAGGCATGTGGCAGGTTACGCACATATTTGAATCTTTTGTGATAGGCACCAAACCCTCAGTGTCGTGTGGGATAAATGGAGGTGCATTTTCAAAAGATCTATCAAATCTCTTTGCCATACCTGCTGGCTCTTTTGTGTAGTTGATGTCTTTTAAAACAACGTCTTTATCATCTAACAAATCAACATTTCTAAGGCCGATTTGCGAATCACTAATGCTTGGATTATTCAATGCACATGCCGCTAAAAAGGCAGCGCATAGTGCTCCAAGCGCCATTATTTTCATTTTCATTTTTCTCTCCTTAAATTTCTAATACTAAAATTTAACGCCCCGTCGCCGCAAACGTCGATGCATCTACCGCAGCTTATGCACTCGCTTGAGCTAACCGCGCGGCTCTCTTTACCGATCATATCTAGCACTTGCACCTCTGGGCAGACGAGCTTACACTTCATACATTTTGTGCAGGCATTTGCGTCGTGTTTTACTCTGATGAGAGCAAAATTTGATATCACCGCGTAAAATGCACCAAGCGGGCAGACATGTGAGCAAATTCCGCGCTTTAGCACGAACATATCAAAGGCAACTATACCAAAGGCGATGCCAATGGCGCTAACTGAGCCGTAGATGATGCCACGCTGGATGATACCAACAAAGCTAATGCTCTCAAAAGCTGGCACTGACAGAGCAAGGCTTAAGATAAGAGCAAGCGCTAGCAAGTAGTAGCGCAAATTTTTACTTACGTTTAAAATTTTTTCACCCTTAAAGCCAAATTTCTCTCTTAGCTTGTAAGCAATGTCAGTTAGTAAATTTACTGGGCAAACCCACGAGCAAAATGCCCTAGAAGCGACGAGCGCATAAAATGCAAAGACGATGATAGCGCCAATTATTGCATTTATGCCTACGCTAAAGCCTGCTAGTAAAATTTGAAGCACCGCAAATGGATCGCTTAGTGGGATTTGTCCAAAAAGCAAAGATGAGCTTAAATTTCCGCTAAGTATCTTAACTCCATAAACATTTCCTAGGATAAATAGCACTAAGATAGAAATTTGAGTTATTCGTCTTAAGATTAAAAATTTCATAGCTCACCACCATTTAGATACTCAGTCGCCTTTTTGATGTCAAGCTTTATCTTGCTGTCGGCATCATCCACGCGCCTTTCATCTTCTTTTACCCAGCCTTTGACGTAGTTATCGCCAACTTTGCCAAGCACGACTTCGCGGTTTAGCACGGTAATGGCTGCTTTTTCGGTGATACAGGCTCGCTCGCACACGCCGCATCCTGTGCAGATATCACTATCAACTACTGGGAGTAAAAACGCATGCTTTTGCGTCCTTTCGTTGCGGCGATACTCAAGATACAAGGCCTTATCTATGAGCGGACAGGATCTGTAGCAAGCATCGCACTGTATGCCCCAGTATGCCACGCAGTTTTTCATATCGACCACTGCAACGCCCATTTTGGCTTTATTTATGTCTAGTTTGCCAGCTGTGCTTACTAAATTTGCATCCAGCGCACCAGTCGGACAGGCTGGCACGCAAGGGATATGCTCGCACATATGACAAGGAATTTTTCTAGGCTCAAAATAAGGCGTACCGACACTTATACCATCTTCAAGAGTAGCGAGTTTTAGCGTATCAAATGGACAGGCCTCTACACAAAGCCCGCACCTAATACAGCTCTTTAAAAACTGCTTCTCCGCTTTCGCACCAGGCGGTCTAAGAAGCACAAGCGGTGAGGCTTTGGCACTAAGTGACCATATAAAGCCTCCGCCAAGAGCTAAGATCGCCGCCTTAGCTCCAAATTTCAAAGCTTCACGCCTACTTGAAAATTCCATATCAGCCACTTTTATGCCTTGTAAATTTTAACCGCGCACTTTTTATAGTCTGTCTCTTTTGAGATCGGGCAAGTAGCGTCAAGGCAGACTTTATTTATAAATACGTTTTCGTCAAAGAAAGGCACATAGACAAGACCTACTGGCGGCTTATTTCTACCTTTTAGATCTACTCTAGCTTTTACCTTGCCACGGCGTGACTCGACCCAAACGATCTCATTTTGAAGCACGCCAAGTTTTTTAGCGTCATCTTCGTGCATGTAGCAAAGTGCCTCTGGGACGGCTCTATAAAGCTCAGGAACACGCATAGTCATCGTGCCTGTATGCCAGTGCTCTAGGACACGGCCAGTACATAGCCAGAATGGATAATCTTTGCTTGGCATCTCGCATGGATCCATATAAGGGCGGAAGAAAATTTTTGCTTTGTTTGCAAGAGGAGTTTTCTCTTGATTTTTTACGCCTTTTAGATCGCCTGTTGGAAGAGCTGCGTTTTTGTTGCCATAGAATGCAAATTTATCATTTGGAGCAGCTTTTTTAGCGTATGGGTCAAATTTAGTGTTAAATCTCCACTGAGTCTCTTTGCCATCAACCACTGGCCATCTAAGACCTCTTACTCTGTGGTAAGTGTCAAAGTCAGCTAGGTCGTGACCGTGGCCAACGCCAAATTTTCTATACTCCTCCCAGAGATATTTGTGGATGAAAAATCCATATCCTTTAAATTCTTTACCATCAGAGCCGATCACTTTTCTGCTATCGCCAAAGACTTCTGTATTGTCGTAGTTTTCCATGATCGGATCGTTTGCGCTAAATTTCTTAGCATCTTCATTTGCAAAAAGCACGTCAAATAGCGTATCTTCTTCGCTATATCCCATAGCTTTTGCAGCTTCAAGCACGCTTGGAAGTGTCACTTTGTCATTTAGTTTTTTCTCGCCCCAAACGTCTTTTAGCTTAAAGCGCTTACTAAACTCAAGCATCTGCCAGATATCAGGCATCGCTTCGCCAACAGGGAGCACTTGCTGTCTCCAGTGCTGTGTCCTTCTCTCGGCGTTGCCGTATGCGCCCCATTTTTCGTAAATCATCGCAGTTGGTAAAATAAGGTCAGCTACTTTTGCAGAAATTCCTGGATAAGGGTCGCTTACGACGATGAAATTGTCCATTTCGCGGGCTGCTTTGATCCAGTGGTTTGCGTTTGCAGTGTTTTGCCATGGGTTATTTACTTGAACCCAGATAAATTTAACCTTGCCGTCTTCAAGATCACGCATCATTTTTACATAGTGTGAGCCTGGTACGGCATTTAGCGTGCCAGCAGGTAGTTTCCAAAGTTTTTCAGTGATCTCCCTGTGTTTTGGATTGCCGACAACCATATCAGCTGGCAAGCGGTGAACGAATGTTCCAACCTCTCTTGCTGTTCCGCACGCACTTGGCTGGCCAGTTAGAGAAAAGGCGCCTGAGCCTGGGAGTGCTTGCTTGCCAAGCAAGAAATGCACCATATAAGCTTGCTCATTTACCCATGTGCCGCGTTGGTGTTGGTTAAAGCCCATGGTCCAGAAACTTACAACTTTGCGGTTTTTCTCGATGTAAAGATCAGCAAGTGCTTTTAGTTTTTTCTTAAATTCATTGATATCTTCGTTTGGATCGCCTTTTGCTACCTTAGCTGTAAAGTCGAGTGTGTAAGGCGCAAGAGCTTTTTTAAACTCTTCAAATGTTATTTGCCAGTGATCGCCAGCCTTTGCAGCGTTTTTGTTTTCTAACGTATCACCAGCTTTTAGTCCAAGATAAGAAAGTGTAACGCCCTCAGCCTCGCTTAGCACCTTTGACTTCTCAGTCGCAGCGGTATCTAGCTCGCTTGGGGCATATTTTTTGTGATGGATGTCTGGTCGAAGACCATATCCGATATCAACTGGGCCAGCCGTGAAGACGCAGTGCTTTTTAACAAATTCTTCATCGATCATCTCAGGGTGGTTATAGACTATCTCACGAGCGATGTAGTTCCAGATAGCAAGGTCAGATGACGGAGCAAAAATGATCTCGATATCGGCTAAATTTGATGTTCTAGTTGAGTAAGTACTTAAATTTACGACCTTTACTCTATCAGGATCGCTAAGCTTTCTATCACTGACGCGCGCCCAAAGGATCGGGTGCATCTCAGCCATATTTGCGCCCCAAGCTATGATGGTATCAGTTAGCTCGATGTCATCAAAGCAGCCTGATGGCTCATCAATACCAAAAACTTGCATAAAGCCAAGAACCGCACTTGCCATACAGTGTCTTGCGTTTGGATCGATGCTGTTGCTTCTAAAGCCACCTTTCATAAGCTTAACAGCTGTGTAGCCCTCTGGGATTGTGTATTGACCAGAGCCAAGCACGCCAACGCCGTGAGGTCCAAGCTCATCATAAGTCTTTCTAAACTGAGCCTCCATCACGTCAAATGCTTGCTTCCAGCTTACTTGCTTAAATTTACCTTTTTTGTCAAATTCGCCCTTTTCATTTACACGTAAAAGTGGATGAGTGATCCTATCTTCGCCGTACATGATCTTAGCGTTGAAGTAGCCTTTGATACAGTTTAGACCGCGGTTTACTGGTGCTTCTGGATCGCCTTTTACAGCTACTATCTTGCCCTCTTTTGTAGCAACCATGATGCCACATCCGGTTCCACAAAATCTACAGGCAGCCTTATCCCAACGCCAGCCTTTTTCAGCTTCGTTTGCCGCACTTAGCGAGCTTGGCACAGCGATACCGGCACTAGCACAAGCAGCACTAGCTGCAGCACTTTTGATGAAATCTCGTCGATTCATTTTTTCTCCTTCAAAGATTTAAAACAAAGTTAAATAAATATTAACTTTGTAAAGCTTAATTTACGCCTGATTTACATCGGCTATTTTATCAAAATCTTAAATTTTAAAATTACAAGTTGTTTCCAAGATTTGTTATAAAAAGAGCCTTGCCAAGAGCACAAAATCGTAAATTTAAAATCAAAAATATAAATTATTATATAGATTTATTTTTCATTAATCTTAAAAAAATATATTAAAAGTTTTATTAAATAATGTGTAGAAAAGTAACATATAAAATGGATTAAATTTATTTTTTATTTAATCAATTTCTCGAAAATGCAATAGATATGATGTTAAAAAATTTATATCCAAGATATTTTTAATATTTAGCAAGACTTGTCACAATTATATATGTTTTATGACAGAAAAAATTATAGTGAAAATTTAATATTTAAAACAAATAATATACGGTTAAAAACTTTAGTAAATTTTAAAATTTATGAGCGAATAAAGTTTTAAAATTTGTAAATTTATCTTATTTACAAATTCACGAAGAGGGACAAAGGGACGGCTTTGCTTCGCTAGCTCGTAACTGCAAGCAGACCATAATTCAAGTCCCCTTGTCTCCCTTTTGAATAAAAAAAATTTATAAATTTAAAGTTGAGATTTCAAAAATAGAAATTTGCTATTTTGCAAATTTTAAACTTTCATTCACTCACAAGAGTTGACTACTGATTTTAGGTCTAACAAAGCTTGCCACTAAAATCAGAGCCGAAATTACTCGCTCATTAAATTTTAAAATTACTGGAATTTCAATAAATTGCATACATCGCAAGACAAATTTTAAATCTTACTCGCTCGCCCTAACAACTTACTAAATTTAGGGCTCATAGATATTCTCCACTAAATTTAGAAGCATGATATGCCAGCTCTAATTTTAAAATTTGTCCTAGTTTTTGAAACGCATGCAGTGCTTCAGCACCATTGCATGCACCTTGAACGTGCGAGGGGTTTGAGGGATCAAAAGGGAGATAAGGGGACGGCCTCGTAACTCGAGTCCCCTTGTCTCCCTTTTGAATAAAAGAGTTTATAAATTTAAAGTTTAGATTTCAAAAATAGAAATTTGCTATTTTGCAAATTTTAAAATCTTACTCACTCGCCTTAGCAACTTACTAAATTTAGGGCTCATAACTATTCGCCACTAAATTTAGAAGCATGATATGCTCGCTCATGAAATTTTAAAATTTTGTATATAGTTCTTGAGTATTAAATTTGAAGTCCAGAATTTAAAGAGTTAAATTTAAAAGATATTTTATTAAACCCCAACCCAGCTTAAACCAGGTTGGAGTTTATGAATATTAATGAAGTGTTTTGCATTAAACAAATTTAAGCTTGTTTATTAAGAAGTTAAAACCTCTTCTTCCTAACCTCTTCAACTATAGCTTTAGCCATCTCATCTACTTCTGATGTGACTTCGTTTGCTTGGTTTGCAATTACAACATTTTCTTTTGTTAGATTATCTATTTGAGCAACTGATTGATTTATCATATTTATGCCTTCACTTTGCTCTTTAATTGATTCACTCATCTCATTTATTGATTGAGCTAATACATTTGTATTTGCTTCTATCTCACCAAGTGATTTTTGAGTTCTCTCAGCTAGCTTTCTTACTTCATCAGCAACAACTGCAAATCCTCTGCCATGCTCTCCAGCTCTAGCTGCTTCAATTGCAGCATTAAGAGCTAGAAGGTTAGTTTGATCTGCTATATCTCTAATGATAGTTATGATGTTTTTAATTTCATCACTTTGTCTTATAACATCAGCTGTCTTTTGAGAGATGGCATTCATTGAGCTAGACATTTGCTCAACTGCAGCTGCTGATTCTTGTAAGCTATTTGCTTGAGTGTTTGCTGAGCTTGCTACTTTTGATACTGAGCTAGCTAGAAGTTTAGCTTTTTCTTCAAGTACTTGAGCTTGGTTTAGATTGTCATTTAGCATTTTAGATATTTCAATGCCTAGAGAGTTTATACCACTTGCTATCTTACCATCATCATCAAGTCTTTTTGTAAAGTCTTGGTTTTTATAAGTGTTTAGTAGATCAAGTACATCTTTACCATTACTTGATATTGCACTTTTAAGAGCAAGTTGTAGATCTTTAAATGTGCTTTTTAGTTGATTTAGAGCTGGGTTATTAGTATCAGCTTCTAAGCTTGCTTCATAGTTGCCATCTTTTATCTCATTTACAAAGGTGTTGGCTTTTTGGATGAAAGCATTTTCATTTTCTTTAGCTGTTTGGATCTTTTGGATGTTTTCGTTTATAAGAGAAGACATAACGCCAAATTCATCTTTAGAAACGATATTTGACTTAACTGGCTCTTTGATCTCGTAGTTTAGAAATTTAAAGAACGAAATAAGCGAATCAGATATCTTTGAGAGTGGCTTAAGCGATCTGCTAACGATAAATATAAGAAGCACTACGATGACTACTATAAATATAACTGAAGAGATGACTTGTGAGACAAGTGTTTTACTAAGGCTTCCGTCATAATCGCTCCATGAGTTTGCAGAACAAACAAGCCAGTTTGCTTGATCGTAAAGCTCGCAAGCAAGAAGCCTCTCTGTGCCTCTGAGATTATAAGTAAATGTTTTATCTCCATTTTTCTTATACTCGTTTGAGTAGTCGTCAATGATCTTCATAGCTTCACTAGAGTCAGAAAGGACAAGATCTTTGTGAGTAAAGTGGATCATCTTTTTATGCTCTAGATCAAATAGTGCTATCGCGCTACTTGGAGTTGGTTTTATCTTACCAAGCTCTTCATTAAGTTTATCTATACCGATGTCTATACCAAAAACACCGACAACTTTACCATTTACAACAACTTTTTTAGTGATAGTGATATTAAGACCACTAGCAGAGCTAGCATAAGGAGCTGAAAATGCTACATTATCTTTTGCGACAGTATCTTTATACCAGTCCTTAACTCTAGCATCATAGTTTTTTCTTTTGTCAAAAATCACAAATTTACGATCCTTGCCATCAAGTACAGCATCGTAAACTGCTCCATCGTTTGCAAAAGCAAAATAAAATTCAGAAAATTCAGTCGAACGTGCCCCAATCATAAGTTCTTTTTCTAAAATCTCTTTATCGTCTAAAATTTCTGGATGTGACTCGAGATATTTAGCAAAACTATCGACAGATGCAATTTTATCTTCAAAAAATGCATTCATATAAAACTGCAAAATTTTTGAGGATGAAGTCTTAGTGTCCTTTGCTAGATCATAAATATTCTCTTTGGTGTTTGTGTAGTTTATAGCCGAAAATACTCCAAGAGAGACAACTAAAAGCACTACGATAATGAGTGCTATCTTGTTTGCTGCTTTTTTCATAAACAAAATCCCTTTGTGTAAAATTTTATCTTTATATCGGCAAAAATTTTTTATGGTTAATAGCTATTTACAATTATTTAGGTGTGAAATTTCAAGTCAAATTTCACATAAATTTTAGTTTCTAGCATCTGCTAAAACAAGCGCAAAAAGCACATCAACGCCTACTTTTTGAAGCGTATCTCTAGCTTCTAGTATCGTTGTGCCAGTGGTTACGATGTCATCGACTAATATGACTGGCGCCGTGATCTTTTTTAAAATTTTAAAATTTCTTGGATTGTTTTGTCTAAATTTAAGATCCTTGCCGCTGTAGCTGACACTGCTTGTCGCATGCAGGGCGTGAAAGATGGGTTTAAGATTTTTAGCACGAAGTTCATTTGCCAAAATAGCCGTGTGTGAGTAGCCATGATGCACTCTATCATCTATCGGCAGGGCGTAAATTTGCTCTGGGAAGCTAAAGCTTTTAGCAAATTTCTTAAATGCAAATTTGGCTAAATTTTTATAGATAAAAAGTCCGTGCATTTGGTGCTTTGAGTGGATGAGCTCTTTGATCTCAGAGTAGCCATAGAAGCTGTAAATTTTAAAGCCCTCTAGCTCTCTTACCAAAGGGCTTGGCTCGCTTAAAATTTGCGAGCAGGTTTTACAAAATGTCTTTAGCGTAAAGCTCTTGCAAAACGCACAAAACATCAGCTATTTAAGATAGCGATCGCAGAGCGTTTAACGGCGTCGTTGATGATGTCTGTTAAGAATGGCTTAAATGCTCCGCCAGTGCGAACTAGCTCAAATTTGGTTTGGTTGTTTGAGATATTTTTGATGATGCTTTGATCGCCTTTTTGGATTTTAAGAGTGATCTTTATCTTGCCCTTTGTGTTGTCGCTGCCATATCCGCTCATATTTGCTTCAAATTCGTTTATGAAAACTTCAACCACAACGCCACCCATGCCATTTACATTTGCGCCACGTGCCGCAAGTTCTCTTTTAAGGGAGTCGCTAAAGTAAGTCGCAAGATCGTTTTGAAGCACAACATACTCTTTTACAGTGCCTCTGCCATCGGTTATAGTTGCAATAGTGCTTTTGTTTTTGCGACTATCATGCACCGCGCTTATATAGACTTCAAGGCCGTTAGCTTGCTGACTTGCAGCAGTTTTGTAAGGATCGAAGGCAACTACTGTCTGAGTAGGCGCGCAACCGCTCAAAAATAGGACAAAAAGTCCAAAGATAGCTAGAAATTTAAATTTACTCATATTTTTCCTTTCAAAGTTTAGTGATCTCATCAGCCACTTTTATGGCGGCTTGCTTGACTAAAAGCGCGATAAAGAAGTCAAACTGACCGCTTTTTGACGCCTCAAGCTCCTCCACATGGTGTCTAGTAGAGATAGGAATTCGTTTTTTGAAATTTATATCTGAAAGCACAAGCTCACCATATAGATGTCCGTTTAAAATTTCAGAGCTTCTAGAGTAAGTGCCCCTAAGCTCGTCAAATCTAAAATCAAGCCTATATGTATAAGGCGATGTTTGCGTATCCACGACAACGATGCCACGCGAATTTAGCTCACGTTTTAAAAACATATAAAAGAGCACTTCAAGGCGTGGATTTGAGTTAAAGACTACGCCACTACCATCTTCTCTTGTATAGTAAATAGACCTTGCGCTGCTTCTAGCATCCACGATCCTATGAAAATAGACCTTCTTTAGCCCAACATTTATGTCGATCATATTTTTTTCTAAGCAGCAGTTTATCGCCACGTCGCTTCTATACTTGACGCCATTTATAAAGACACCATCGCCCCTGCCCCTGCAAGCGCTGCAGTCAGCTGGGATCCTCATAACCTCTTCAAAATAGGTCTTATCTTCGCTACTTATACTTGCACTTTGCACGCCGTCTATGCCCTCGCACGATAGACAAAGGCTAGCTTTTGCTACGCAGCCAGTTAGAAAGACGGCTGCAAAAACTGCTAATAATGTCGCTCTTAGCATTTCACTTCCTTTTGCTCTTTTTGTTTTTTGCGGAGATTTTTCACGCTCTCGCCTGCGATGCCGTAGTTGTTCGTATCAATCTCATCAATAATGACAACGGTATTTTGAGCGCTTCTACCTAAAATTTCGCTTATTAGCTTTGTAACTCCGCTTATCATCTTCTCTTTTTGCTCTACACTTGGGCTATCACCCTCTTTTGTCACGCAAATTTTCACAAACGGCATAGCACTCCTTTTTGTAAATTTAGCACTTAAATTTTAATCAAAACCTATCCACAAAACAAGCTCCCAAATACGGCCGTATCGTAAAATCAAACGAGGCGTGGGTAAAAATTTACGACTGGAGTTACCATGGCAGGTAATGACCGAGTAAATTTTAGACACAACGAAGTATGACAAAGCGAGACAACGCATTAGTCTATTTTTAGAACGGACAAAAACGCCTCCTGCGGCAAATTCACCTTACCAATCGCCTTCATCCTCTTCTTACCCTCTTTTTGCTTTTCAAGCAACTTTCTCTTACGAGTGATGTCGCCGCCGTAGCACTTAGCTGTGACGTTTTTGCCCATTGATTTTACGGTTTCACGAGCGATTATTTTGTTGCCGATGCTAGCTTGTATCGCCACCTCAAAGAGCTGACGTGGCACGATCTCTTTCATCGCCTTTACGAAGTCCCTGCCCTTAGTCTGCGCCTTGCTCTCAGGCACGATGATAGAGAGCGCATCGACCGTCTCGCCGGCCACTTTTACATCAAGCTTTACTAGATCGCCCACGCGGTAGTCGCTTGGTTCATAATCAAAGCTCGCGTAGCCTTTGGTGCTTGACTTTAGCTTGTCATAAAAGTCCATCACGATCTCATTCATCGGTATGTCATACTCTAGTAAAACGCGGTCAGTCGTGATGTAGTCCATTTTTGTTTGTATGCCACGGCGGTTGTTTAAAAGCGTGATAATGTTGCCCAAAAACTCGCTTGGAGTGATTATAGTCGCCTTCACGTATGGCTCAAGGATTGAGTCTATTTTATTGACTGGTGGTAGCTGGCTTGGGTTTTGAATTTTTAAATTTACCCCGTCAGTTTGGATGACTTCATAAGTCACAGTCGGTGCTGTGGCGATGAGATCAAGGTCAAATTCACGCTCCAGCCTCTCTTTGACGACCTCCATGTGAAGAAGACCTAAAAAGCCAACCCTAAAGCCAAATCCAAGTGCGACTGAGGTCTCTGGCTCGTAGCTAATGGAGCTGTCGTTTAGCTTTAGCTTATCCAGCGCGTCACGCAGATCTTCAAATTTATCAGTTTCAATAGGATAAAGTCCAGCAAATACAAATGGCTTAGCCCTCTCAAAGCCGCCAACTGGCTCTTTTAGGGGATTTCTTGACTGCGTTATCGTATCTCCAACTTGCACATCGCTAACGTTTTTAAGTCCCAAAACCACGATGCCAACCTCGCCAGCGCTAAGCGTTTTAGTCTTGATCGGTGCGATCGGATTTGGATACATGAGGTCTAGCACGATATGTTTTTTGCCCGTGCCCATGACCAAAATTTCGTCATTTTTTGAAATTTCACCATCATAAACGCGCACAAGAGCAAGCGCTCCAAGATAGTTGTCAAACCAGCTATCGTAAATGAGCGCCTTTGTAGGCTTGCTAACATCGCCATTTGGTGCAGGGATCCTCGTGATGATCGCTTCAAGCAGCTCTTTTATGCCAACGCCTGTTTTTGCGCTCACTTCGATAGCCCCTGAACAGTCAAGTCCGATGATGTGCTCGATCTCGTCTTTTACCCTAGCAGGGTCAGCCGCCGGCAGATCGATCTTGTTGATGACTGGGATGATCTCTAGGTTGTTTTCAAGTGCGATATAGACGTTTGCGATGGTTTGCGC
Organism: Campylobacter concisus; assembly: GCF_003048375.1. NCBI lineage: Bacteria > Pseudomonadati > Campylobacterota > Epsilonproteobacteria > Campylobacterales > Campylobacteraceae > Campylobacter > Campylobacter concisus. The sequence goes on along the minus strand of NZ_CP021642.1, from coordinate 638,150 downwards.
CTCCACGCCCTGAGAAGCATCCACGACAAGTAGCGCGCCCTCGCAACTAGCCAAAGAGCGGCTCACCTCGTAGCTAAAATCAACGTGTCCTGGGGTGTCTATCAAATTTAGAACAAAATTTTGCCCATTTAGGGCGTAGTTTAGGCGGACAGACTGGGCTTTGATCGTGATGCCACGCTCTTTTTCTATATCCATCGTGTCCATGATCTGCGAGCTCATCTCACGGTCGCTAACAGCGCCACACTCCTGAATGAGACGGTCAGCAAGCGTGCTTTTGCCGTGGTCGATATGAGCGATGATGCTAAAGTTTCTAATGTTTTTCATATAAGCTTTACTTTTTCTGAGAATTTGGGCTTTATTTTGCCTAAAGTTGATTTAAAATTTGCATAATCTAATTTTAAACATTAAGTAAAAAGTAGTTAAAATCACAACTTTAAAAATAAAATCATGAAGGTTAAAAATGGCAATCCAAAGCGTAGAACCAAATGTAGCATATATGATAAATTCAGAGCTCAAATCATATAAACTTGATATCAAAATGGAACAAGAGAGCTTAAATAGTGAGATAGATAATGCCTTACAAGAATATGCTTCTAAGGGAGGTGGCAAAGGTGGCAACAAACCTGATGCTAAACTACTCTTGCAAGATAAGAGCTTAAATTTTTATCCTGTATTGATTGAATACAAAGGCTATGAAGATAAGTTAGAAAAACTAGACGCCGACGGCAATGTAGAAAATCGCACCGCCAAAAATGAACCAAATTTTAAAAATATAAAAGAATACGCTGTAAATGGAGCGATCCACTATGCAAATGCTCTGCTTCACCATACAAGCTATACTGACATCATCGCCATTGGTGTCACTGGTTTTAAAGATAACAAAGGCAAACTCCAAACAAAAATCGGAGTCTATTATGTTTCAAAGTCAAATTTAGGTATAGGTCAAAAAGTTGGTGACTTTAGCGACCTTTCATTTTTAAAAATATCAAATTTTGATGAATTTGCAAAAAGCCTAAAATATCTAAATTTATCATACGATGAACTTGAAAAGATAAAACAAAAGCGCGAAAAAGAGATTGACGCCAGCTTAGTAAAACTAAATAAAGATATTTATGAAAAAGGAATTGGCGAGAATGACAGAGTTTATCTTGTTGCAGCTTCAATCATTGCTACTCTTGGTATACCTGGCAAGGTTGCTCCACTTGAAAAACATGAACTAAAATCTTCACCCGAGCAAGGCAACACTGATGGTGAAATTTTAACGAGAAAGATAAAAGCATTTTTGGACTGTAAAAGTATTCCAACAGATAAAAAAGATCTCATCATTCGCACACTATCAAACACAATCTTATCTGAAAATATTAATAAAGTAACAAACGGCGAAACACAGTTAAAACGATTATTTTCTAAAATAGTAGATGACTTAGGAATTTACTATAAAATCGGACTTACGACTGATTTTACTGGAAAACTATTTAACCAAATGTATTCATGGCTTGGTTTTTCTCAAGACAAGCAAAACGATGTAGTTCTCACTCCTTCATATGTTGCTACGCTTTTAGTGCGCCTTGCGCGGGTAAATAAAGACAGTTACGTCTGGGATTTTGCCACAGGCTCAGCTGGACTTTTGGTTGCTGCTTTGAACGAAATGATAAAAGATGCTAAAGACAATATAAAATCACCTGAAGAATTTAAGCAAAAAGAGCTAAAGATAAAGGCGGAACAACTTTTAGGACTTGAAATTCTTCCATCTATTTATATGCTAGCTGTCTTAAACATGATAATGATGGGCGATGGAAGCTCCAACATCTTAAACAAGGATAGTTTAAGTGATTTTAGTGGCGAATATGGTTTTGGTAATGTTAAAGAAAAATTTCCTGCAACAGCTTTTGTGCTAAACCCACCTTATTCTGCGCCTGGAAATGGCATGGTCTTTGTAGAAACTGCTTTAAGTATGATGAGTAAAGGCTATGCCGCTATCATTATACAAAATTCAGCAGGTAATGGTAAGGCAAAAGAGATAAATAAAAAAATTCTTGAACAAAATACCCTTGTTGCAAGTATTAAAATGCCAACTGACCTTTTCTTTGGTAAATCAAACGTGCAAACAAACATCTATGTTTTTAAAGTTGGTGAAAAACACGAAAAAGACGAAATGGTAAAATTTATTGATTTTTCAAACGATGGCTACACACGCTCGAATCGCAAAAAAGCGAGTAATAATTTAAAAGATACAGACAATGCGAAAGAGCGTTATAATGAGCTTGTAAATTTGGTGCGGTTTGGTAAAAGCAAGCTTATAATTTTTAGCGAAGACGAATACTATGAGGATACTATTGATCCAAATAACGGTGCTGATTGGAACAAATCTAGACCAGTCGACACTATACCAACTTTAATAGATTTTAAAAGAACTGTAGGTGACTATCTAAGCTGGGAAGTGTCGCAAATTCTTAAAAAGGAAAGTCCCAGTAAAAGAACTATCATCAGTCAACGAATTGCAAATTTAGAAAATGATTTTAAAGCGCATGGTGGAAAATTTAAAGAATATCGCATAGGTGATTTATTTGATGTTGAAAAACTTGGATTTATGGCAAAAACAAAAATTATATAACACGATATGACAAAACCAAATATTAACTCAGTTGCAGTTATAAGTGGAATTACTACAAATAATGGTGTAAATTATTATACAAATGATAAGTTGCCAGAAAATGAGATATTTAAAGAATGTTTAACAATTTCAACTCGTGGTGAATATTCTGGAACTGTAACATATCATTCAGAAAAATTTGTTTTAGCAAATAATATTTTAGCTATGCCTATGCCAAATTGGTCTAAGCGTGCTCAGCTTTTTATCGCTACAGCTATAAATACGCTAAATTATGGAGGTTATTCTAATTATCCAAAAAAAGAAACATTAAAACAAGAAAAAGTTATTTTACCAACAAAAGGCAACAAGATAGATTTTTTATTTATGGAAAATTTTATTGAAGAGTTTGAACGAGAATATGTTAAAGAAAAAGAGCAAAAATATACCAAAAAATTTGACGCGTGTCTTGCGGTAACTGGACTTAAAAATTATGAATTAACTGATGCCGAAAAATCCGCCCTTGCTAAATTTGACGAATTTGATAAATGGGGGGGGGTAGCGAAGGAATTTAAAATCGGCGATTTGTTTGAAGTTGTCTCAAACCCACAACTTAATAAAGATAGCTTCCAATTTAGTGACGATGGCGAATATCCGTATTTTACACGAACGGTTTTAAATAACGGCATAACAGGATATGTTGATTATTTAGATGAAAAACATAAAATTAAGGGCAATTCACTAGCTGTTGGGATGCTTGGAATGCAATTTTTCTATATGGAAAAAGATTTTTACGCAGGTCAATTTACGAAAACAATTTATCCTAATTTTGATAATTTTAGTAAAAATATTGCCCAGTACTTTATTGGCTGGCTTAATAAAAAGCAAAAATTTTATCAAGGTAGTTTAGTGCGTGATTTTGAGAAACTATTTAAAGGAACGAATATTTTACTTCCAATAAACGAAAACGGCGAAATTGACTACGAATTTATGGAAAATTTCATAAAAGCTATCGAAAAGCTAGTTATAAAAGACGTCGTGCTTTGGGCTGACAAAAAGATAGAAGCAACCAAAAAGGTCATTAATAAAGCCTATATTAGTGATGATGCCCAAAATGCTCGTCTTTATGCGCGCTTTTTAGCTCGCAGATGAGACCATTTTTGTGTCCAAGGCTCTCACTCTCAAACTGAAGCGTGACATGGCCGATACCAACGTGAGAAAGCTCGTGCTCGATGTGCTTTATCATCTTTGAAATTTCAGCCACACTTAGCGCATCATCCACCACCACGTGGGCTATTAGCGCGTTTGTGCCAGCATTTATCGCCCAGATATGTAGGTCATGTACGATTTTAACGCCATCTACACCCTTTATAACGCCTAAAATTTCATCCATATCAAGCTTAAGCGGCACAGCTTCGATCAGGATATTAAAGCTATCTTTTAGCAAGCTAGCGCCGCTTTTTATGATGAGTAGAGAGACAAAGATACTTGCAATGCTATCGGCCTGCGTGAAGTTAAATTTCATCACAAGAAGCGCCGCGACGATGGCACCAACTGAGCCAAGCGTGTCGCCAAGCACGTGCAAATACGCACCTTTCATGTTTAAATTTTCTTTTGTATCAGCGCTTTTATGCATATAAATAGCCACGACTAAATTTACCACAAGCCCCAAAATACTAACAAAAAGCATTGTTTCAGCCTCTATCTCTGGCTCGTTAAAAAGCCTAACGATCGCCTCGACTACGACAAAGACTGCAAGTGCGATAAGAGCGATAGCATTTATGAAAGCAGCGATGATCTCGACCCTTTTGTAGCCAAAGGTCTTTTGTAAATTTGCCCTTTTTTCTGCGATCTTAAAAGCAACCAGTGACAAAAAGAGAGCCGCAGCGTCTGAGAGCATGTGAAATGCGTCGCTAATAAGCGCAAGCGAGTTTGAAACGAAGCCAAAAACGGCCTCAACTATCATAAACGTGAAAATTAGAAAAAACGAATTTCTAAGAACGCTCTTGTTGTGCATCATTGTCCTTCTTTTGGGCGTCGATCCTCTTACCGATATCTTTTAAATTTGAAAATTCCTCTATGAGCTTTGGCGAGTCATCAAGACTGATGACGAAATTCCATATATAGGTCATCACAGAGTAGATGTGGCCAGCATTTGTCTGCTGCGAGCTTAGCACTATTATCGCCACCAAAAAGAGCAGCGATGCGCTAATGCCGATGATAAAATAGCTCATCGCCTCCCTATTTGAGATCGCTATACGAAATTTAGAAACGACATCGTAGTGCCTATTTAACGTGCTTTTGTTAAAAACACCTATCACCTTTGCTTCTTTTTCTAGGCGGTCATTTAAGCGAAGATAAAGGTCGTCATTTTTCTTGATATATCTTGGTAAAAATATAAGAAAAAAGGTCATCACTACAAAGCACGCCACAGCGACCTTTGGCCGGGCAAAATGAGCATAAATGCTGAGCCGATGATCGAAATGACCGATGTAAAAAACATAGGAAAATGCGTCTCAAAGAAATTTACAAACTCTCGAGAGAGCGCTACTCTGGAGATGATGGCGGAGTCGTCTTTGGCATTTTGTTTTTCATTCATGATGACATTTACAGCAAGCTTTGCATATATACTTGCAAAAACTTGCGTATCCACGCGGCGCCTGATAGCTCCTACAAGCCACGCTATGAGCACAAAAAGTGCGTAAATGAGGGCATTTAACGTATTTCTTTGCATGATTGCGTTTATCGCAAAGCCCGCAAATATCGGATAAGCAAGAAAAAGTCCGTTCTCTGCTAACACAAAAGTAAAGGTCAAAATGAGTTTTTTGTTATGCTCGGTCGCTATGCCTTTTAGCGTTTTAAAGGCGTTATTTTGCAAATTTTGACTCCAAGTTATCATAAATTTTTCGTAAATTATAGCCTAAATTTGCAAATTTTGATAATTTTTTGTTGTAACTCTTGACATTACAACAAAAAATCACTATACTTCGCTCATCGGTTGTAAATAAAAAGATTACAACAAAAAAACAAGGAGAACAAAATGAAAAATTATCAAGTTGCAAAGATCGCAAATGCGCCAAGAGTCGAGCTAAAAGAGGCTTTAAATTTAACTGGCTGTGAGGTATCTATAAACGAACTTCCAGCAAATGTGAGCGTGCCATTTGTCCATGCGCACAAGCAAAACGAGGAGCTTTACATCATCATTGAGGGTGACGGCGAGCTTTTTATCGACGGCGAAGTGATAAAAGTAAGCAAAGGCGACGCAGTGCGCATAGATCCAGATGGTAAAAGGTGCTTTAAAGCTGGCAAAAACGGTATCAAAATGATCTGCATCCAGACAAAACGCGGTAGCCTAGAGCAATACACCATGACTGACGGCGTGATAGTCGATGACGTAAAGCCAAGCTGGCTGTAAATTTAAAAAGCAAAATTTAAATAGCAATCTTGGACACAAATGGCAAAAGCGGCGTAAATTTATCTAAAAATGGCTTCAAAACTCGGCGATTGTTAAAAAACAAAGAGTAAAACGACGACGTAAAAGTCATCTATAAAAGATATTTTTGAGCCTACAAAAGCTGATCTAACAGACTTCGATGCGATTATCAGCGCATTTGCCGTTTGGTCGTTATAAACCTTCTCTTCTCACAAAAAGTGGTCGCTCACCTAGTAAATTTACTAGAAGGCACTAGCACAAGGCTCGTCGTAGCTCTTGGCGCTGGCACGTTATTTGTTGATAGCAAAGGCACTATGCTCATGGATACGCCAGACTTCCCAGCGGCATATATGGGCGTGGCAAAGGCGACGGCGGAGTCATATTTTGAGCTAAAAGGTAGCACAAATGTGCTTTGGACGTATGTAAGTCCAGCAGGCGACTACGACGCAAACGGCGCTCGCACGGGCAAATACGTGCTTGGCGGGGATGATCTCATACTAAACTCAAAAAATGAGAGCTACATCAGCTACGCAGATCTTGCGCTTGCGATCATTGACGAGCTAAAAAACAAGAAATTTATCCAAAAGCGCTTTACCGCGGTCGGCGAGAGAGCTTGAGTTTATAAATTTGACGGCTGGCGAAGGCTCGTAAGTCAAATTTAGCTGGCTGTCTTTGGCAGAAAATTTAAGTATAATCACGAAAAATTTAAGGACGATCATGCAAGTTGGCATTAAATTTTCAACTGCGATACACGCGCTTTTGTGTGCTAAATTTTTTGAAAATGAAAAGGTTACAAGCGAATTTATAGCTGGTAGCATAAATACAAACCCAGTTATCGTTAGAAAGCTACTTGGCGTCTTAAAGGCTGCAGGGCTCGTAAATGTCGCAGCTGGAGTTGGTGGGGTAAGCCTTACAAAAGAGCCAAAAGATATAAATTTGCTTGAAATTTTTAACGCAGTAAATGAGAAAGAAAAACTTTTTAAAATTCACTCTGACTCGCCAAAAGCCTGCCCAGTCGGCGGCAGGATAGAAGAGCTTTTGAGCGGACACTTTTTAAGGGCGCAAACTGCCCTAGAAAACGAGCTAAAAAGCGTTACTTTGCAAGATTTATTAGACGAGCTTGCAAGATAAATTTAGGCTAGAGCTTGATCCTTTCTAGCCTAAAATAAATTTACAAACTACTCCTGCATTGCTATCCATTTTTGTGCGATCCTAACGGCATTTGTCGCAGCTCCCACGCGGATCTGATCGGCACTGCACCTTTTGATTAGAGCTTAAATTTTAGTGGCTAGCATGTAGAAATTTAGCGGCGAGATTTCATTGTGATTTTTGTTTATTTGGCTTTAAATTTAGGCTTGTTGCAAGCAGGATTTTAAGTCTTTTGGGCTAGAAATTTAACCCAACAGATAAATATCAATTAGCCAAAATGGATAAATTTAGCAGGCTAACGCTCTAGCCTGCAATGGTTACTAAAACAAGCTATTTACGCTTTCGTTGTGATAAACACGGCGTATCACTTCGCCAAAGAGTGAAGCTGTGCTTAGCACTTTTATACAAGGGAGTTCTTCTTTTAACGGGATCGTATCAGTCACTACTAACTCGTCTAAAAAGCCAAGTTTTAGTCTATCATAGGCTGGTCCGCTAAGCACTGGGTGCGTGCAAAACGCCATTACGCTAGTTGCGCCGCGCTCTTTGAAAATCTCAGCTGCTTTCACGATGGTGCCAGCGGTGTCGATCATATCATCAACCAAGATCACATCTTTGCCTTTAACATCGCCGATCACGTTCATAACTTCGCTCTCATTTGCTTTCTCGCGGCGTTTATCAACGATGACCATATCTAATAAATTTAGATTTTTTGCCAAGGCTCTAGCACGAGCCACGCCGCCTACATCTGGGCTTGCGACGACTGGATTTGGTAAATTTTTAGCTTTTACGTAGTCGTTAAAGATGATGCTACCATAGAGGTTATCTACTGGGATGTCAAAAAATCCTTGAATTTGTCCTGCATGAAGGTCCATAGTAACGACCCTGTCGATGCCTGCTGTTTGCATCATATTTGCCACAAGTTTTGCAGTGATAGGCACTCTAGGAGCTGCTTTTCTGTCTTGTCTAGCGTAGCCAAAATACGGCACGATCGCTGTTATAGAGCTTGCACTGCTGCGTTTTAAAGCATCAGTTAAGATAAGAAGTTCCATTAAATTTATATTTGCTGGGGCGCATGTTGGCTGGATGACAAAGACATCTTTTCCACGCACGCTTTCGCCGATTTGCACGCTGATCTCACCATCGCTAAATCTTTTTATGCTAGCTTCACTGAGCGGAAGCGACAAATATTGCGAAATTTTCTTCGAAAGCTCGATATTTGCGGTGCCTGAGAAAATTTTATAGCCTCTCATAATAGTAACCTTTTTTAGTGATCTTTATGTTGGGATTTTATCAAAATGAGCTTTAAATTTAAATTTATTATTCCAGCTACTTTATTTAAAGTTAAATTTGTTAGTTTTTATCTCCGCAGTCAAAAATTTGAGCTCTTACCCTATAACCAAGCGCAGACGAGCTTCCCACAGGGCAGGCTTTGATACCTTCAAAAAGCCAGTAGCAAAGCGCCTCTTCTTTTATAATGTAAAGTACGACTCTTTTATGGAGTCCTACTATTTCAACTGCTTCATTTTTTAGATCATTTATCGCACCTTGTCTAAGTCTTTCAATAGCTGGGTTTATTCTGCCATTTGCCTCATCGCTTCCCTCTGCCTCTCCTAAAACTTTGCAGCTATAAGGTGTAGAATTTACCATAGCTATACCTTTTGAATTTGGTGACAACGGCTTTGGTTCAAACTGTGGAGCAACACAACCAGACAATAGACCTGCAACCGCGCAAAGTAGAGCTAAATTTAAAACTTTCATCATAACCTCCTTGAAATAAATCCAGATGTTATTTTATTTCAAAAGAATAAAAAAGGCAACATAAATTTAAAGAAGATAATTAGTTAAAAATATTTTTGACTTTTTTATTTTATCAGGGCTAAAATCACGCTCATGTTTAAAATTTACAGAATTTACGACTTTATTAAAAGCGACGACGAGAGTTTTAAAGGTGTCTTTATCGATAGACTTTATCCTAGAGGCGTGAAAAAAGAGATCTTTTCTAGCTTCATCTGGCTAAAATCAGTCACTCCATCAAACGAGCTAAGGTCATGGTTTCATGAGGATAAGGAGGCTAGGTTTGATGAGTTTTGCAAAAGATTTAGGCAAGAGCTAAATGGCAAAGAGGAGCAAGAGGGGCTAAAAGAGCTTAAAAAGCTAGAAAAAGAGTATAAAAACGTGGCGCTTCTAACTGCTGTCAAAGAGCCAGAATTTAGCCACGTTAAGGTGATAAAAGAGGCGCTTAGTTCTTTATAAAGCCACTTGCGATGACGCGATCACCTTCATACATCACGCAAAGCTGACCTTGCGCTACGCCAAGTGCGTTTTGATTTAGCGTTAGCTTTGCGGTTTTGCTAGCTTTATCAACCTCTACAAAAGCCTCAAGTTTAGGGCTTCTATACCTTATCTTTGTTTCGCACTCAAATTTATCTTCATCTATAAATAAATTTACGTTTTCAAGCTCAACCACCTTTTGAGCAAGGTCATCCTTTGTGCCGACAACGATCTCGTTTTTATCAGCGTTTATCTTGATGACAAAGTGTGGCTCATGAGCGCCAAAAACCTCAAAACCACGGCGTTTGCCGATAGTGTAGTGCATGTAGCCTTGATGGCGGCCGATGATATTGCCGTCTTTATCGACCACGTTGCCTGGCAAATTTGTATTGTAGTGCTTATTTAAAACCTCAATGTAGGTATTTTCCACAAAGCAAATTTCACTGCTTTCTGCCTGAGTAGCGAACTCTTCAAGCACTTTTACGCCTCTTGCTAGCTCTTTGATATCTTTTTTAAATTTATCCCCAAGCGGGAAAATGACATCTTTTAGCACCTCTTTTGGCACCTGAGCTAAAAAGTAGCTTTGATCCTTGCTAGGATCTTTGGCGCAGGTTATAAAACCATCAACCACCTGCACGTAATGCCCAGTAGCAAGCTTCTCGCAGCCATTTGCCTTTGCAAAGTCAAGTAGAGCACCAAGCTTTATAAATTTATTACACAAGGCGCAAGGATTGGGCGTTTTGCCCTCTTTATAAAGCCTGACAAATGGATCATAGACATATTCGTTAAATTTATCCTGCAGATCGAGGATATGCACCTTGATGCCAAGATATTCGCCCACTTTTTTGACTTTTCTGATGTTTTCTTCATGATATCCTGGCTTTTGATGAAGCATCATGTAGCAGCCTTGCACCTCATGTCCAGCCTCTTGCAGAAATTTAGCCGTCATCGTGCTATCTACGCCGCCGCTCATTGCAACCATTATTTTCATATTTTTACCTTTTTTAAATTTAAAGGCGATATTTTATATCTTATTTTTAAATAGCCAAAATTTCGCTTACGATAAGCTCCAGATCATCGGTGATTTTATATAAGCTTAGATCTTCTTCGTTTATCGTTTTTTGAGGGATCAGCGTCTTTCGTATAAACTCATCAAGCCCTTGCCAAAACTCGCATCCATAAAGAAAAATTTTCACTTTTTTGCTGCCAACATGAGCAAGTACCAAAATTTCAAATAGCTCATCAAGTGTGCCAAAGCCGCCAGGAAAGACGACAAATGCGATAGAGCTATCAGTTAGGGCAAATTTTCTTGGGCTTAAATTTGAAAAGAGATATTTTGCGGTGACGTATGGATTTGTATTTTGCTCAAACGGAAGCCTCACGTTTAGTGCGACGCTAGGGGACTTTGCGCTATCAAATGCACCCTTATTTGCCGCTCTCATTATGCCGTCCCCACCGCCAGTTAAGATAGCAAAACCTAGCTCATTTAGCTTGTAAGCTAGCTCGTATGCCTTTTTGCAGTAGAAATTTTCTTCATCAAATCTAGCCGAGCCAAAGAAGGTTACATTTTTGTTTTTATACTTTAAAACGCTTGGAAATTTTAAGAGATCATTTACTAATTCATTCATTATTTTAACTGCTGAAGCCTCTCACGTTTTGAGCCTATCTGAGTGATCTGAATGCCAAAGTTTCCGTCTATTATGACAACTTCGCCAAGGGCTATCACCTTATCTCCTATCAAAATTTCAAGCGGGTCGTTTGCGAGTTGATTTAGCTCGATGACTGAGCCTATATCCATGGTTAGCACATCTTTTAAGAGCATCCTTTTTGAGCCGATACGAACGCGCATTGGTAGCCTTACGTCCATGATAAGGCCGATATTTCTCATCTCTTCTGCGCTAAATTCGCCCTTTAGTGCATGAGGAGCAGCTTGAGCCTTTGCGCCATCTGCTGGCTCGCTCTTAGCAGGCTCAAAAAATCTCATAAGCGTGTGATCGCAGACAAAAGCCACGTGCTCATTTAGATCCTCGATCTTTATGTTAAACAAAAAAAGCTTTTCAAAAACGCTAAAATCAAGCGATGAGTTTTCATCTAAGAAATTTACATTTATCACCTCAAAGCTGATCTTTGGCATGCCCTTTTGCGCTCCAAGAGAGGTGCTAAAGGCGCTAAAGAGGTTTGAAAATATCTCTTTTGCGGCGTCAAGCTCGTCGCTACCGAGGTTTTCATTTTTTGAAATTTCCTCCTCGCCCATCATCCACTCGCTAACCGCACTTATAAGCACCGGCGTGCAGGCGATCTCTGCTTTTGCATTGATGTCACCACTTAATGTCACACTAGCCATGACAACTGGCGGTTTTATGCCATTTTGCGCTGGCGCGTCAAATTCATTTCTCTCGCCGATCTCTGGCGCTCTGCCCGTCAGCCCTTCGATGGTCGCTTTTAGTTCATTTGAAAAGATGTTAAAAAATTCATTCGTCATTATCTTCGCTCTCTTCTTCGTTGTTGTGTTCGTTGGCCTCGTCGTATGCCATTAGTTTTGCTTTTCGCTCTTCTTCGTATTTTTCTAGGATGTGTTTGATCTCGTCTTTATCAGAGCGGATTAACTGCTCGATCTTGATAGACTTTCTAAATCTATGAAGCCCAACTTCTGCTAAAAATACCTCTTTTTTATCGATGCAAACGATCGCCTTATCATCAGCGCCTCTATCAAGCCTTAAGATATCGCCCTCTTTTAAATTTAAAAACTCATTTACGCTAACGATTGATTTACCAAGGATCGCCTCATAAAGCACCTCAGCGCGGCCTATTAGAGTTTTTAGCTCTTTGTTTCTACTCTTTTTAGCGCTAGTTTCGCCAAGCATGATGTCCCTATTTGCAAGGCGCGAAAGGATCGGCTCTAGGTAGATGACTGGATAGCATAAATTTATCATGCCGCTTGAGCCACCAACGATGATCTCCATGACGACCATGATAACGATCTCGTTTTGAGATACGATCTGCACGACGTTTGGACTGCTCTCTTTAGCCTCGACGTTTGGATACATATCAGTTATCATCGACCAGCTCTCTTTTAGGCGCTGCATGATCATCCTAAGCACCGCATCGAGTAAATTTACCTCGATGTCAGTTAGCTCTCTGTTTGCCTCGAAATTTTCGCCAGTTCCACCAAGTAAGCGATCTATCATAGGAAATGCTATGCTTGGATTTATCTCTAAGATGCAGTTTCCATCGAGTGGCTTTATCGAAAAGACGTTAAAGCTCGTTGGGCTTGGCAAACTCATCAAAAACTCGCCGTATGTCATCTGATCGACGCTGTGAAGCCTAAGCTCAACGATACTTCTCATAACGCTTGAAATTTGACTAGCTAAATTTCTAGCAAGCTTGTCGTGGATACCTTTTATCGCACGGAGCTGCTCTTTACTGACGCGGTTTGGACGCTTGAAGTCATAGATAATGATCTGCTTTTGCTCGCCTTGCGGGCTCTCTTCTATCTCGATATTGCTCGTATCGCCGTCTTCATCGACGACTTCAAGTAGTGCATCTATCTCTTCTTGACTTAAAATATCAGCCATTAAACCCCCAAGCTGCGTCTGATGCGATCAAGCAAACGTTTATGAATTTGTGAAATTCTACTCTCGCTGATATTCATTATCTCGCTGATCTCTTTTAAATTTAGCTCTTCGTAGTAGTAAAGCTGAACTATCATCTGATCGCGCTCATCAAAGTCTTTTAACGCACTTTCGATCTTTAAGATAAGATCCTCTTTTTCTACGCTTTTTTCAACATCGCTTTGACCGATTAGCTCCATTTGTTCATCGATCGGCAAAATGGTGATGATGCCACTAACACCCCTTGCCTCTCTTATCTTTTCGATATCTTCATTTAGCTTTTCAGCCAGATACTCATCGCTTGGCTCTTCTTCGTGTGTGTTAAAGTAGTTATCTATCTCGGTATTTATGCTCTTTACTAGCTTTCTATCGCTTCTGCTAACAACATCAAGCGCTCTAAGGTAGTCAAGCATCGAGCCATAAATTCTCTTTTTGCCATATCCCCAAAATGAGTCGTTTTGCTCTTTGTCATACTTCCTGCTAAGCTTTATCATCTCTTCAACGCCAACGCTTATAAGATCATTTACGTCGATACTTGAAGGCAAGCGCTCCTTTAGTCTAAACGCCATTGCACGCAGAGCTGGCATGTATTTTAAGACGATCTCGTCTTGCTCTTTTTTAATGGTGCTTTTATAAGCGTTAAGCTGCTTTTGCTTTAGTTCGTACATTTTGCTTACCAGAGTCTAAATTTTCGGTGGTTACTTTTAGCATGATATTTTCCATCCGTTTTTCCCTAACGTTTAGCTCAGAGATGAGATAGTCCGCGATCTCCTCATGTCTTTGCTTGTCAAAAAATTTCTTCAAAGTCCTTTTTACATCGACGTAGTTCATTATCACGATGTGAATTATAAGGTAAAAAAATAAAGTAATAACTAGCGTATAAACGAGCATTTCGATAGGCTCGCTCACCTTTAGCAAGGTAAAAACTATGCCTATGAAAAATCCACAAACCGTAAAAAATGCTATAAAATTTTCTGCACGCAAAGCTCAATCTCCATTAAAATTGTTCTATCAAACGCTTAAAGAAGCCCCCAAAGCTCCTGCTTTGCTCATCTTTAAGCACTTTTCGTTCCAACCTATAAAGCAAATTCGAAGCTATCTGCTTGATCTGCACGCTAGCAGAGCCGTAAGCTTCGTCATCTGTAAAGAGTGTCCTTTGCTTTATGCTCCTTGCCACGCTCTTATCAGAAGCCACGTAGCCAATTAGCTCTAAATTTAAATTTGGTCCGATATTTGCATTTGCCACTCGCTTTACATTTTCATAAATTCTAGTAGCCTCAGCCTCGTTTTTTACCATATTTAAAAGTAAAAGCTCGTTATTTTTAAATCTTGAAACGATCTTTATGACCGCATACGCGTCAGTTATCGCCGCAGGGTCAGGCACGGTTACCACGACAACCTCATCAGCCGCCTCTAAAAAGAGCTGCGTGCTGCCGCCTATGCCAGCACCGGTGTCGATGATCAAAAAGTCAAGCCCATCAAGTTCGCTCGCCTCATCTAAAAATCTCTCAAATAAAAATTGATTATTAAATTTCAAAATTTCATCGCCGCTCTCGCCAGGGATGAGGATGAGATTTTTATTTATAGGTATCAAGATATCTTTTAAGCTGCACTCGCCCTTTAGCACGTGAAGCAGGTTTTTGCCCATTTTTACATTTAGGATCACATCAAGGTTTGCAAGGCCGATATCAGCATCAAATAGCCCTACTTTATAGCCATTTTGCGACAAGACATTTGCCAAATTTGCACTTATCGTGCTCTTGCCAACGCCGCCTTTGCCACTTGTAATCGCTATAAAATGCGTATTTTTAGCCTTATTTTGAGACTGGACTAAATTTTGTAGTTTTTGCGCTTGGTTATTCATCACTAGCCTTTTGCTTTGTAAAGCCGTCAAACACGCACTCTACTAAAAATTCGCTCTTCGCCTCCACAAGATCATCAGGCACCTCTTGACCCACGCTAAAGTAGCTAACTGGCGTATTTGTCTCATATATCAGCGAAAAGACGTTGCCAAAAATTTTGGTCTCGTCAAATTTGGTGATTATTAAAGTGTCGATCTCCAAAAATGAAAATCCATTATAAATTTCTATCAGATCCTCGACCTTTGAGCCAGCTGAGAGGACTAAATTTACATCGATCTTTGCGCCGCTATGCTTTAAAAATTTATCAAGTCTTTCAAGCTTTTCTTTGTCATACTGTGAATTTCCAGTGGTGTCGATTAGTATCACGTCACAGTAGCTAAGCTGCTTTATGGCGTTTTGAAAGTCCTCTACCTCTATCACATCAAGGATTGGCAGTTTCATCATCTTAGCGTATTGAAATAGCTGCTCGACCGCTCCGATACGGTACGTATCAAGCGTGATGATGCCCGTTTTATAGCGCTTTTCGTTGCCGTAAGCAAAACGAGCCGCGAGCTTTGCAAGAGTCGTCGTCTTGCCAACTCCAGTTGGACCAACTAGCATCATTATGCGCTGTTTTTTATCGTTTAGTTCTTTTCTACATGGCAGCATATTTCTCAAAAGTGAGTAGAAGTACCTTTTTACCGCGGTTGGGTTGCTTTTCATCGAGACTGGCAAATTTTCAAGCGTCGTTTGCATGATCGCCTCTAAATGCTCCTCTTTCATGCCGCTTTGTTTTGCAAGCTTGTAGATGCTAGCGAACTCTGGCGGGATCGAGAGATTGTTGCGATTTGGGGCCTTTTCGTCCCAGATCATGTCAGTTATCAGCCCTATTTTCTCGCTTAGCACGCTTACTTGCTTTGCCACATCGTCTATTTTTTTATTCATGCCATTTGTGTTTGGCTCTTTTATCTCGTTCATATCGACATTTGCGATCGCGCTTATCTCTTTTGCGACGTCTGAGATGTTTAAAAGCACGCTCTCATTTGGATCGTAAGGCTCAGGCGACGTCGTCTTTGCCTCAAATTTAGCAGGCTCCTCTTTTATCTCAAATTTTGGCTTTGGCGGCTCGTAGTTTTTACTAAATTTAGAGTAGGCATTTTCATAGTTTATTGCTTTTACATTTGGTTTTGGTGGCTGCTTTACCTCGTCCTCTTCGACGCTTACTAAAATTTCATAAAGCGGCTTTTTGTTTATCGTTTTGGCTTGAATTTGCTTTGTGGTAACGAGTATGGCCTTCTCGCCGCACGCCTCTTGAGCCTTTTTCAAAGCCTCGATGGTGCTCTCGCCTGTAAAAGTATGAAATTTTGTAGCCATTTATATCCTTTAACCTCTCATAAGCCCTAGTGGCACGATCACGCTAAGCCTCTTGCTAGCCCCTGGGTGCGGGACGATAAGGCGCGGCGTCTTATAGACTTTTTTACTAAAATACAAAATATCCAGATCAAGCGTGCGTGGCGCATTTTTAAACGTCCTCACGCGCTTAAATTTACTCTCATAGTGCCCCAAAATTTTTAGCAAATTTCTAGGGCTCATAGATGTTTGTAAATTTATAACAGCGTTACTAAAATCATCCTGCGCTTCGTAGCCAAACGCCGCATTTATAAGGATCGGCGAGACTTCAACCACGTGAAAACGCCTATCTTCACTAATCGCTCTTATAAATTTATCAAACCTCTTTGCGCTATCGCCGATGTTGCCACCCATGCCAACTAGCGCCTCATACTTAAACTCATCTCTTTTTTGAAAAAAACTAGGGCAAAAACGGCTTTTTACGATCTTTCTTGCTCCAGCTAGCCTCATAAAATTTCGCACCCACCTTCTCTTGCAACCACGACGTCCTCGATGCGCACCCCAAATTCATTTTCTAGATAAATTCCAGGCTCCACGCTAAAGACCATGCCCTCTTTTATGAGCGTTTCGCTCCTTGCTGAGATGACTGGAAGCTCGTGTATATCAACACCTACGCCATGTCCTGTCGAGTGAAAAAAAGCCTTTTCATATCCAGCCTTTGCTATCACACTTCTTGCTGCAAGGTCTATCTCACACGCCCTAACGCCAGCTCTAGCGACCTTTATCGCAGCAACCTGAGCCTCTTTTACGATCTCGTAAATTTCTTGCATCTTGGCGTTTTTAAATTTTTGCTCCTTTGAGAAGTTAAAATTTTCATCAAAGCAAGCAGTTCTAGTGCGGTCAGAGCAGTAACGCTTAAATTTAACCCCAGCGTCAAGCAGCAGCAAATCGCCACTTTTTAAAATTTTATCCCCAGGCAGTGCATGCGCCTTTGCGGCATTTTCGTTTATCGCCACGATCGGATCAAAGCTAAGGCCTAGCTCATTTTTTTGCCTAAAGATGAGCGAGGCGTTGAAATGAAGCTCTTTTTCGCTCATCCCTTCGCCATTTTCACGCACAAATTTAGCAAATTCGTCAAAGCATTTCGCCCCAAATTCGCTAGCTTTTTTTAAAATTTTTATCTCATCTTCGCTCTTGCAAATTCTCTTTAGCCTAGAGAAATTTGCCTTTGGCTTGAAATTTATCTTAAATCCCTTGCTTAGCGCGTTAAACTCACTTAAGCTTAGCTCATCAGGGTTAAAAACGAGGCTGCTTGGCTTCATCTTTCTTAAAAATGCCCGCACCTCACTTATTAAATTTCTCTGCGCTAAAAGAACGACTACGCCTGCATTTACACAGCTTTTTGCCTCGAAATAATATCTCGCGTCCGTGAAAAAGTATTTCACGCCATCAAGGCATAGCAAAAACTCATTGTCGCAGCTGTAGCCGCACTCGTAAAATACGGCGTTTTCGTCCTTTAAGATGAAATTCATTGTGCTTTTTGATTTGCTCTTACTGCTTTGATTTGCTCAAAAATTTGAAGCATGCCTATCATCGCTAAATGATAGCCAACTGGTCCAAAGCCCACGATCTGACCTGCCGCAACTGGTGCGATGAGGCTTTTGTGACGAAACTCTTCTCTTCTATAAACGTTGCTGATATGCACCTCGATAACTGGTAGCGCAACCGCACTTAGCGCGTCACGGATAGCGATAGAGGTGTGAGTGTAAGCGGCTGGGTTTATGATGATGCCGTCAGCATCGCCCAAGCACTCTTGGATCTTATCGACTAGCTCGCCCTCAAGGTTGCTTTGAAAAAACTCGATCTCAACGTCATTTTGATCGGCGACGATCTTCATTTGAGAGTGGATATCCTCCATCTTCATAACGCCGTAAATTCCTGGCTCTCTAGCGCCAAGCATGTTGATATTTGGGCCTTGGATAACCATTATTTTTAGCTTCTTATCCATGTCACTCCTTTTTGATTAAATAGCCCAAATTATACATTTTCGTTCCTAAATTTTCGCTACAATAACAAAAATTTAAGGCTAGAAATGGAAATTTTAAAAGCAAAAAAGATCATCACTGGCGGAGAAAATCCAAAAATTTTAAGAAATTCTTGTCTTGTCATTGATGAAGGTAAAATTTTAGAAATTATAAACGAAAAAGAGGCGCAAAAGAAATTTAAAGAGGCGAAAATTTGCGACTTTGGTGATAGCGTGATAGCCCCAGCCTTCGTAAATACGCACGTTCATTTGGAATTTAGCTCAAACGTTAGCACCCTAAAATATGGCGACTTTATAAAATGGCTTGGCTCTATCGTCGATAAAGGCCGCGAGCTAGCTAGGATAGACGCTAAAAAAGCGATGAGTGAAGCCATAAATTCGCTGCTTAAAAGCGGAGTTTGTGCCATTGGCGAGATATCTAGCTTTGGTAGTGATCTTGAAATTTTAGCCACTAGTCCGATTAAAGTCGTGCTTTTTAGTGAGATTTTAGGCTCAAGCGAGCAGATGAGTGAACAAAATTTGCAAAATTTCTTAGCTAAATTTGAAAAAACAAAGGGCTATAAAAACAAAAATTTTACCCCAGCCATCTCGCTTCACTCGCCCTACTCTGTGCACCCAACACTCGCTAAAGCTGCCCTTGAGATAGCTAAAAAGGATGATCTTCTTGTTAGCACGCACTTTTTAGAGAGCAAGGCTGAAAAGCAGTGGCTAGAGCACGGTAGCGGTGGCTTTAAAAAGCATCTTTTAAGATTTAGCCAAGATCCTAAGCCGATGTATGACGCGCAGGGCTACTTTGCGATGTTTCGTGAGATAAATACTCTCTTTACACACTGCGTTTATGTGAGCGATTTTGCTAAATTTAAGCCTCATCACAGCGTGACACACTGCGCCGTTTCAAACAGGCTACTTGGCAAAAAGGCGCTAAATTTAAAAGAAATTTTCAAAAACAACGTCAGTCTAAACATCGGCACAGACGGCCTTAGTTCAAATATCATCCTAAATTTCTGGCATGAACTAAGAGCTGCACTTTTTACCCATGCTAGCCTTGATCTAAACGAGCTTGCCACCAGGCTTTTTGTCGCTGCAACGCATGGGGGCGCAAAGGCGCTTAGGACAAATAACGGCGAGATAAGGGCTGGACGCGCAGCTGATCTTGCCATATATAACGACCTAGAGTGCGATGATAGCGAGCTAATACTTCAGCTCATACTTCACACAAACGAGGCTAAAAAACTATATATCGGAGGCAAAATTTGCAAATTTTAAGGCTTATTTTTAGAGGAATTTTGGGAATTTTTAAATTTATCAATAACTACTTTAAGGCGCTCATATTTTTACTCATTTTATTTTTTATATTCGCACCAGATGGCAAGATGAAAGAGCCAAATTTAGCCCGCATTGACATCACCGGCACGTTAGTAGATACTAGCGAAATTTTAGAAGGACTCGAAAAAGCAAGGCTGGATAACAACATCAAAGGCGTGCTACTCTACATCGACAGCCCAGGCGGCGCGCTAAGCCCTAGCGTGGAGCTAGCCATGGCGGTCAAGAGGCTAAAAGAGAGCAAAAAGGTGCTCGCATACGCAGCTGGCAACATGGCAAGTGGCAGCTACTACGCTGGCGTAAATGCCGACACTATCGTAGCAAACCCAGGCGCTTTCATCGGCTCGATCGGCGTCATCATGCAAGGGGCAAACATCGAAAATTTAGCCAAAAATTTAGGCGTGAGCGAGCAGGTGGTGAAGGCTGGCGAGTTTAAAGAGGCTGGCACTTTTATGAGGAGCTGGAGCAAGCAGGAGCGCGAGAGCTTGCAAGGGCTCGTAAATGACGCTTACATGCTCTTTGTAAGCGACGTGGCGGCGGCTAGGAATTTAGATATCAAGAAAAAAGACGAGTGGGCAAACGCAAGGGTCTTTTTGGCGCACAATGCCCTAAAAATGGGGCTAATAGACAGCCTTGGCAGCTACATAGACGCTCAAAATGAGCTAGCAAAAATGAGCCTCGTAGATGAGCCCGTCTGGCAAGAAAAACCGCAGCTCGAAAAGATAATGGAGAAATTTACAAAGCAAGGCATAAACTCACTTTTTAACGCATTTTTCGAGACAAAGCTTAGATAAAAAACCAGCCAAGTTAAATTTAACTAGCTAGCAAAGCTTTTTATGGCTAGCTTATCTGAAATTCCCCTCGCTATCCACAAAGAGTTCTCGCTCTGCTATTTTTATCAAAAAAGTAGTTTCATTTATCCTTTGAAGCACCTCAAATTTACCATAAATGCTATTTTTGATAACGACACTAAAGTTTTCATCCAAAAGCCCAAATTTATCACCTAGTCGTGATAAGTAGAAAGTATTATTTGACCTGTCTATAGCCTTATCAAGCACCACTATCTCATTTTTTGCTTTCGTCAAAAATGACAAAACATCCTTTGGTGTTTATATAACCCCTTTTGCCGTCTTTTTGAACAGCAGCAAAGCCTTCGTAAAAGCTATAAGCGTCATCAAATTTACACTCTATGATCTGCTCACCTTTGGTGTTTATATATCCCCATTTGCCATCTTTTTGAACAGGAGCAAAGCCTTCTTTAAAATACCAAGCATAATCAAATTTACACTCTATGATCTGCTCACCTTTTGTGTTTATGTATCCATACTTGTAATCTTTTTTAACAACAGCAAAGCCTTCGTGAAAAAAATCAGCATCATCAAATTGACACTCTACGATCTGCTCACCTTTAGTGTTTATATATCCCCATTTGCGATCTTTTTGAACAGCAGCAAAGCCTTCGTTAAAACTCCAAACACCATCAAATCCCAAAAACATATCCCTCTCCTTTGTTTATATGAGTTGTGTTATTTTAGTTTATATTATTTTAAAAGTGAGTAAAAATTAAGAGAATTTTAAAGTAAGGTGGTGGAAGCGAGGGGGATCGAACCCCTGTCCAAAAGCAAAATCCGTACAGCCTCTACACGCTTAGCAAAAGTGAAAATTTCATCTAAAAAGGCTCACTTTCCAAAACCAAAATTTAGACTAAGACTAAAATTTCAGCTAGCAAGCAGTCACTTTACTGGCCTACTCTAGCTAAATTACTCGCTTACATCCTAGCTAGAATGAGACAAAGCGAGGCTCAACTGAACTTACGCAGCTTTAGCGTAAGCAGGAGCGAAATTAACGTTGTTTGCGTTTAAATTTAATTTGAGCTTTTTACGCTTTGCTCAAAGCGACGTGCCACCGTACAGACTCTGCTCCTGTCGAAGCCAAGTCGCTCCCATAAAAAATGAAATGGTTTAGTTGGATTGTTTAGTCAAGCTTTGCAGGTACGTCAATGATCTTTGGCTCAAGGACGCTAAAATACTCTAGGTCTTTCTCGACGTCGCCTTTGTATTTATGAAACTGATCGCTAATAAGCAGCAACCAATCTATAAATTTATCATTTGCTGGACCTTTTAAGCTTCTAGCCTCTTGAGTGACCTCTTCAGCCAAAGTAGTGAGCTTTAAGATCGGGTCAAGATGCATAAAACCTGCTGCTGATTTGATATTGTGAAAGATCCTAGAAAGCTCTAAAATGCTCTCCTTATATTTATCAGCTCTTCCTAAATTTATTATCAAAGGCTCTAGTAAATCGCACATCAAAGTGTAGTGGGAGAGAAACTCCTCAACTATATCATAAGAATAATCGACTTCAAGCCTTTTTAATATACCCATTTTCATGTCCTTAAGAAATTGGCGTAATTGTAGCAAAATTTTGATAAAATTGTTAGCATTATCACAAATTTTACCGGACTTAGCCATGAGAGATGAAAAAATCGCAAAGAAAAAACTCACTATAAATGATATAAAAAATAAAAAAGGCATCGAGCCTATCGTGATGATAACTGCCTACGATGCGCTTTTTGCTAAAATTTTTGATGATTATGCTGATGTGATCCTTGTTGGCGATAGCTTAAATATGAGCTTTAACATGCAAGAGAGCACGCTAAGTGCTGATATGAACACCATGCTTTATCACACAAAGGCTGTTTGCGCCGGGGCTAAAAAGAGTTTTATCCTAGCTGATATGCCATTTGGCAGCTACACAAATGAAAAACAAGCTATCAAAAATGCGATGAAATTTTTTAAGCAGACAAATGCCGATGCGGTGAAGCTTGAAGTTGGCATGCATCAGGTAAATTTAGTAAAACGTCTCTGCGAAGAGGGCATAAACGTGACGGCTCACATCGGACTAAAGCCGCAGTTTTTTAAATTTGAAGGCGGATACAAGATAAAAGGCAGAAGCGAGCTTGAGGCAAAAAGGCTGGTTGAGGAGGCTTTGGCGTTTGAGCAAGCTGGCGCGTTTAGCATACTTCTTGAGGGCACGCTTAGCAATGTAGCAAGCGAGATAACAAGACAGGTTCGTGTGCCAGTTATCGGTATAGGTTCTGGAGCAGACGTCGATGGTCAGGTGCTTGTCTGGTCTGATATGCTGGGTTTCTTCGAGGACTTTAAGCCTAAATTTGTTAAGCGCTATCTTGACGGAGCCACTCTTGTGCGAAAAGGCGTACAAAGCTACGCTAATGAAGTAAAAAACAAAATTTTCCCAAGCGAAGAGTTTTCGTATAAGGGTTAAATTTATAGCTAAACTTAAAAACGCAAATTTACTACGGCAAATTTTTAATCACGTGACACATCCTGTCATATCCTCTTTATAAAATGCAAAAACAAAGGAGAGGTGATAAACGAGATGACAAAAGATCAAATTTACAAGCAGCTTGACAATATAGCCAGCACAAAAGAGTATTTAAAACTAGCCGAACTTGCTAAATTTGAGCTAAAAGATCTTATAGAGAGCTTTTTAAAGAGGTAAATTTAAAAAAGCTCTTCTGATTCAAGATAGTTTTGCGAGATGTTTCGCTCTTTTTCGTCAGTATTTACGTGAAGGACATAGTAGCCTATCTGCGTGTTGCTAGCATCAAGTAGCGGCACAACGCAAAAATAGTGCGTCTTATATACGTAAAATTCATACTTTTTAAGGTCGATATCGCGCAAAATTCCAACTATATTTAAATTTGCACTGCTTAAATTTTCGATGTAATAATCACTTAAAATTTGATCACTCGGAGCGCTTTTATGTGCTGGCATCTTATCTTTTGATAAGAGCACAAAAAGATCTATGCCTTGCGTTTTATAAAAATTTCCAAGTGAGTCGTAGTTTAGCAAAACCTCGATACTACCGATGTTTTTGCCCTCATGCATCACATTTGAAACAGCCCTTATATGCACCCCCGCATACCACGCCTCGATGCCAACCATGGGCCTATCTTGACGCCTTGACTCTTGGACTAAAAACCTGCCACTAGCGATCATATCGCCATATCTGTTTAGATCCCAGCTTCTTACGTAGCTTTTTAAGTCTTTGTCATAAAGATGAAGTTTGATATTGTTATACATCGACGCTGCGCCAAGAGTTTTTGTCAAATTTTCGATGTTTTTTACGCATTCGTCGCGGTTTTGACCTAGCAAGCACATCTGTATAGACTCGTTTTGAGCAAGCAAGATCGAGATCGCCATTGATGAAAATTTCTCATCGTCGATGCTTTTGTTTAGCTGTTTCACATGATAGTCAAAAAAGACACGCATATTGTTTTGCTTTTTTTCAGCCATATATGAGCTATAAAGAAAGTAAAAGAGGCTACCAAGCAGCGCAAAAACGACTAAAACGATATAGATATTAAAATATTTTTTGTATTTACTCAAAACTAAGCCTTAGTTTTTCTTCTAAAAATTTAGCAAACTCATCAAATTTAGGCAGCTTAAGCTCGCTTTTTCTTTTGGGGCTAGCCCAAACGCTATCTGGAAAAAACGCGTCCTTTTCAAATCTCGCAATGACGTGAATATGCACGTGTGGTACGTAGTTTCCAAAGCTTGCGATGTTTATCTTAGTTGGTTTATAAAACTCAAGCATCGCCTTTTCAGCCACCAGCATCGCTTCAAAAAGCCTAGCTCTACTCGCCTCATCACAATCACTTAGCTCGCGGTAGGGCTTAGCAGTAAAAATTTTCACCCACGGAAGCTCGTTCTTTTCGCGCTCAACTCTTATAAATTTATCTTCATATATCATATTTTGCCCCTATTTTATACGAAATTTCTCTCTCGCAAAAGCGTGTAAAGCTTGATCGTTGAGATAAAAAATGTCACGATCGCAGGTCCAAGTATCACGCCCCAGAAGCCAAACGTCGTGATACCAGCGATCATCGCAAAAAAGATGAGTAGCTCGTTTATCTTTGTTGGTATCTTGACTAGTTTTGAGTTTATAAATTTAATGACAAGCGGCTTTAGCAGCGTATCAGCGCCAAATGAGATCACGATGATGGTGTAAAGTGCGATCGTGATAGCGGCTGCTGTGTTGCCATTTGCAAACTCATAAATGCTAATAGGCGCCCACGCCAAAAAGCCACCAACGACTGGGATGAGTGAAGCGAAGCTAAAAAATATGCCAGTTAGCACGCCGTCATAGCCGTAAAAACTGGTGATAATGGCAAATAAAAAGCCCTGGATGATCATATTTGCGATAGTTGAGTAAAAAACGACGCCCATCACGTTGCCAACTTCGCTAAGTATCGACTCAGTGTCCTCTTTTTTAAGCGGAAGCGCCTCTTTTAGATAGTTTATAAGCTCGTTGCCGTAAAGATTGCAAAAGAAGAAAAATACTAGGATGATGATCATATCAACGCCAAATTTAAGGCTTAGTTTGCCTAAATTTGCAAGATTAGCAGCGACTTGCGAAAATAGCATCTTGATATCAAGCCCGCCTATAAATTCCTTGATCTTTGGCTCTAAGAAATTTATCGACTCTGGCAGGCTAAAGTCGTAGTTTTTGATAAATTCGATCGTCTTTGTGACGTTGTTTATATCAAAGCCAGCTGCGTATTTCGCGATCTCGATAACGGCGTAAAGAAGCGGCGCGATAAATAAGCATAAAAGCGCAAATGTCGTAAGACCTGATGAGAGCGTTTTGCGGTTTTTAGTAAGCGTTAAAAATGCGATCTGCACGTTCGCAACAGCCACAGCAAGCAGCGCTGCGATAAAAATGTCAAGTAAAAATGGTTTAAAAAGATAGACCACCAAAGCCAAAGCACAAAACGCAAAAATTCCAAAAAACAGCCTGTTATTCATTTCGCTCCCTTAAAATGGGGTAATTATAGCAGATTTATCAAAGCTACTCATTTGCTTGATAAATTTGCGAAAACGCTTTGGCGCCAAATTTGCAAGGAGCAGGCTTTTGGCATTTTTAGCCTGCCACAGCTTAATAAATTTAGATAAATTTATACCTTACGTAAATTTTCTAGCTCAAAAGTCCCTATAAATTTAGCCTTTTACGTGCACTGAAAATTTGCTCCGACAACCTCACACTCATCACAAATTTGCATATAGATCGTGCCCTCGCCGTCTATCAAAGCACCAAAAGGAATTTGCGCTAGATATTTCATCCTTTGACCGCATTTTGGGCAGGCTAGATACTCAGCATCTTGCTGCCACTGCGGATATCCGCCAAGTAAAATTTCACTATCTATTATATATGAGTAATGAGCGCAAACCTCGCTGGCGAGCTCGAAATTTTGCCCATCAAGCACCGCCACAGCCTCTCTTACATAGTCTTCGCTCTCACCCTCGCCTACTACCTCAGTTTGCACGCTATTGCCGTCATTTTGGCAAAAGTACTGCACAAAGCCAACGCATGTCGGGCAAAATTTAAGCACAGCGTCATTTTTAAGCTCTAGCCCAAGTAGCTTTAGGCTCTCTTTTTTGATTGTAAATTCCAGCATCTCGCCGTTACAAAATTTACATTTTTCATCATTTGCTGCTTTAAATTTAACGCTTGCCTCTGCGCTTTGGCTTGGCTCGCAGGTAAAGCACTTATCAAAAACTAGGCTTCTTCTCTTGCCACTGCCATCAAAGCTCCAGCCTGCAACCTGCGCATATCCATCCATATCAACGTGAAGCTTTGCCCTCCAAGGCTTTGGCGCTTTATAAAGCTTAAAAAATAGCTCCCTCACCACCTCATCACCCTGCCACGCAAGCGCACAAAGGATGTGATTTGTTTTTACAGTGTTTTGGGCGCCCTTTAGGCTATTTATAAGCTCATCTCTGATCTTTATTGAAGCCTTTTTGTAAATTTCAGGTGGGTAGTACCCGCTGTTTTTTGTCACTTCTTCGATGATCTGCTCGTCGCAAATACCATGCAGATAAAAAATATATGTGAGGTCGCTGTAAATTTCATCATATTTATATAGCTCGTCAATGCGAGCGAGGATATCTTTCTGCCTCTTTTTGATCTCATCTTCGCTTAAGCCCTCGTAAAACTCCAGCTTCTCTTTTTGCCTGCACTCATAGCAGATCCCGTCAAAGTAAATCGTCCTTTGCTTGCACTTAGGACAAAGATGTGGCTCGCCCATTTTTGCTCCAAATTTAAATTTCGCTACTCAAAAAGCCCTTTTTCGATGTCGATCTTGACATTAAAGGTCTCAAAACACTTCGCACTTGCGATCCTGCCCTTTGCGGTGCGCTCAATAAAGCCATTTGCAAGCAGATATGGCTCGATGACGTCCTCAACCGTGCCCTCGTCCTCGCTAAGAGCCGCTGCGATCGTGCTAAGACCCATAGGACGGCGCCTTGCTTGCATCAAAATTTCTAAATACCTAATATCCATCTCATCAAATCCAAGTGAATTTACACCAAGTGCGTTAAGTCCCTCTTTTGCGCGCTCATGGCTGATGATTTGCTCGTCATTTACCTCAGCAAAGTCGCGAATTCGCTTTAATAGTCTAAGAGCGATCCTAGGCGTGGCACGTGAGCGTTTGGCGATCTCGAGCGAGGCGTTTTTGTCGCACTCTTTGCCAAGCTTAGCTGAGGCTATCTGCACGATACGGCTTAGCTCGCTACTTGTGTAAAACTGCAGTCTAAAGTCCATCCCAAAGCGGTCCCTTAAAGGCGCTGAGATCATGCCAGCACGCGTCGTTGCACCTATTAGCGTAAATTTTGGCAGGTCTATCTTGATAGTCTGAGCAGCTGGCCCTGAGCCTATGATGATATCTAGCCTAAAGTCCTCCATCGCAGGGTAAAGGACTTCTTCGATAGCTGGGCTTAGGCGGTGTATCTCGTCGATAAAAAGCACGTCGCCCTCTTGTAAATTTGTAAGGATCGCCGCAAGGTCGCCACTCTTTTCTATCATGGGAGCCGCGGTCATTTTGATACTTACGCCCATTTCGTTTGCGATGATGTGAGCTAAGGTCGTCTTACCAAGTCCTGGAGGGCCGTAAAATAGCACGTGATCTAGGCACTCGTTTCGCTTTTTGGCTGCTTTTATAAAGACGTCTAAATTTTGTTTTATCTTTTCTTGACCGATGTAGTCTTCAAATTTGCTAGGTCTAAGAGAGACTTCAAAGTCATTTTCAAAGCTTACTTTTTCGATTTCAACGATTCTATCCAAAGTTTTTCCTTCTAAATTTAAGGCTTCATTTTACGCTTTTATGCTTAATCTAAGCTCGTTTAAATTTATAGTAAAAGGTGCTGCCTTCATTATAAACGCTATCAACGCCGTATAAAATTTCATGTTTTTGGCAAATTTCACTGACGATATTTAGCCCAAGACCAAAGCCACCTTGGATTTCATCCTCTCTGACGTATCTTTTCCAGACCCTTTTGACGTCCTTTATCCCCTTGCCAAAGTCCTGCACGCTAAGATTTATGCGATCTGCTTCAAGCTCTAAATTTACTATTATCTCGCTCTCTTTTGGGCTGTATTTTATGGCGTTTGTGATGGTGTTATCGATGATGCGCTGAGCTTCTACCTTGCTTAGCATAGTAAATGCCTCACTTGCTAAATTTGTCTTTATCTCGATACTCTTGACATCAGCCACGCTTGAGAGAAATTTCACTCGCTCTTTAACATACTCGCCTAAATTTAGCCGTTCATTTGGAAATTTGATATAGCCACGCTTTATAAAAAACTCGACATCTTCGTAGGTTATTTGCATCTGTTTTAGGGCATTTTTGATGCGTGTTATATACTTGTTTTCAAGCCCTAGCATCTCAAGGTTCATGCCAGCTACGCCAAGTGGGGTCTTTAGCTCGTGCATAGCGTCGTTAAAGAAGTTGTTCATATACTTTTGAAACTCTTTATAAGGCTTTACGCTGCTTAAATATAAAAAATAGACGATAAAAAGCACTGCCACAAGGATGACAAGCAGCATGATGGCTGTTAAAAAGATGTTCTTTTTGTTATCAAGCTCCTTTTCTACGACGATGTAGTAAGGGGTCTTATCTTTTATAAAAAAGCTCTTGTAAAAGAGATATCCGCCCTCTTCTAGCGTTACAAATTTAAAGCTACTTGGCTCTTTGCTAAGCGTTGAGATGACTGGTTTAAAATTGACGTCATAAATCGCAAATTTATATTTTAGTGAGCTAGCTATATTTTCATTTTTGAGAAATGAATTTTTAATGATGGTTTCATGCTTCATAGCGCCAAAGAGAGCCTTTGAGCTGCTATTTTTCTGACTTAAATTTAAGATCACAAAGCTTTGAAAGCAAAAGAGCGACATTATGACAAATGTCGCTATGATCTGGATCTTAAAGCTCTTGTGCATCTATCTTGTAGCCTATGCGCCTCTTTGAGATGATAAAGTTATTGTTTGTCTTGTTTCTTATCTTTAAAACGTGCATCCTTATATCAGCGCCCTCGATCTCTTTGTCGTTCCAGACAAGATCTCTAAGCTCCTCCATACTGACGTAAGAATTTAGATGTGAGACCAAACACTCGACCAAAGCGACCTCTTTTGCGCTAAGATCGACCATCTTGCCATCTTTAAGTAGCACGCGTTTATTTAGGTTGAAGCTAAACTCGTTATTTATCTTTACTATGTTTTTATCATCAGTGCCATAGTACTTTCTCATAAGCTCAGCAACTCTAAATTTAAGCTCAGCTAGCTCAAATGGCTTTTTTAGATACTCGTTACAGCCAAGCTCGTAGCCAATCGCCATATCATCTATATCAACTAAAGATGTCGTTATCATGATAGGAGCGTTTGGATTTAGACTTCTTATATACTTGATGACCTCGTGACCATTTACTCCAGGCACTTTTATGTCAAGTATAAAAAGGTGATAGAAATTTTTTTCTATCAGGTCGCAAGCCTCTTGACCGTCGCTCACCGCTGTAACTTCATAACCAAGCGTCTGCAAAAACTCACAGACGCTCTCTTGAAACCCCAAATCATCTTCTAAAAGCAAAATCTTCAAAATGCTCTCCTAAAAAACAAACTTTAATAAGATTTTTATCTATTGTAATACTTAATAGGTAAATTTCAAATTAAAATTCTTTTTTAAGTATTAAATAAAAATTTGTCCTGCATAGACTATGTAATATCTTAGCAAAAAGACACCACAAATGACTAAAATAGCGTTTAGCACGGCAAATTCGCGTTTGAAATCATGCACCTTTAAAACGCTTAAGTCTAAAATGATAGGCACAGCCATACCAAGACCTATGACACCGATATAAAACATCAGCCCAAGTGAATTTGCGCTAAGTGCGTTTGCTACGCTCTGCGCACCACTTGCACTTGCACCTTTTACAACCATGAAAAGAGCGACTATCAGCAAAAACTCGACTATTATCGCTAAAAAGTCAAATTTTAATAAAAAGTGTGCAGTTTGGTTTTGCGCTCTCTTTTCATCTTTTAGCACGCCAAGAAGCAGCGTAAAAGCACCAGCACAGCTTAAGCCAGAAACTAAGAATAATAGTGGCAAAACAGGCGTGTTCCAAAGTGCGATCTTGTGAGCTGCGCTTAGCAAAAAGCCAGTATATGCGCCAACGCCGATGCCAAGGATGAAAAGTAAAATTCCAAGCAAACCTGAAAGCTTGCTAGCTAAATTTGCAAGCGCGTCAAAAAGTGAAATTTTAAGTGACGCGATCTCGTTTTTAAACGCACCAATCGCGTATATAACGCTAAGAGGCGTATAAACTAGAAGCAGCGCAACGCCTATTGACATAACTGAGTCAAAGTTGTAAAGCAAGAGTATCCAGTAAAAGCTAAGCGGCTTGCCAAGATCAAGCACCAAAAGAGCAAGTCCAAGGATGATTGCCACTGGAGCGATAAGAGCGGCTGCTTTAAAGTAGTAGTTGTCCTTGCCAAATTTATTTGAGATAAGCACAGCAACGATGCTAGCACCTGCGCTAAGTCCTGCTAAAAATAGATAAAAAGCTATCGGCCAGCCCCAGTAAATTTCTGTGTATTGAGCTAGGCTTCCTGACATGTTATTCATGGTGTGCTCCTTTTGTATTTGCGATCATTGCAAGTGAAGGTTTTGTGTTTAACTCCGCTTTTGGCAAGTAGTATTTGCTCTCTTTTAGTTTCTTTGAAATTTTAGAGTTTTCATCATTTACGTCGCCAAAGGTTAGGGCATTTGTAGGGCAGACGCTAACACAAGCTGGCTCTTTGCCCTCTTCTAGCCTACTCTCATAGCAAAATGTGCATTTGCCTATCTCACCATCTGGCAATACGTAGCGAGCGTCGTATGGACAGGCCAGGATGCAGTACTTACAGCTAACGCAAATTCTATGATCAAGCAGCGTCACGCCATCAGCAGTTTTAAAGCTAGCACCAGTTGGGCAAACCTCAACACAAGGTGCATCTTCGCACATAACACAGCTTTGACGTAAAAAGTCAGTTTTTAAATTTGGAAATGTCCCACTCATCTTTGCATGCACCTGCAAGCGGTAAAGTCCCCTTGGCACGTTATTTGCACTTCTGCAAGCTACCGAGCAGCCTTGACAGCCGATGCATAAATTTTCATCATGTATCATCATATATTTTTTCATTTTCTATCCTTACGCTTTACTTATGCTAACGCCAACATTTGTAACCATAGTCGCAGCCACTGGCCCCTCAGCTGGATCAAGAAGCACGCTTGTGTTAAGCCCTACGTGATCTATGCTCTTAAGGCCTGGCGTGATGTGTCCAAAGCCGTGATAGATAAAGAGCGTATCTTCTCTAATGCCCTCAGTCACCATAAGCTTGCCCTTTTGCTCGCCAAATTTATTCTTCACTAAGACTGTGTCGCCGTCACGTAAATTTTGCTTTTTAGCGGTGTTTGGATTGATCCAGATAGGGCTATCGCTCATGAGGTCATTTAAAAATGGAACTGCCTGAGTGTGACCGTTGGTATGAATAGGCGTTTTGCCGCATGTTAGGCAAAGCTCGTGTCCGTCAAATGTGTCCATATCTTTATCATTTAGCGCGCCATATCCTGCAAACTGCGCCTCGACATCAGGTAAAAATAGCTCTATCTTGCCGCTTTTTGTTTTAAGCTTAGCCATATCGTCCATCAAGCCATTTTCTCCTACAAATTTAGCAGCTGCTGGATATTTAGCGACAAATTTATCGATCATGCCTTTTTCTCTAAACAAAATTCCCGGCTCATCCCACGTGATAAAGCCATCTTTTTCTAGTGCGGCAAGTAAATTTACATCTCCGCCAGCTTGCTGCATCCTAAACTCACGTATGTCGTTCCAAGTGTAAAGCTCATCTATCTTCATGCGGCGTGCTAGCTCTCTAAAGATAAACGCCCCGTCCTTCGTGTCGCCAACTGGATCAACGACTTTATTTCTTATCATATAAGCTGGTTTTAGACCTGACTTGTCCTCTATGCCCTCGTCACGCTCTAGGTAACTGCTCTCAGGCAAAATGACATCAGCAAAGGTCGCCATATCGTTTGGATAGACATCGCTCACTACGATGAGCTCAAGCTTCTTCATCGCCTCTATGCTCTTCATCGTCTCAGCTACGTTTATGAGGTGGTTAAAGCGGATGTTAAACCAACCTTTTATGGCGTATGGCTTCTCGTTTAAGATAGCGTTATCTATATCCATCAAAACGCCATGTTTTCTGTTTACAAATTTATGCGCTCCAGCCTCGCCAGCGAAGTCTAGTCTGGTAACTTTTGGCACTTTAAATTTATCATCTGGGTTTTTAAGAACTGGGAATTTATCCTCGCCTACTAGTTTGTTAAAGGTCTTTGCGTTTTTGCCACCAAAAAGACCGCCCTTAACCTCCCAGTTGCCCATCATCGCATTTGCAACCATGATGGCTTTTGTCCTCATGTATTCAGCTCTTGTGGTAGTTGTCTTATGCCCAAAATCAAAAATAACTCTTGGAGCAGCTTTATAAATTTCATCAGCGATGCGTCTAACATCACTTGCTTTTATGCCAGTGATTGTCTCTTGCCATTCAGGCGTTTTGCCCTCTACGCTTTTAACAATCTCATCAAAGCCAGTTGTAAATTTCTCAATAAATTCTTTATCGTAAGTGCCATTTTGTATCCAAGTGTTGATGAGTGCTAGCACAAATGCTAGATCAGTGCCAGGTTTAACTGGTAGCCACTCATCAGCTTTTGCAGCTACAACGCTAAATCTTGGCTCAAGCACAAGTAGCTTTGTGTCCTTGCTAGCTGCAAATTTAGCAAGCTTTTTGGCATCAGCTATGACGATGCCCTCAAAGAGGTTGTGACCAAAATTTACAACGTATTTTGCATTTGCAAAGTCTCTTTTTAGCTTAGCGATGCCATACATCTGCTCGCAGACCATTTGGTAGGTGATCGGACAGCATGAAAAGTGCGAAAAGCAGTTTGGAGAGCCATAAGCTGAGGCGAAATTTACCATTAGCTTGTGCGTTTGCGAGCTTTTACAGGTAAATACAAAGCTTTCAGGACCATACTTTTGCTTGATATCAAGCATCTTTGAAGCGACATAGTCAAGCGCCTCGTCCCAGCTAACCTCACGCCATTTATTTTCGCCTCTCTCGCCAGCTCTGATTAATGGCTTTTTGATCCTATTTTCATCATAGAGCTGGCTAAGTCCTGAGCCGCCTCTTGCACAAAGAGAGGTTGCCGTGCCGCCAGCTTTTGGATTGCCACTTAAAAAGCGAACTTTGCCATCAACGACTTTTGCCTCGATAGGACACCTTGAAGAGCACATCTCACAAAAGCTATGAACGTGCTTTTCGCCTTCATTTGCAGCACCTTGCAAAGCACCACCTGATAGAGATGATGCAGCTGCGCTAACTCCTGCACTGAATTTTAAAAATTCTCGTCTATTTAAGCTCATCTTTCTCCCTTTAAAAGAAATTTTACTTTTTGTTATTTTATTATTTAAAGTTGAAACTAAAATTAAATTTTATTTAATAATTTTTTTTAGTTTTTATTTTTTATGATATGTGAGATTAAATATCAAAATAGAGCAAATTTTAAAAATGATAAATTAAGATGGATTAAATTTTAGCGCGATTTTTGCGTGATTTAAAAAAAGAAAATTTAAATTTGAAATTTAAGAATTTGATATAAAAAATTGAAAATTTAAAGTGGATTAAAAAAGCCGAGAGAGATCTCGGCTTAAGTTTTATATAAGAACTGGAGCTACTATAAATCCAAGGATAACTGATAATGCAACCATTATAGTTCCTGGGATGAAGAATGAGTGGTTAAATACAAATTTACCAACTCTTGTAGTTCCTGTATCGTCCATCGCTATCGCACCTAGTGTTGTAGGATATGTTGGCAATACAAATAGACCAGAAACTGCAGCAAATGAAGCTACAAGTATCCAAATTTGACCTGAATTTTCAGGGCTAGTCATACCAAGAGCAGCAGCAACAGCAGGCATCATAACCTTTGTTGTAGCAGCTTGAGAGTATAGCAAGCAGCTTAAGAAATAAAGTGCAACAGCTAGGATAAATGGATACTGAGTAACGAAGTCTTTTGCAACCTCTTTGATAGCATCAAGGTGTCCATTAACAAATGTTGTACCAAGCCATGCGATACCAACAACGCAGATGCACGCATTCATACCACTTTGGAAAGTGCTAGTTGATAGAAGTTTGCCTGTCTCAACTTTGCAAGCTACTGCTATCGTAAAGCCAATAGTTAGCATAAAGCTAATGATAGCTGCATCTCTTGAAAGGATAGGTTTTTCTACTAAATTTAAGCTCTTTGAGATGCAAAGCGCATAACAAACAACGATCAAAACGCCAACTGCAAAGATAGCAACTGATCTTTTTGCGTATGGTTTTGGCTCGTGATACTCGACATCCTTAACCTCTGCAACCAAACCTTTTGCAAGTCTATCTTGATAGATAGGATCTTTTGAAAGGTCAAGATCGTAAAATTTATTGATAATAAACGCAGTGATAATCATCGCAACAAATGTAGTTGATATACAAATAAATAGCAACACTGGATAGCTAACACCTAACTTCTCACATAGACCACTCATAGCAACAAACGCAGCTGAGATAGGACTTGCAGTGATCGCTACTTGAGAAGAGACAACTGAAAGCGCAAGCGGAGCTGAAGGTTTGATATTTTGAGTTTTTGCAACCTCAACGATAACAGGGATCATAGAAAACGCAGTGTGTCCAGTACCTGCAAGGATAGTTAAAAAGTAAGTAACTATCGGAGCAAGAAAGTTGATCTGTTTTGGATTCTTGCGTAAAATTTTAGTTGCTACTTGAACTAAATAATCAAGTCCGCCCGCAACTTGCAAAGCTGTGATCGCTGAGATAACTGAAGCGATGATCAAGATAACATCCATAGGGATGTCTTTCATATCGACTTTCATACCAAGTAAAGCGAGTATCACAACGCCTAGACCACCTGCGTAGCCAACGCCCATACCACCTAGTTTGACACCAAGATAGATGCCGCCAAATAGGACTATAATCTGTAAGATCAGCATTATATCCATCGAAAACTCCTTTATTAAATTTTATTACTAAAATCACCACTTAAGCGTGTCAGAATTCTGGCACGCTTTTAATAATACTTTGCTTAAATTTTTACTTAACCATGCTCGGATTTAGCATATTTTTAGGCTCTAAAATCTTATCGATCTCTTCTTTGCTTAGATAGCCTCTCTCTAGGCAGATATCGCCAACTGCCTTGCCTGTTTGAAGAGCTTCTTTAGCGATGCTTGCTGATTTTTCGTAACCGATATATGGGTTAAATGCTGTTACGATACCAACTGAGCCAAGAACTGATTTTAAGCAAGCCTCAGGGTTTGCAGTAAGTTTTTTGATAGCTTTTTCAGCTAGTGTTTTCATAGCATTTTCAAGGATAAATATAGAGTTAAATAGCGCATAAGCGATGCCTGGCTCAAATGCATTTAGCTCAAATTCGCCTCTTTCAGAGCAAAGCATAATAGTTACGTCATTGCCGATAACCTCATAGCAAGCTTCACCTACAACCTCAGCGATAACTGGATTTACCTTGCCTGGCATGATTGAGCTGCCTGGTTGCATTTGAGGCAAATTTATCTCACCAAGACCGCATCTTGGGCCTGAGTTCATTAGTCTTAAGTCATTTGCGATTTTTGAAAGTCTAACAGCTGCGGTTTTAAGCGCACCACTTACGTGGACAAAGTCTGCAGTATCTTGCGTAGCAGCGATAAAATCATCAGCCTTTTTAAAATCAACTCCAGTGATCTCTTTTAGTTTTTTAACAACTACATTTTTATACTCTGGGTGGCAGTTGATGCCTGTGCCTATCGCAGTTGCACCCATGTTTAGATGCGTCATTGACTCACGAGCAGCTGTGATCTTTTCGATGTCACTTTTGATGTAGCTTGCAAATGCGTTAAAAGTGTTGCCAAGTGTTGTAGGAACGGCATCTTCAAGCTCTGTTCTACCCATTTTGATGATATCTTTAAATTCTTTTGCTTTTTTCTCAAGCTCATCTTTTAGTAAATTCATAGCAGCAAGCAAGTCAGTAAGTTTTGCATAAGTTGCTACTTTAATAGAGCTTGGATAAGTATCATTTGTGCTTTGTCCAAGGTTTGTGTGGTCATTTGGATGGATGTATTGATACTCGCCTTTTTTGTGACCAAGGCTCTCAAGCGCGATGTTTGTGATAACCTCGTTTGAGTTCATATTTGTACTTGTTCCTG
Source organism: Campylobacter concisus (assembly GCF_003048375.1). Taxonomy (NCBI): domain Bacteria; kingdom Pseudomonadati; phylum Campylobacterota; class Epsilonproteobacteria; order Campylobacterales; family Campylobacteraceae; genus Campylobacter; species Campylobacter concisus. The sequence continues at coordinate 601,893 of NZ_CP021642.1, read as the reverse complement.
CTCCACCTTGAACCATATCAACGACAAATTGATCTAAAAACTCGCCAGCTATTACTCTATCAGCAGCTTTTGCCAAAGCATCAGCTATCTTTGGATCTAAAACGCCAACCTCTTTATTTGCAAGCGCAGCAGCTTTTTTGATCTGTGCAAATGCCTTTACAAAGTATGGATACTCTTTTAATGTTCTACCGCTCATGTGGAAGTTTTCAGTAGCCCTAAATGTTTGGATACCATAGTAAAAATTGTCAGAAATTTCCAACTCGCCAATAAAATCATGTTCTCTTCTGGTTGCCATAACAGCTTCTCCTTAGTAAAAATTTGTTACCGAGTGAAATTATATAGGTATTTGAGATTTTAAATATTAATGACTACTTAATTTTTTTAAGCTTTAAGTTTTTGACTTGATATGGCGCTCTTTTAAAGAAAATTATATTTCATATTTAAGCTGATTTTTAGGAATTTGCTTGTCTAAATTGTTATATTACTAATAATATCACTTTTTTATTATATAAAAAGGGTCAAATTAACTCAGATTTGTCCTACACTTTAAGTTTAAAAGCCATTTTTGAGAAAATTTAACAAATAATTAATGTAAATTTAAAGTTTAAACAACACAAAAATAAAAAAATTAAGTTAAACTTTAATTATAATATTACTTCGTGACACATTTATATGATGAAAATTTAAAATTTGCAGCTCTATCTAAATTTACAAACTCGCTATGAATGGTAAATTTAAGGGGATAAATTTAAGCTGCCCCTAGAAATTTCCTAGAGGCAAAGTAGCATTTAGCCTTCAAGTCCTAAATTTGCTCTATACTCTTCGTATGTGCCTTTAAAATCAACGACTTCGCCACTACCTTTTAGGTGTAAAATTCTATTTGCAAAGGCATCTATCAGCTCCCTGTCGTGGCTCACGCAGATGACTGAGCCACTAAAGTTGTAAAACGCCTCGCCAAGCGCAATGATAGCCTCAAGATCAAGGTGGTTATTTGGCTCGTCCATGACAAGTAAATTTGGACGATGAAGCATAAGTTGAGCTAGCCTTACACGGTGCTTTTCGCCACCACTTAGCGCGCCGACTGCCTTTTCTTGCTCAGCACCGCTAAAGAGCATCCTACCAAGACACTTTCTGATCTCGTCGATGTCTTTGTTTTTGGCATCTTGGAGGTACTCATAAAGCTTTAGCTCGCCCTCTATCTTATTTACTGTATCTTGCGCAAAATACCCTGGCTCTATGGTCGCACCTATATGTACCTCGCCCACGTCAGGCTTTAGCTCGCCCATTATAATCTTACAAAGTGTACTTTTACCAACGCCATTGTGACCGATGATAGCTAGCTTGTCGCCCTTTTCGAGCTTGAAATTTAACCCGTCAAATATCACTTTATCATCAAATTTCTTACTTACGTTTTTAAGCTCAATTAGTTCATTGCCTATCTCGCGGTTTGCACGAAATAAAATGCTTGGATCACGTCTGCTTGAGACAGCGATCTCTGCTATGTCGAGCTTTTCAAGCTGTTTTGCACGTGAGGTCGCCTGCTTTGCCTTGCTCGCATTTGCTGAAAATCTCGCGATAAATTTCTCTAGCTCCTCTTTCTCTTTTAGCTTCTTATCACGCTCCATCTCATGCTGCTTTGCAATCAAATTTGCAGCCATATACCAGTCGTCGTAGTTGCCTGAAAACTCGCGAATTTTCTTAAAATCCACGTCCAAAATGTTTGTGCAAACCCTATTTAAAAAGTGCCTGTCGTGACTGATAACCACAAGTGTGCCCTCGTGGCGGTTTAGCTCGTTTTCTAGCCATGCGATTGCGTCTATATCAAGGTTGTTTGTTGGCTCGTCTAAGAACAAGATGTCTGGCTTTGGAAATAGCACTTGAGCCAGCAAAACCTTAACTTTATCCGAGTTTTCAACCTCGCTCATAAGCTTATCAAATTCATTTAGTCCAAGCGAGCTTAAAATTTTTTCTATCCTAGTCTCGTACTCGTAGCTTGGATCCTCTTCAGCGCTTATCATCTCAAGCTCGCTTAAGCGCTCGTTTATCTCATCTGTAAATTCCTCGCTCATATAGAGCTTTTCTTTCTCTTTTACAGCGTCATATAGGCGTTTGTTGCCATAAAGCACGGCATCTTTTAGCGTGAAATTTTCAAACGCAAACTGATCTTGCCCAAGCACACCAACCTTTAGTCCATTTTCTATGATGATCTCGCCGCTAGTTGGCTCAATAGCTCCGCTTAAAATTTTTAAAAATGTCGATTTACCAGCGCCATTTGCGCCGATTAGTCCGTATCTGTTGTGGCGATTTAGCTTTAAATTTACATCCTCAAATAGCAAACTGCTTGCAAATCTTTGAGTAAGTCCCCTAACTTCTAACATTATTTTTCCTTGAATTTATTTTTTGCGATTTTGCCTAAAATTTGATTAAAAAGCCATTTGCTACTTTAGTCTAAAATGCCCCGTGATCTTGTAGCTATAAAGTATGTTTTCTTCTTGCACGCCAGAGCCGATATTGTGGATGACAAGCGGCGTTTGGCCTTCAAATTTATCTGAGATCACGCCGATGTGAGGTAGATTTCTTGGGAGCATCCATGTGACGATATCCCCTGGCAGAAATTTATCATCGCTCACCTCAAAACCTTTTCTTTTTAGATAGGTAGCGATGTTTAAAACGCGCCTGTGATCGATGTTTTTATCAGCCTTTTTAAGTCCCCATTTTTTAGGATATCTTGCGAAATTTCTACTCATATCTTCAAAAATAAGCCTTTGCAGATCCATATCCTGATGACGTAGCGCCCTTACCACAACGTCGGTGCAAACGCCCTTTTTGATATCCACGTCGCCCATTGGGTAAGCAAGCCTTTCATAGCTTGGATCATAACTTAGCGTCACGCCGATCTGCGACCTAGCGTCATTTACAAATTTACTCGCCGAAAAAGCAAAAATTTGCGTGGCAAAAAGAGCTAAAAGTAGAAAATTCTTCATTTTCTACTTTAAAAGCATAGTTTTTAAGATGCGTTTTCCTATCTCAACGCCTGGTTGATCGTATGTGTTGATGCCTAGCATGATACCAGTGGCCGAGGTTAGTAGCTCATAGTAAAAAATGAGCCAGCCAGCATGAAACTCATCAAGCCTCTCAAGCGTGATAGTATCGACACTTATGCCCTCTTGCACCAGCGCCATAGCAGTCGCGTCGCACTGCAAATTTATAAGCTCATTTAGGCTTAGACCCGCCACAAAATCGCACTCTTCAAGCCCTTTTAGGCTTAAATTTGGGATAGTCTTGTCGCTTGCGTGATCTTTTATCTTTATAAATGTCACACTCTTATCTTTTACGCCGTCCATGATAAGCTGCAAAAAGCTGTGCTGGTCGCGGCTACCAACAAGTCCGACTGGCGTAAGGCCGACCCTTTTATAGCCTCTTTTTTTACCAAGGCTCTCCGCCCAAAGCTGCACGTACCAGTCGTTAAATTCAAAAAATCTATCGCAATAGCTAAATATGACATTTATGCTAGCACTTCTGCTAGTGGCGTAGTGGTAGGCTTTAGCGACTATTGAGCTATCTTTTTGCTCGATGTATTGCTTTTTACAAGCAAGCGCGCCCTCCAAAAGTGCCTTTATATCGTAGCCGCAGATACCAAGAGGCACAAGACCGATCGCACTTAGCACGCTAAATCTCCCGCCAACATTTTTTGGGATGTTAAAAAATTTAATGCCATTTTCTTTGGCGAAATTTTCTAAATTTGTCCCAGGATCAGTTATGATGAGGAAATTTTTACCTAAATTTTGAGGCTTAAAGTCATCAAGCAAGCACTTAAAAATAGTGATCGTCTCGATCGTGTTGCCTGATTTTGAGCTTATTATAAAAAGGGTCTCGTCAAAATTTAGCCCACTAAGCGTGCTTTTGTAGCTGCAAGGATCGACGTTATCTAAAAACAAAAGCTCTCTTTTTATCCATTTTGTGCCTTCAAGCATCGATTTTAGCGCCTTTACGCCAAGACTGCTGCCACCAATGCCAACAAGTACTACATTTTTGATATGAGCTAGCCCCTTCTCATATTCCTTGATCTCGCCGAGCAAATTTTGCCCAAGAGCTGGCAGGTGGTAGTAGCCTATCTCGCCGCTTTCGTACTCGTCGTTTATGCGTTTGGCATAGGAGTCGATGACCTCGCTGCTTGCAAAGTTAAATTTAAATGAAGTTTCTATCATTTACTGCGCTCGTAAAAGAAATTTGTAGCCTCGACAAAGCCATCGATGCTGCCACAATCAAACCTCTTGCCCTTAAATTTATAAGCTAGCACCATGCCATCTTTTGCCTGCGTTTTTAGCGCGTCTGTGATCTGGATTTCGCCGTTTTTGCCTGGTTTTGTTCGCTCTAAGATGTTAAAAATATCTGGCGTTAGGATGTAGCGCCCAATTATCGCTAAATTTGTCGGAGCCTCGGCAGGATCAGGCTTTTCAACCATATCATCTACCATTATAAGATCATCTTCTATAAACCTACCACTTACGACGCCGTAAGACTTGGTCTGCTCTTTTGGCACCTCCATCACTGCAACGACACTGCAGCGATACTTTTCATAAATTTTAACCATTTGCGAAAGCACGCCCTCGCCGTTTTCATTTATACATAGATCATCTGCCAAAATGACCCCAAATGCCTCATCTCGAACTAGCGTTTTACCCGTATAAATGGCGTGTCCAAGCCCTTTCATAGCATTTTGCCTAGTAAATGAAAATGTGCATGAGCTCATTAAATTTCTAACTTCGCTAAGCAGTGACTCTTTTGAGCTGCCTGCGATCTCTTTTTCTAGCTCGTAACTGATGTCAAAATAGTCCTCAAGCGCCCTTTTTCCGCGTCCTGTGACAAAGGCCATATTATCCATGCCAGCCTCAAGCGCCTCATCAACGCCGTAGTGAATGAGCGGTTTTGTAAGGATCGGCAACATCTCTTTTGGGAGTGATTTTGTAGCTGGTAAAAACCTCGTTCCATATCCAGCCGCTGGAAATAGGCAAGTTTGTATCATTTTAGTCCTTCGTGAAAAATTGCAAAATTCTACTATCTTTTCCTTAATAATATAAATTTGTCTGAATTTACAAGGCTTTAATTAGCAAATTGATAAGATTTTTAAAATTTTTAAAAAAGAGCAAATTTGCAGACGATTGATAGGATTTTCAAAGCCCAGCTTGATATAAAAAAGTCAAATTTCTTAGCATTTTTGTGCCCGATAAGCTCGTTTAAAAGCTTGCACGAACACCTAAAAGAGGAGCATTTTAAGGCCGTTCATGTAGTTTGGGCGACAAGGGAGCTAAACAAATACGGACAAATCGTTGAAAATCAAAGCGATGATGGCGAGCCAAAGGGCACTAGCGGCCAGCCAAGCCTAAACGCGCTAAGAGGAGCCCAGCTTATAAATGTTGGTGTCTTGATAGTTCGCTACTTTGGCGGGATAAAGCTTGGCACTGGAGGGCTTGTTAGGGCCTACTCAGGGGCTGTGAATGAAGCGATAAATGAAGCCATAAAAGATGGTGGCGTGATGAAATTTGAGTTAAAAGATGAGGTTAAATTTTTTACGCCATTTTCGCTGATGAGCCGCTTTGAGCACTATTTTTCCACTAAAAATTTAAGCGAGTTTGAAAGAGAATTTAATGACCTCGGAGCGATCTGGAGCGTAAATTTAAACGAGGCTGAGTTTGCTGAGCTATTTAAATTTTGCAAAGAATTTGAAGCAAGCGAGTTTAAATTTCTAGCCTTGCCACTTGCCAGCAAAGCGCTGTTTATTTATTAATTGTAAAATCGCATAAATTTAAAAAGAAAGTAAAAAATGGAAATTTGGAACGACATTTATAACCACTTTAACCCAGTCGCCTTTAGCCTCTTTGGCTTTAGCGTGCACTGGTATGGGCTTATGTATATTTTGGCCCTTGTTTTGGCGCTTGCCATGGCAAAGTATCTCGTTAAAAAAGATGATATCCCTATCTCAAATCAACTTTTAGATAACTACTTTTTTTGGGTAGAAATAGGCGTCATTTTAGGCGCTAGACTTGGCTGGGTTTTAGTTTATTCTGGCGAAGCGGGATATTATCTAACGCAGCCTTGGCAAATTTTTAATCCAATCCACAACGGCGAGTTTATAGGAATTCGCGGCATGAGCTATCACGGCGCTGTGGTTGGCTTTTTGCTAGCGACAATTTTATTTTGCAAAAGATATAAGCAAAATGCTTGGCAGCTACTTGATCTTTGCGCCATTTGCATACCTTTTGGCTACACCTTTGGCAGGATAGGAAATTTCTTAAATCAAGAGCTTTTTGGACGCGTCACAGACGTGCCTTGGGCGATAAACGTCTTTGGTCAGCCAAGACATCCAAGCCAGCTTTATGAAGCATTCTTAGAAGGTTTAGTTATTTTTGTTGTTTTATTTTTATATAGAAAATATAAGAAATTTAATGGCGAGCTCATAGCACTTTACGCCATTTTATACACATTTGCAAGATTTATTTGTGAATTTTACAGAGAGCCTGATTCTGGACTTGGATTTATTATTTTTGGTCTATCAATGGGGCAAATTTTATCACTTATTATGTGCGGGTTCGGAATTTTTGTCTATATTAAACTCTATAAGAGATTTACGAAAATTTAATGTCAATATTTAAAATTTATTAAAGTAAAGTTCTGATAACATTAGCTTTATCAATTAATGCTAATGTTTAAATTAGTATTAAGAAATGATAACTTATTTCAAATTTCTTAGGAGGGCTCATGACCGGGCTTATAGAAGGTTTTTTGGGGAAACGGTCGGACGGCAAAAAAAGCCGCACTCCAGCCGCTTGGGATAGATGGCAAAGTATTACAGGATTTATTCTAGCCTGTTTCATATTGTGCCATATGGTTTTTACTTCTACTATACTACTTGGCAAAGACGCATTTAACGCTGTCGTAGGATTTGCAGAGGCTAAATTTTTATTTGGCGAGGCTACTTGGTGGATCACAAATGTTATAGCTGCTGTTATCTTTGTAGTTTTTGTAACTCACGCCTTCTTGGCAATGAGAAAATTTCCTGCAAATTATAGACAATACTTAATGTTTAGAGGCCACAAAGACCGCATGAAGCACCTTGATACCACACTTTGGTGGTTTCAGTTTTTAACAGGCTTTGCTCTATTTTTTGCAGCAAGCGCTCACCTTATAGATATTATCTTTGGCGGACACATCACTGCTGACAAATCAGCTGCTGCTTTTCACAAACTAGAAATTTTCTACTTCGCACTACTTGTTTTCATGGTCGTTCACGCTAGCGTTGGCATGTACCGCTTATATGTCAAATGGGTAAGCATTGATGGCGTAAATAAACACGAAATGTTTGCCAAAAGAAATAAGGCAAAGACAGTTGTATTTGTCATTTATGGCATACTTGCTGTGATCGCGCTAATCGCCGATTTCGTGTGGATCAGCCATTAAAAAGGAGCTAGAAGATGAATGTAAAATATTATGACGCATTGGTAATTGGTGGCGGTCTAGCTGGTCTTAGAGCTGCTGTGGCTGCTGGAGAAAAGGGTTTAAGCACCGTAGTTTTGAGCCTCATCCCTGTAAAACGTTCTCACTCTGCTGCTGCACAAGGCGGCATGCAAGCAAGTCTTGGTAACTCTAAAATGAGTGAAGGCGATAACGAAGATGTCCATTTTGCTGACACAGTAAAAGGTAGCGACTGGGGTTGTGATCAACAAGTTGCACGTATGTTTTGTCAAACTGCTCCAAAAGCTATTAGAGAGCTTGCAGCTTGGGGCGTGCCTTGGACTAGGATCACAAAAGGCGAAAGAAGCGCTATCATAAACGCTCAAAAGACAACTATCGTTGAAAAAGAAGAGGTTCATGGCCTTATCCACTCACGTGACTTTGGTGGTACAAAAAAGTGGAGAACTTGCTACACAGCTGACGCGACTGGTCACACCATGCTTTTTGCTGTTGCAAACGAAGCGCTTAAGCACAATGTAGAAATTCACGACCGCAAAGAGGCGATCGCTTTGATACACCAAAATAACCGCTGTTACGGCGCGATCGTTCGTGACCTAGTTAATGGCGAGATCACAGCCTATGTTTCAAAAGGCACACTTATAGCAACTGGTGGCTATGGTAGAGTTTATAAACACACTACAAACGCTGTTGTTTGCGAAGGTATCGGCGCTGCGATCGCACTTGAGACTGGCGTAGCTCAGCTTGGCAATATGGAAGCTGTTCAGTTTCACCCAACTCCGATCGTCCCATCTGGCATTCTTTTAACAGAAGGTTGCCGCGGTGATGGCGGAATTTTACGTGACGTTGATGGATACCGCTTTATGCCTGATTATGAACCAGAGAAAAAAGAGCTAGCTAGCCGTGATGTCGTTAGCCGCCGTATAATGGAGCACATCCGTGCAGGCAAAGGCGTACCTAGCCCTTATGGCTATCACGTTTGGCTTGATATCTCTATCCTCGGACGCGAGCACATCGAGAAAAATTTACGTGACGTTCAAGAAATTTGCGAAATTTTTAACGGCATCGATCCTGCTGACACTGAAGTATATACTGACGAGACAGGACATCAGCGTGGCAAAGGCTGGGCACCGATCCTACCTATGCAGCACTACTCAATGGGCGGCATCAAGACAAAACCAACTGGCGAGAGCCCAACTTTAGCTGGTCTATTTAGCGCTGGCGAGGCTGCTTGCTGGGATATGCACGGCTTTAACCGCCTTGGTGGTAACTCAGTTTCTGAGACAGTCGTCGCTGGTATGATCGTTGGTGATTATTTTGCAGATTACTGCGCTAGCCACGAGATCGAGATAAACACAGCTGATATCGAGAAATTTGTTAAAAAACAAGAAGACTATCTAAATAGCCTCGTCACAAAAGATGGTAAATTTAACGTTTTTGATATCAAAAACAAGATGAAAGAGGTAATGTGGGAACACGTTGCGATATTTAGAACAGGCAAAGGTCTAGAGCTTGCTGTTAAAGAGCTTGAAGCACTCTACAAAGAGTCACTTGATGTAAAAGTAAGCAACAAAGCACTATTTGGCAACCCAGAGCTTGAAGAGGCTTACCGCGTGCCAAAGATGCTAAAACTAGCACTTTGTATCGCAAAAGGTGCACTTGATAGAACAGAGAGCCGTGGCGCTCACTGCCGCGAAGACTATCCAAAAAGAGATGACCTTAACTGGCTAAACAGAACGCTTACAAGCTGGAAAGAAGGCGACACTATGCCAACTATCACTTATGAGCCACTTGATATCATGAAGATGGAGATGCCGCCAGCATTTAGAGGTTATGGTGCAAAAGGAAATATCATCGAGCATCCAAACAGCGCTATCCGCCAAAAAGAGGTCGATGAAATTCGCGAGAAAATGCAAGCAGAAGGCAAGAGCAGACAAGAAATTCAAGAGGCTTTGATGCACTATGACCTTCAACCAAAATATAAAGCACCAAATGAAAGAGCAGGTATAGGAAATGAGTAGAAAAATAACCATAAAAGCTTTTAAATACAATCCTTTAAGCAAAGTTTCAAAGCCTCATTTTGCGACTTATGAGCTTGAAGAGACTGATGGCATGACGCTATTTATCGCGTTAAATCAAATTCGCGAGAAATTTGATCCAGATCTTAGCTTTGACTTTGTTTGTCGTGCGGGAATTTGCGGAAGTTGTGGCATGCTAGTAAATGGCAAACCAAGTCTAGCTTGCAGAACTCTAACAAAAGACTTTGAAAGCGGTGTCATCGAGCTTATGCCCTTGCCAGTCTTTAAACTACTAAAAGATCTAAGCGTAGATACTGGTAACTGGATGAACGCTATGAGTAAGCGTGTCGAGAGCTGGATACACACAGATCATGAGACTGATATCTCTAAGCTTGAAGAGAAAGTTGAGCCAGAAGTCGCTCAAGAAGTTTTCGAGCTTGATCGCTGTATAGAGTGCGGAATTTGCGTCGCATCTTGTGGAACAGCTATTATGAGACCTGATTTCATCGGCGCTGTTGGTCTAAACAGGGTTGCTAGATTTAAGATAGACGCGCTTGATAAGAGAACTGACGAGGACTTTTACGAGCTAATAGGCGATGATGATGGCGTATTTGGTTGTATGACTTTGCTTGGCTGCGAAGACAACTGCCCAAAACACTTACCACTTCAAAGCCGCATAGCTTATATGCGTAGAAAAATGGCTGCTATAAAGTAGCAAAGGGGCTGTAAAAAGCCCCAAATTTATTTAAAAACTCTACAAACTGACGCCAAGATACAGATACAAATATCTAGTGCCGCAAATACTAAAAACACAAATATTAAAAGCGGAAACGACAAGACTATGCCTATTATATAGCCAAGTGGCAAGGTAATAAAAAATAAAAGACCAAAGCCAACACTAAAGCAAAAAATAGCGCAAACAATGAAGCGATCACATTCATAAATAAGTTGATATTTTCTGAGAAAAACTCTGTTAGGCTTACATATTTCATGCGGTGAATTATAGCTTTTAAGATTACAAAAATTGATTAAAATTTATCTAGCATTTTAGAAAAAATAGACTATGAAGCCGGAAGTTTTACAAACAAAGGTCCAGATGGTGGGATAGATGGCATAATAGACGAAGATGAGCTAGGACTTTCTAAAATTTACATCCAAGCAAAAATATATAAAGATGGCAGCAACATAGGCAGGCAAGAGATACAGCAGTTCATCGGTGCTATCTCAAATAAAAATACCAAAAAAGGCGTCTTTATCACTACAGCGAAATTTACAAAAGAGACCCAAACGTTTGCTAAAGATAGTCAAAACTTTAGCGTAGTCTTGATAGATGGCGACAGACTGGCTGAGCTAATGATAAAATACAAGGTAGGCGTTCAAACAGGACAGATATATGAAATTTGCAAGATTGATACCGACTTTTTTTAGGAAAATAATTTTTAAATATGCTAGCTAATTTAAAATTTACAAGGCGCTCACAGCTCACACGCGCAGTTTGAAGTCAAATTTCACTTTAATATCACCGAACTCTCTTGCAGTTTTTCTAGCTTTAAAATTTGCTCTTTTGGCTTTGCTTTTAGGCGCTCAAGCATCGCTATTTTTTGGGCGTAAATTTCATTAAATTCGGTCTTTATATCAAGCAAAGTTTTATTTAAAAAAGAGTTATTTGAGCACATAAGATCGTCAAATTCATAAAGGCTAAAGGCATTTAGCATGCGCTCATAAACCTCTTTTGCGCTTGGGATGTAAAGTGGAGTGCCCATTTGCAGGTGCGAATTTAGCGAATTTTCGATCTTTTGCTTTAGAAAATAAACCGCAAGTTTAAGCGCATTTTCGTAGTTTGATGCGACCTTTACGTCAAGCTTTTCAAAAAAGAGCGAAATCTTTTGCGTCGCCTTAAATTTGGCATTTTCATACTCTCTTAAGAAATTCTCATAGGTCCTGCCAGCATAGGTATTTATCGATTTTGTCTCGTAGTTTGAGGCAAACTCATCAAATGGATTAAAGCTCTCATAGCGAGATTTGTAGATGAAAAGCTCATCTTCTAAGCTTTTATAAAGCCCATCTAAAGCCGATATGATCTCATTTTCAAGCTCTTTTAGATCCCTTTTGTAGCGTTTAAAAAATTTAGAAAAAATGGCGTCTTCATAGATGAGCTTTGAAAAGACCTCGTCCGTGTCAAGGCTTATCATCTCAAAGTTCTCACGCTTATAAATTTCTTTGTTTAAAAGCGTCTTTGCTGGGTTAAATTTTGTCCTAGAAAATGGCTTAAGCAGCTTAAAAACTTCATCGCTTGCAAGCTTGATAGCCTCGCTCATATCGCTGTATCGCAGGGCGATTTTAGGCTTAAACTCCTCTTTTATCGCTTCTAGTTTTTCTTCAAGCGTGGCATTAAATTTATCCAAAATTTCACCAGCTGCATTATAAACTTTAAGGCGGTTTTCTTGCTCAGCGATTAAAAAATTTACTATCTTTTTCGCCCTTGCTTTTATGAAATTTTCTTTAAAGCTCGCGTTTAAAAACGTCTCTTTTACCGCGCTTAGTGCTTTAGCGAAATTTGAACTTTCTAGCTCGCTCTTGTTTTCATTTATGATGCCAAGGAGTGCTTGCTTTGACGAGATGGCGATGATATCTTCAAAAAGCTCGCCATAGGTTTGCCTAGCGTGCTTTAGCAAGCTTTCAAGCTCATCCTCGCTTAGCTTATCCTTTTGGTTGATGAAGCAAAGAGCCTTTAGATCGTTTGTCCTTAAAATTTCTTCTACGCTTTCAAGCTCGCTAGCCTTTGCAGCGTTGTTTGCGAGGCTTAGCCAGATCGCGCCGCAAACCTTTTTTAGCGTATTTTTGGTCTCTTTTGTGTCGGCATCTCGTAGCGAGTTTAGGCCTGGCGTGTCGATGAAATTTACCTCTTTTAAAATTTCACTTGGCGCATAAAGTGTCATACTCTTTATCTGCTCGCTCATGGCGTTTAGCTCTGCAAGCTCGCTGCTAGCTAGCAAGCTCTCGCTGCCATTTGTAAATTTCACGCTAAGAAGCGGCATCTTTGCAAATTTTAGCCGCACAGCCTTTGCCGTGACAGGCGTTAGACCTGATGGCAAGATGTTTTGTCCAAGCAGAGCGTTTAAAAAAGTTGATTTGCCACTTGAAAACTGACCGATGACGGCGATGAGAGGCGGCTCATTTAGAGTGTCGATTAGTAAATTTAGGCTATCTTTTATCTCATCGCTTGCGTGCAGGCTTGGATCGTTTAGCTCATTTACCAGCCTTGCTAGCTCGCCCTTAAAGTCGTTTGTAAAAACCTTAAAATATCTCGCCTTATAGGCATTTATGAACTCATTAAACATTTTCTAGCTCCCCTAAAAGCGAGCAAATTTCATCTTGCAAGGCGTTTTGCTCTTTTAGTTTTAAAAGTGAGTTTTGATTTTGCGAGCTAAGCTTTTCTAGCTCATGATCTAGCTCTTTTAGCCTCTGATCAAGCGTCGTTTTTTGAGCGCTTTCATAGGTTTTTATGAGATTTAAAAGGCGATTTTTTTCGTGGTCAGTTAAAATTTCACAAAATTGAGAGATATTTTTATCTTTTAGCAAACCCTCTTTTAAGCCTAAAAGTGCTTCACTTGTGTCATTTGAAATTTTCGCTCTAAATGCAGCTAAAAGCTCCTTAAAATCAAGCTTTACGCCCATTTGCTCTAAAAAGTCATTGATGTTAAAAATCTCATCTTTACTCATCACATAATCATCAAAATTTAAAGCGATATTTTGCTCGCACGATCTTGTTTGCACCAAAGTTTCGTTTCTAGCCTCTCTCATAAGTGCCATCACACCATCACGAAGTGTCGTTTTTGCGATTTGCTCTAGGCGCTCAAAATTTAAGCTTTGCTTTTTGCTTTTGCAGTAGGCTATCTCGCTTTTTACCTTATCGTTTAAGTTTTGCAAAAGCGTCTCAAGCCCCATTTTATAGATATTTTTGGTGTTGCTGCTTTCAAGCTTTGCAAGCTCGTTTTTGGTTAGGTTTTCAAGTTTAGAGAAATTTTCACTAAGTGCGTTTTTGACGTTTGCCTGCTCATTTTGAAGCTTTTTAAGCTCCACTTCATAAGCTTTGAGCGACAAAATTTCAGTCTTAGTGGCTTCAAGCTTGCTATTTAGGATATTTTTTAGCTCCTTTTGATACGAGCTTAAGATGAGGGCTGATTTTTTAGAATTTTTGCCAAAAAGCACCTCGTAAAGATAGTCCTTAAACTCCTCTACACCGCTATTTGCAGCGCCTTCTAAGTAGCTTTTTGCACTAAGTGCAAAGTAATCAATCTCCACGCCATTTATCTGCTCCCCGATCGCTTTTTTTGTGTAGTTTAGCGTCTCATTTAGCTCTTTAGCACTTAGCTCATCGGCGTGAGTTAGCACCACAGCAAGCCTTACTATGTGCGAGTTTTTAAGGCATTTTTTTAAAAAAAGCGCGTCCTTTTGCGTGGCGCTTTGCGAGGCGTTCATGAGGTGGGCTAAAAGGTCGCACTCCCTCATAAAATTTGTAGTGATCTGCTCTCTTAAAACCACCGCATCATCGATGCCTGGCGTGTCTATGATGCAGACGTTGTCCTTTAAAAGCTCCAAATCGTCATAAAGCTCGACGCTTTTTACGAGATTTGCTGTTTTTGAGCTTGAAGAGGTGTAGTTTTTTATCTCGTCTATGCCGATATCTACGCTTTCGCTTGGTAAATTTTCGCTTGGTATGCCAAGTGCTAAAAGCTCATCAATGCTGTAAAAATTTACCCTTGCAAAGCTATCTTTGGAGTATTTTAAAATGGTTAAATTTATCGTTTCTGGCACGTTTGAAGCGCCAAGGACGGGTTTGTTTAAAAGGGCGTTTAAAAGGGTTGATTTGCCAGAATTTATGATGCCACTTGCTGCTATGTTAAAAAGCGTTTCGTTTGATCTTTTTTTGGCTGCCGCAAGTGCCTCTAAAAATGCTTTATCGCTATCAAGCAAGCTTGCTTTTTCGTTTATCTCATTTAAAAAGTCTAGGTTTTTATGGAAGTGATCTTTTGGCTTGGTGTGAGAAATTTTAGCCTCATTAGCACCTTTGTTTTTGCTTATGATCTTTTCTAAAAAGGCAAATTTCTCATCATCTATGATCTTTTCATCACGTAATTTTTCTAGGTATTTTACTATCTCGTCACTTGAAATTTTAGCCTCGCTTAGCGCTTTAAGAGTCGCAAGCTGCGCACTTTGTATGCTAAATATATCCAGCTCAACCTTAAGCCTTTTTAGCACCGCTCTAAACTCATCAAGCGCCATAAACTGGTCTAAATTTCTCTCATCACAAACTAGAAGAAGAGCTAGCAGATCTGGGTAAAATGGCACGCTAGCAGCAGCATTTGTATAAATTTTATTTGCACGCCAAGCCTGTTTTAAAAACTCATCCATAAAGACTCTTTTTATTGATATTTTGGGATTTTATTAAATTTTTACTTATGAAGCTATCAATCAAAATTGTAAAGACCGTTTAGTAGGCAAAAGCTTTGATGCAAATGATTTTAGGACACTGCCTAGATACTCTATACTTGCAGGTTAAGAGGCATCTTATTTTTGCAATATGTATTGCATTAAAAAGAGCTTCATACAACTAAAAAAGTAGTCAAAAAGAAGTAGTGAGTTTTGGTTGCAAAATAACGAATTTGCTCTTATTTGAATGAACTAGAGCATGCTTTTAAAATGTAATACTTTTAAACTTAAAGATATTTATTTTAGTAGCAAAATTTATCTTGTATAAAACATCGCAACCAAACCGCGGTTTATATCTTTAGTATCGCCATCATCTATCTTCGTAGCCTTTGAGATGCTCACACTTTTATCGCTATTTATCGTAAAAGTGAGCTCAATAACTCTCTCATTTACCTTTCTAGCATTTTGACCAAAATAGATTACTTCTGGCTCTTTTTGTGAGTAGTAGGCGGCATATTTGCTTTGGGCTACGACGTTGTCAAAGACCCATTTTTGTTTGATATCTAAATTTTGAGCGAGCTCATTTTTAAACTCAAGGTCACAGCTAACAGAGGCTAGGTAGCCAGCACTTTCTTTCGTCGGATCAAATTTACAGTGCTTGTTTGCGATGGATAAAATAGTCTCTTTATCTATGCTTTTACCACTTTTTAATATGCTATTTGCGCTATCAAGTGCTAGCTCAAGGCTGTTATCAACTCTTTTTTGCTGAGCAGCTTTGGCGCTATTTAGAGCTTTTATGTAACTGCTATTTTTTCTTTCAAACTCATCTTCAAGCACATTTTTGCCCACCACGCAGCTTACTTTAACCACTTTTTTATCGTCACTGCTGATGTCTTGCCACTGAGTGCTTGTACAGCCTTTAAAGCTATCTATCGCTGAGCCTATTGTTATTGATTTATTACCTTTTAAAATGTAGTTTTTAACAATGCCTATGTTGCTTTCCTTGCAGCCCACTAATAATAAAAGTGCGCTAAATCCTAGAAATAGAGCCTTTTTCATCATTTTACCTTTTTGTAAATTTGACAAAATAGTACCAAACTAAAGTTTAAATTATTATGATTTTATTAAAATAAATTACATAAATATAATTTATTAAAATAACTTTGGAAAATTTAAGCTTGAAATAGCACAAACTTGTATTGTTTTAAAATTTAAAAATAGAAGATTTTAAATAAAAGGTTTTGAGTAATTTTACAAATCTAGCTCAAATTTCTTAAAACTAACCCTTGGATTTATAGTTAGCTTATCATGAGAGATAAACTCTTTTTTTAAGTATTTTTCACGTCCCGCTCTTGCTATCATAAGCGCGTTATCAGAGCAAAACGCAAGTGGTGCTAGCAAAAGTTTGCACCCATTTTTTTGGCAAAGCGTTTCAAGCCTTTTGCGTAAATTTAAATTTGCACTCGCTCCACCAACCACGCCAAATCGCTTGAAATTTCTTAGCGTAAAAACCTTTTCAAGCTTATTTAAGATGTGCTCACAGGCCGTATTTTCAAAGGCGTAGCAAATATCTGCGATATCTTTTTGCGTGATGGTTTTAAGCTTTGAAATTTCAACTCTGACTTGATTTTTAAGCCCTGAAAAGCTATATTCAAGGCGCTTATCGTGAAGAAGTGGGACGGTAAATTTAAACCTATCTTTATCCTCACACAAAAGTGCGTTTTGCTGCACCACAGCACCTCCTGGGTAGCCAAGATCAAGCATCTTTGCCACCTTGTCAAAGCTCTCGCCAAAGCTATCATCGCTTGTGCTTGCAAGCTCTAAAATCTCGCCATTTTCGTTAATCTCAAGTATCATCGTATGTCCGCCACTGACTAGCAAAACGCCAAGTGGAAATGTGGCTTCGCGGTCTAAAAATAGCGAGTAGATGTGGCCAACTAGGTGATTTACGGCGATTAGTGGGATATTTAGGGCGATACTTAGCGCTTTTGCCATGCTCACACCTCCTATCAGGCTCACACTTAGCCCTGGCTCGTTTGTCACGGCGATCGCGTTTATATCTTTTAAATTTGGCAAGATATCATTTAAAAGTGCTGGCAGTGCCTTTGTATGAAGCCTAGCTGCAAGCTCTGGAACCACGCCACCAAAGATAGCGTGCTCCTCTTCTTGTGAGATCTTTTTATAATAAATTTGCTCCAGCGTGCCTTCATCTATGAGCGCAACAGAGCTGTCATCGCAGCTGCTTTCGATGCCAAGTATCATCTAAACTCCGCTAGTATCATGCCAGCAAATTTCTCTTTGCCATTTTCGCTTTTGTAAAACTCAACTCGGTAAATTTTGCCATCTTTATCTATGCTATAGCTTTTGTTTAGGCTGTTTTTATCGATCTCTTGCTCGCTCTCATCAACGCTTTTAGTGCCGTATCCTATGACATTTACGCGCGTGTTTTTGAGCGCTTTTATCTTAAAGCTCTTTTTAACGCTAAATTTATCGCCACTTTTTAGCACAAGCTCGTTGCCATCGCTCAAGAGAGAAATTTTATCAAGCGGCTTTGCAAACTCAAAGTATTGCGGCTTTAGCCTTGTGACAGAGCGGTTGCCATACTGCACTTTGAAGCTATCTTTTTCTTTTATGACAGCGATTAGCGGATTTGGCGAGTGGTAGCTTAGCTCGCCCTTTTTAAATGGCACGAAGCTTATCACTGGTTTTAAATTTTTAAGGCTAAGAGCATAGCTGTCAAATAGCTCAAGTCTGATCTCTTTTTCGATCGCCTTTTTCACGTTTTTGACATCAAGCTCAAAGGGCCTAGTAAAGCTAATGCCAGCCTTTTTCATATACTCTTCGATCGCTATAAGGTGATAATATGTCCTTTGCTCGGCATTTAAATTTTTACTAGCTTCGTTTGCAAAGGCAGACTTGTTTTGCGTGATCGCGTAGTAGGTGAGACTTTTTAGCATCTCTTTATCGCCCATCGCTGTGTGTGTATTTTTGACGTGATATTGGTGTTTTGGGTCTATAAGGTGCTTATTTAGCACGTCTTTTACGCTTGATGCGATGCTTTCAAGTTCTGGGTACTTTGAGCCTAGCAATGTGCTTTGGTCGATGATGCAGGTGTTGCCCCATTTGTCTGGATTTTCATCCTTGCTTATAAATTTATCTCTATAATATCCACTGCCATCGTGCAAATTTAAGATGAGAGTGACGTTTTTGTCGGTGATGACGTCTTTTATCTTCATCACTGAGTTGTAGTCTGGATCGTCCTTTTCGACGTGGGCGAATTTTCTATTCATATCGCCCTTTGTGCCGCGACTTCGCTCGATGATACTTGGGAAATTTAAATTTGGCACGACCCAAAGCGAGCCTTTTGTGATGTTATAATCAGTCGCCACGATAGAAGCCGCCAAAAAGCCGCCTGGCTCGTCGCCTTGTATGCCACCGATTAAGAGCATAGTATTGCTACTTGGCTCACCTTTTTTGATAAGTGCATAGTCTAGTGCGCCTGCATTTGCAAGGCTTGCAGCCGCTAGAGCTGCCAGAAAAAGTCTAAATTTAGGCATTAATATCCTTCGTAATGCTTTGTTTTTGGTAAAAGCAAATTTAAAACTATACCAGTAACCGCGCCAAGTCCGATACCTGAAAATTTAACCGCACCAAGGTCAAGCACCATGCCGCCGATGGCAAAGATGAAGATGAGGGCTACGATTATCATATTTCTAGGATCGGCAAGATCGACTCTGTTTTTTATAAGTGTCTCCATGCCAACGCTTGCGATGATGCCAAAAAGTAACAGCATGATACCACCGATGACTGGAGCTGGGATGGTCGAGAGCACCGCGCCAAGCTTGCCAACGAAGGCTAGCACGATAGCAGTGATCGCTGCAAAGGTCATGATCGCTGGATTATACGCTTTTGTAAGGCTAACTGCGCCTGTGACCTCTGAGTAGGTGGTGTTTGGCGGACCACCAAAGGCAGCAGCTAGCGAGGTGGCCAGACCGTCGCCTAAAAGGGTGTTTTTAAGACCTGGATTTTTCAAAAAATCCTCTTTTGTGACGTTTGATATAGCGAGCATATCGCCGATGTGCTCGATCGCTGGGGCGATGGCGATAGGTATCATATAGATGATCGCTTCAAGTTCAAATTTTGGTGCGCTAAAGCTTGGCACTCTAAACCAAGGGGCGCTTGCGATAGCGCTAAAATCAACCATGCCAAAGCAGTAAGCCACGATGTAGCCAGCGATGATGCCAAGCAGGATCGGTATGAGCCTAAACATCCCACGTCCTAGCATCATGACAACGATAGTAGCGATAAGCGAGGTGGCTGCAACTATCATCGCTACGTTTTGGGTGTAAGTCTGGGTAGCTGAAGTAGCCATCTTAACGGCATTAGGAGCTAGTATCAGACCTATGGTCATGATGACTGGACCAACGACAACTGGAGGCAAAATTTTATGCAAAATTTTCTCGCCGCCAAAGCGAACGACAAGACTTAGCGCGACGTAGAAAAACCCAGCAAATATAACTCCGCCCATAGTCACTGGTATGCCCCATTTTTCGATGCCATACTGAAGCGGAGCGATGAAGGCAAACGAGCTTGCTAGAAAGATCGGTGGGACGTTTTTTCTAGTTATTAGCTGAAAAAGTAACGTGCCAAGGCCAGCCGTAAAGAGCGCGACGTTTGCATCAAGCCCCGTAAGGATAGGCACGAGCACCAGCGCACCAAAGGCTACGAACAGAAACTGCACACCGATCAAGCTTTGCCTAAGATCAAATTTATACCCCTCATACCTTTGCATTTAGCATCCTTTTTGCGTATTCTCTAACCTCTTTATCAACTTCATAAATTTCATCTACGCTTGAAATTTTAAGACTCTTAAATTTTTTTGCTGAGCCTAAAATAAGCCTTGATATATCTAAAAATGAGCACTTTTTCTCTAAAAAGCTAAATACTCCAACCTCGTTTGCAGCGTTTATGACGACACCTAGATCAGGACTAGCTAAGACTTCATCTTTTAGCGAAAAGACTGGATATTTTTTAGGGCTTATTTTATGAAATTTGATACTTTTTAGATCAAGTAAATTTGCGTGAGAGACGATATTTTGCTCAACTTTTTCAAAGATAGCATGCGAAATGGCTAGCTTCATATCTGTGCGTGAGAGGTGCATCGTGCTTGAGCCGTCTACGAACTCGACTACGGCGTGGATGGCTGAGGTTGGCTCTATCACGGCCTCGATATCTTTTATGCCGTAAAGCCAGTAGGCCTCCATCACCTCAAAAAGCTTGTTTGTCATCGTCGCACTGTCAATCGTTATCTTTGCGCCCATATCCCAGTTTGGGTGTTTAAGCGCGTCGCTTGGCGTGGCATCTTTTAGAAATTTGATCGGTTTTTTATAAAATGCCCCTCCGCTTGCTGTGATGATGAGCTTGCTTGGGGTAGTTTTATTTTCTAGTAGAAATTTAAGACCAAAATGTTCGCTATCAATGGGCAAAATTTCTCTTGTTTTTAAAAATTTACCGCCGACAACGAGGCTCTCTTTGTTTGCAAGTGCAAGTTTTTTACCAAGTGCTTGTGTCTTTAGACTAGGAGCAAGTCCAGCAAAGCCCACAAGAGCGTTTATCACCTTTTTTGAGCTTGAAATTTCAAGCATTTCTAGCAGTCCAGCCTCGCAAAAAAAGATGTTTTTAGCTTCAACGTTTTTTACATTTTTAGCTAACTTTTCATCGCCCACACAGACAAATTTTGGCTTAAATTTTAAAATTTGCTCGTTTAGCAAAGCTACGTTTTTGGCGCAGCTTAGCGCCTCAACCTCTACATTAAATTTCTCGCAAAGCACTAGAGCATTTTTGCCGATCGAGCCAGTTGAGCCAAGTATTACCACGATAGCGACCAAAGTAGCGCAACAACGCCAAATAAATAACCATCTATCCTATCAAGCATGCCGCCGTGACCTGGGAAAAGCGTGCCGCTGTCTTTGACGCCGCAAAGTCTTTTTAGATAGCTCTCAAAGAGATCTCCCCAGACCGCAAAGACGCAGACTAAAAAGCTTGAAAATAGAATTTGAAAAAATCCATCTGTTACGAAATTTCCAACTACGCAGCCAACTATGGTGCCTACTATCACGCCGCCAACTGCACCTTCTATGGTTTTGTTTGGTGAGCTTGGGCTAAACGGATGCTTGCCAAAGGCTTTGCCAACGAAAAATGCGCCACTGTCGCTTGCAACGACGCTTAAGATAAGCCATGCAAGATAGCCCATGCCATACTCTGAATAAAGCATCCACATCATAAAGATAGGAGTTGTCGGATAGACAAAAGGGGCGACTAGCTTTAAATTTTCGCTTTTTATGTGTGCAAGGATAGATGCCACTAGCATGATAGCTAGGATCGCGATGAAGATCGGATTTGTAAAATATGTAAGCACGTAAAATGCGAGTGCTGCATAAACTAGCTGTTTGTGATTGATGCCATAAAGCTTGAGCGACTCATTAAAGGCAAAGTAAAGCACAGCGCCAAGCAAAATAAAATTTAAAATATAATTATCTATAAAAAAAACTACCAAAATAGCAACAAACATCAAAACGCCAGTGATAATGCGTGAAGACATACACTCTCCTTAAAATCGTTATTTTGCCGTAATTATAACACTTAAAATTTAGACGGCGTTTATAAGAGTGAAATTTGGTTTAAAATGTGTTTGAAAATTTGATACGAGCATGAAAGGATGTTTAATGGGGCTTTACATTGCTTGCGTTTTATTGAGACTCCAACAAATTTTAAAATTTCATGAACGAGTAATTTCGGCTCTGATTTTAGTGGCAAGCTTTGCGAGACCTAAAATCAGTAGTCAATTCTTGCGAGTGAGTGAAAGTTTAAAATTTGCAAAATAGATTTTTATAAATTTAATGTTTGTTTCTTTGTTAAGGGGGAAGAGGCTTGAATTACGAAGTCGCTCCCTTCCCCCTTAACGATCCCCTAACCCCGACGACGTTATAGGTAGCATGCTTCAGTGCTTTGCACTGCATGCGTTTGAATATTAAGCGAGTATCAGAGAAATTTTAAAATTTTATGAACGAGTAATTTCGGCTCTAAAATTTGAGCTAAGCGGTAAGCGAAGCCAAATTTTAGTAGTTAACTCTTGCGAGTGAATGAAAGTTTTAAAATTTACCAAAAAGCATAAATTTACTACGATCCATGCAGTGGTTTAAATTTGTTTAGTGCAGATTTTATCTGCCATATCCCTACTCCACCCTGCCTCTTGCCAAAACTGGCACTTTTTCGCAGACCTCATCGCCGCTTACGAGATAGGCGTAGTCGTATAAATTTACCACCGGGCAGATGTGATTTGGATAGATGCGCACAAGATCGCCCACGCGCACGCTGTTAGCAAATTTCTCGTTTAAAATGATCGCATGCTCGTCAAATAGGCTATCTATCCACACTTCATGCTCTGCGATGAGCCCCATGCCAGGCGTCGTGCAAAAGCCCTCGCTGCGCCTCTCTTTAGTTAGCGCCTTTGCCCCAGCATCAAGGATCATGCGGGTCGCAGTCGGCCTTGAGATCACGACACTAAGCACGCTAGCAGCGTTCATATCAAAGCCACCATAAGCGTTTGCCTGTGACGCATCCATAAATATATATGTACCAGGGCGAAGTTCCGTGACACCTTTTGGTATCTCAAAATCATTTACCAGCGATGGCGTCGAGCCGATGCTAACGACTAAATTTTCATATCCAAACTCACGCGCGATATCAGCAAATTTTAGTGTTCTCTCGGTTGCCACCCTAAAAATTTGCTCACACTCACGCTTATCTTTTGCCTTGTATGAGTGTCCATCATGCGAGAAAACACCGCAAAATTCCGCGTTTTTACACTCCCCAAAAGCGCTCATCAAAGCTCTAAAATCGCTCTCTTCAATGACGCCTGAGCGGTTTTCGCCGACCTCTATCTCCACAAGTAGCTCAGCCACCTCTTTAGCCTCGCCAAAGACCTCGTCAATGAGCCTTAAAACGCCCACGCTATCGACGCCAAAGCTCACTTTAACGCCAGCTTTTCGCATGGCTATGATACGAGCAAATTTCTGCCTTGTGACGATCTCATTTGCGATGAAAATGTCGCTTAACCCCTCTTTTGCCATCACTTCAGCCTCGCCCACCTTTGCCACCGTGACGCCCTTTGCGCCGTGAGCCACTTGCATTTTCGCAAAGTATGGCATCTTGTGCGTTTTGGTATGTGGTCTTAAGCTTACGTTAAATTTATCAGCGTATTTTTGCATTTTTTCTAAGTTTTTTAGCACTATCTCCCTGTCTATGAGCAGTGCTGGAGTGTCTATTTTAGTGATTTTCATGAGCTATCCTTTCTTTTTTCTTAGATTTTAACTCTAATTATTTAAAAAAGGATAGCTTTTAGCACTTTAAATTTTCAAAGTGTTACTTTTAGGCCTTTCTTGCGCCGATCTTTGGTGCGTCAAACGCCCTGACACGTTTTGGCGTGCCCTTAAATTTCTCGACCTCGACAAGGCTCGTGTGAGCGGTGTTGCTCTGGCTCATCTTGCTTGATGGCACGTCTTTTGTGAGCACGTTTAAATTTCCGTGCAAGCAAAGGCTCTTTTCGCCCGGCAACTCAGGGTCGTACCATGCGCCCTCGCTCACGATGACAACGTTTTGTGGCACGTCCTCGGTGACAAACGCACCACATAAAATTTCGCCCCTGTCGTTGTAAATTTTCACCACATCGCCCATTTTTATCCCTCTAGCCTCGGCTGTTTTTGGGTTTATAAGCACTGGCTCGCGCTCTGCGATCTCGTTAAAATGGCGAAGCACGGAGTTATTTAGCTGCGAGTGAAGTCTAAATTTAGAGTGCGCGCCGCTGATGGCGATAGGGTATTTTTTATTTTTTGCGCCCAGCCACTCAAAGGGCTCAAGCCACGTCGCATGCGGTGGGCAGTCGTCGTAGCCAAAGCCAGCAACCGTTTCAGAGTAAATTTCTATCTTGCCAGATGGCGTTTTTAGCGGATTTGCCACTGGGTCGTCGCGGAATTTCTTGTAGTTTGTAAAGTAGCGTTTTGACTCATCGACCTTGTCAAATCTAAAATATCCCTTTTCCCAAAACTCATCAAAGCTTGGCATGCTCTCATACCCAAGTCCAGCAGCCTTTTTAACGGCATCTTCGTAAATTTCTTTAACCCACTCTAACTCAGTTTTACCCTCGCTAAATGCCTCTTCTCTGCCCCACTCTTTTGCGATCAGTCTTGCGATCTCGTAATCGCTTTTACTCTCGCCAAATGGCGCGACAAGCGGCTTAATGGCAAAGAGATATTCACTAGTTGAATTTGCCATCTCGATGTCTGTTCGCTCGCACTCAAGCGCAGCTGGCAAGACGATGTCGCTTAGTTTTGCCGTGCTCGTCCAAAACGGCTCGCAAGTGATGATCGCGCTAACTTTTTGCATAGCTTTTATCGCTCTATTAGTCTCAGGGTGCCTTGTGAATGTCGAGCCGTTGGCGTTAAACATCACTCTGATCTTTGGCAGCTTGTAGCTCTTGCCATTTCTAGTTATCTCTTTGCCAGGGCTTAAAAGTGCGTCTATGAGCCTTGAGTTTGGCAGCTCGTAGCCCTTAGTCTTTGGCACAAGGCCGCTATCTATAAATTTTTGTGGCACTTTTGTCTCAAAAGCCGCTAGTTTAGGCGCTATAAAGCTCTCGTCTGCGTTTTTATGCATGCCGTCATTTGTGACAAAGCCACAACCCTCTTTGCCGATGTGTCCAAGCATCGCATTTAGCGTCACAAGCGCCCAGTAGGCCATCTCGCCATGATCTTGCCTTTGTATGGCGTAGCCGCTAACGATAACTGAGTCGTTTTTGGCTAGGTCTTCACAAAAAGTTGCCAGATCTTGCTCGCTCACGCCACAAATTTTACTTGCCCAAGCTAGGTTTTTATTGACTCCGTCTTTTGTGCCGAGCATATATTCTTTAAATTTATCAAAGCCAACGGTGTATTTTTCTATAAATTCTTTGCTGTAAAGCCCTTTTTCAAAAAGGTAGTTACACATACCTATCATCATCGCCGTATCGGTGCAAGGCACTACTTCAAGGTACTTTGCGTCAAAATATCTTGTGCTTTCGTTATTATAAACATCGACGCTATAAATTTTCATCTCACCGCTTTTGCCTTTTTTTCTGATCTCGTCGTAGTATTTATATGAGTTGTGAAGCGGCACGCCAATGGCGATCTTGTTTGAAACGACCGGATTTGTGCCCCAAAATACAATCGTTTTGGCATTTTTTAAGATAGCCTCCCACTTTGTAGGCGCTAGTGTCGGGTCGATCGAGCCTGTGATGTGGGGCATGATGACAGTCGCTGCGCCGTATGAGTAGCCGCCAAGCTCATTTACATATCCGCCAAGCACGTTAAGTAGCCTCTTTGCAGTCTTTTGGCTGTGACCAACTTTACCAAGGCTACCCCACTGATAAACCTGTCCGTATATCGCTTCAGAGCCGTATTTATCGAAATTTTCTTTTAAAATTTTCGCGCTTAGCTTTATCGCCTCGTCCCAGCTTACGCGCACAAATTCCTCTTTGCCACGAAGCTCTGGCTTTGGGTTGTTTGGGTCAGCCAAAAAGCTCTTTCTAACAAATGGAAATTTGACCCTGCTTTCATTTTGGATATGATCAAGAAGTGCGTTGTTTAGCTCATTTGGGCACGCATCACCCTCAAATGGCTCAGTCTCTACCACGCGACCTGCGATAGTTTTTACATAAAATGGGCCAAATTTGTTCGCACATAGGCCACTTTGCTTATCAAAAAGCGCCTGAGCTGCTCCGTCAAGTTCTTTTGCCTGAAGGCTTGCTGCGCTTAATGCACCAAGCTTTAAAAAGTCTCGTCTTTTCATTTTTTCTCCGATATTTGGTTAAATTTGTTTGGTTTTATGAGTTATAAATTTAGTATTTTGTATCATCTCGTCATGAAAAGGCCTTGTAATGTAATACGCAAACTTGCGTCTTATGTTGCGCAATTGTAACCAAAAAATATTAAAGGATAGGCAAATGGTGGGATTTTATGTAAATTTAAAAATAAAAGCTGGCTTTGAAGCGAAATTTGAAGAAATTTTAAAAGAGATCGTGCCAGCTTCAAGAAAAGACAAAGGCTGCATAAGCTACGAGTGCGGCAGGGTTGCGGGCACGCAGAGTGAGTACTGCTTTATGGAGAGCTGGGAAAATTTAGAAAGCCAAAAAGAGCATATGAATAGCGCTCACATGGTGAAAAATGCGGCTGCACTGGAGGCTTGCAAAGAGAGCCAAGAGGTGAAAATAATAAATTTCGTGGACGTAAAGGAATAATATTTGCTTAAAAAAGGGCAAATTTTAGAAAAATGAGCGAAGAAAAGATGCTTGAGATGATAAATGCGACTGCCGATGTTATATTTATGGCTATACTTAGAGGGCGTGTGAGCCTTGAAGCCTGCAAAAAGGACAAGGAATTTATAGACGCCCTAAGAGAAGAGCTGCTTAGCAAAAACCCAAACAAGCTCAAAGTCGCGCAAGACTCGCACCAGATGATCGCCATTTTTGAAAAATACCGCAATAAAAAATAATCCCACTTAAAATTTAAATCCATTTGCCGATATTGTGTTAAAGGATTTGACATGATAAACGCACTAAATGGACTTAATCAAAGCTTTAACTATCAAGACGCTTTTAATAAGCAGCCAACGACTATCGCAAATTTAGGCAAAGTAAAAATTTCTCCCAATGCCCTAGACATCAAGCATCTATCGCTTTCTGGCTACTCGTCAAATGATAAAATTTCTATCTGGGGCAAGATGAACGGGCTTGATAGCTCTATGGGCAAAGATGAAATCTCTAGCCTTAAAAATTTCGTTGATAGCACGAAGCTTTGGCTAGCAAGCTCCATCCTAACTAACGAGAAAAACGGCTTTAGCGTAGATGAATTTAACAAAACCTACAATATATCTGCTATTGCCACCGACACTATTGGCATCATGATCAATCACAATAATGGCGCGCTTCATCTAAGCCCTGAAGCTAGAAATTTGCTAGATTCTGATCTAAGCATAGATAAATTTAAAGACAAATGGCTGGAATTTACCGCCGAAAGGATACTTGGCGAGCATGCAAATGTGAAAATTTCTTTCAAAGACGGGGCTTTGCAATACGAGCAAACATCGGCTAAAAAGCGCATAGATATCTTAGGTCAAGCGATGCTACAGCGTGTAAGCTACGCTGATAAAAATAGCAAAGATGAGTTTTTGAAATTTCTAAAAACAAGCTATGAAAAAGGAGAAAATATCGCTGATGTGCTGCAAAATATCGCTCTTGTGCCAGTTAGAGAAGATGGCGATGAGGATATAGAAGAAGAGAAATTTAAACCTATGCAAGTTACCAAAAAGAGCGTGACCTACACAGACAAGGATATAAAACGCGAGTTTTTTGAGGAATTTATCAGGCGCGAGGTAGAAAACGGCGCGAGCTTTGATGATCTAGTGCAAAAGCTAAATAAGCTAAAGCCAAAGGATATACTAGCTTAGCTTTAGAGTTTAAATTTTGGGGCTGGCTTAGCGTGCTAAATTTATTTTGCTTAAATTTTTGAGGTTGGCTTAGTTCTCTAAATTTCTATTTAAATTTGAATTAAAGAGTTAGCCCAGCTCCAAATTTTTCTACTCAAGTTTAAATTTAAAGAGCTAGCTTGACTTCTCAAATTTCTGCTTAATCTTAAATTTTAAAGAGCCAGTTTCGCTCCATAAATTTATATTCAAGTTTAAATTTAAAGAGCCAGCCTAGCCCCAAAAAAATTTCTACTTCGGATTATTTATACTTATCACCATATTTTTCTCATCAAGATATAGCCTAGCAGCCTCTTTGATATCGTCATTTGTGAGCGCTTTGACCGCATCTATATACTCATCAGCCGTGTAAAGTGGCGTGTTAAAAATTTTATTTGAGATGATGAGATTTTGCCAAAACTCAGGCTTTTCGTAATCTTTTTTTATAGAAATTTCACTCTGCGCCTTAAAATCCTCCAAATGCTTTGGCAAGAGCGCGCCATCACGCTTGATGCTAGCTATTATCTCTTTTATCTCGGCGATGATCTTGTCCGTGTTTGCAGGGTCGCAAGTAAAGCCGATCACCGCCTTTGAGTGCTCATACGGATAGCGAGCGAGCCTAGCGTTTAGGCTAAAGCCGTATGTTTGACCTTTGTCTTCTCTGATCTTTTCTCGAAGCGCCGTTTTTAAGACCGAGCTTAGCGCTCTTAGCTTGACCACCTCTTTGAAGCTATATTTTGTATCTAAATTTATTATATCCACGCTCACATCGCTTCTTTTTGTGCTTTGATACTCCCTTTTAAACGTGTGCTCTCCCTTGATGCTTCGCACGCCGTCATCTTTAAAATTTTCAGCCTCGCCAAGCTTAGGCAGCGTGGCGATATACTTTTTAACAAGTGGCAAAAGCCTCTGCTCGTCGGTGTCGCCGATGATTACGAAGGTGTATGAGGCTGCGTTTGTAAATTTATCTTTGATGATAGCTTTTAGCTCATTTAGCTTTAGCGCATCGATCTGCGCCATCTCGATGGGCGCTACACGCTTATTGTTTTCATAAAAAAACTTGCTAAATTCGGTACTAAATTTATATTCAGGTAAATTTTGCTCTTTAGCTAGCTCATCTTTTGCTCTTTGTTTTATCCTCTCAAGCACGTTTGCATCGGCTCTTGGGGAGCTAAACTCTAAATTTATAACAGCTAGCAACGAACCAAGATCGCCACTGCTTGAAGAGCCGTAAATGCCCTGTGTAAGCGCCTCTATGCTCTTTTCGTAGCTTACTATCTTGTCGTTTAGCACCTTTGAAAGCTCGTAGTTGTTAAATTTGCCAACGCCACTCTCATTTGTAAACGCAACCGCAAAGCCGCCAAGCTTAGGATCAGCTAGATCTGAAGTGCCGCCCTTGCTAATGGCTGCAAACAAGATACTATCTTTTTTGGTGGCTAGTGGCTTAAAGATGACTTGCGAGCCATTTGGCAGCTTATAAGTGTAGATGCCATGCTTTTGGTCAAATTCGCTAGAGACTATATCTTTTGGCTCTAAATTTTCATTGCCAAGGCTCTTATTTAGGCTCTGGCTAGCCAAATTTGTATCGTAAGGTTTTGCCTCATCTTTTAGCTTCAAAAAGGCATCTTTGCTAAGCTTAAAACCATCTTTGCTAAAGACCCTCACGCGCTCATCAGGTATGGCTAAAATTTGCCTAAATCTAGCATTAACATCCTCTAGCGTGATCTCGTTTAAGAGCTTTAGGCTAAGGTTTTTGCTATCTTCATCGCTTAGTACAAAGCCTCCATTTTCGATCATATTTAAAATTTCGCTTGCATAAACGCTTGATTTTTTAGTTTTTGAGCGTTTAAATTTAGCCTCTACATTTGCCACAAATGCCTTTTTAACATCGGCAAAATCGCCTTTATTAAAGCCAAATTTCTCAATGCCCTTTAAAACGCTTAACATATCTTTAAGGCTAGCGTTAAAATCATCTCCGATCACATTTGCCTCAAAGCTATAAATTTTTTGCTTTGCTTGAAGCGTTTGCGCCATAAAATCAACACTTAAATTTGATGAATTATTTGCGTTTTTTTGCTCATAAAGCATATTTATAAGGCTAGCTATTAGCGCATCTTTTAAATTTCGCTTCACATCAGCCTCGTCTGAGACTGGCTTAAATTTATCAAAAAAGCTAAGTCTTACAAACTGAGCTGCCGTCTCGTTTGCGTCGTAGTTAAAGACATTTAGCCCATCTTTAAAAGCGATGCTTTTATCTGGATGAACGTATGAGTTGCTATTTTTTGCTGCGCTAAAGCTTTTTTCTATCAGAGCTTTTATCTCGTTTTTATCAAAGTCGCCAACTGCTACAAAGCTCATAAATCTTGGCTGATAAAGCCTCTCGTAAAACTCTTGCATGTGCTTAGCATCTACGCTTTTTATCACGTTCATATCGCCTATTGGCACTCTTTTTTGATAGATGCTGCCAGCAAAGATGTCCTTGCTCTGGGCAAGATAGAGCCTATATGCTGGCGTGTTTCGCTGACGCTCCTCCTCCATTATGACGCCTCGCTCCTTATCAAGCTCGCCTGCGTCGATCTTTATGCCATCGATCCAGTTTGAAAAGACCTTGAAAACGTCCTTTAAATTTTTCTCATTTACATTTATGCTTAGCGTGTAGCTCGTCTGATCGTAGCTTGTTTGCGCGTTTAGATCAGCGCCAAATTTAACCCCGAGGCTCTCAAGCTGTTTAATGAGCTCATTTTTGCTAAAGTCACGGCTGCCATTAAACGCCATGTGCTCCAAAAAGTGCGCAAGCCCCTGCTCGCCGTCTCTCTCATCGGTCGAGCCTGAGTTTACGACTAGGTAAAAGATGGCCGTTTTTTGTGGGAGTTTATTCTCTTTTATATAGTATTTAAGCCCGTTTTTTAGCTCTCCACTTAGCATATCTTTGTCATTTTGCAAGGCAAAGAGGCTAAGCGCTAGGCACAAAAGTAGCAGAATTTTTCTCATAATCCGTCCTTTAAATTTCTATGTAAAAGCGGATTTTAGTATAAATTTTAAAATGCAAGATAAAGCTAGCCTGCTAAATTTGCAGGCTAGTTTGGAGGTGTTATTTTAGTTCGTATTTTTTAAGCAGTGCGTCGTAGCTGCCGTCTTTTTTCATCTCATCTAAAATTTGATTTATCTTAGCGATAAGCTCGCTCTGCTTATTTTTATCAAAAGCGATTGAAAAGCCCTCGCTACCATCAACCTCTTTGAAAAATGCCTCTACTTCAGGGTTTTTCTTGATAAAGCCATAGCCGATCGAGCTATCAAGGATAACTGCGTCAAATTTACCAACTTTTAGCCCCATTATAAGTGGCACAGTATCTTCTGAAGGCACTACTTTTGCGCCATTTATCGCATTTGCGGCTAGCTCTTGGATGGTGCCTTGTTGCACGCCTACTTTTTTGCCAGCTAGCTCCTCTTTAGCTTTTAAAGCGTCGTTGCCTTTTTTCTTTAGGTAGATGTTTTCAGTTAGATAGTATGGCTTTGTAAAGTCGATCGACTTCAGTCTATCAGGAGTCGCGCTCATCGCACTTATGATGCCATTTATCTTGCCAGCTTTAAGCGCTGGGATGAGGCCATCAAAGCTCATATTTATGATCTTGTATGAAAAGCCAGCACGCTTTGAGATTTCGTCTATCAGATCGATGTCAAAGCCTGTTATTTTGTTGTTTTCATCGATATATTCAAATGGCGGGTAGTTTGCCGCTGTACCAAATTTTAGCTCGTTTGCACAAAGAGCAACAAAAGCTGTCAGTAAAAGAGCAAAGATCTTTTTCATGTCTATCCTTTAAGGTGATTTAAAGCCCTAATTATCGGCATTTATCTATTAAAATTTGTTTAAATTTAACGTAATGACAGAAATTTGCACAAGAGCGTATAGGTAAATACGCCAAAAGAAGTCAAGCAAATTTTAAAATTTCATAAACAAGTAATTTTGGCTCTAAAATTTGAGCTAAGCGGTAAGCAAAGCCAAATTTTAGTCGTCAATTCTTGCGAGCGAGTGAAAGTTTTAAAATTTGCAAAAATAGCTTGACTAAATTTGTAAATTTCTTTTTATTTAAAGGGAGACAAGTGGACTTAAATTTTGCTTAACAGGCTCGCAACTGCATGGCAGACACGAAGCCCGTCCCCTTATCTCTATTTTTAAATCCCTCGTCCTCTTGCAGTTACGAGGCAAAGCCCGAGTAAAAACCACTCGCACGTTAGAGGTGGCATGCTTCAGCACTTCGCGCTGCATGCGTTTGTATATCAGTGGGCTTCAGGCAAATTTTAAAATTTCATGAGTGAGTAATTTCGGCTCTAAAATTTGAGCTAAGCTGCAAGCGAAGTCAAATTTTAGTAGTCAATTCTTGCGAGTGAATGGAATTTTAAAATTTGAAAAACGCAGTAAATTTAAAGAATAGCTAAATTTAAATTAGCCAGCTGCAAATTTAGCAGCCAGCTAAAATTTTAGTTTTTATGGATGCGAAGGTAGCTATTTAGTGCGCCGACATAGGCTTTTGCGCTTGCCATCATCGTATCGATATCAAGTCCGTGACCCATGACAGCGGCATTGCCCTCAAACTCGACCTTGACATCAACCTTCGCAAGAGCGTCTTTGCCCTGCGAAACGGCCGTAACCTTATAGTCTTTTAGCGTGCCATTTATGCCACTAATGCGGTCAATAACCTTAAATATCGCATCCGCAGTGCCATTTCCAAGGGCGGAGTCACTGATGATCTCGTCGTTGTGCTTGATACTCATAGAGGCACTTGCTAAGCTTCCACCGCTACTTTGAAGAAACCCTGTGATCTCGTAAGCTTGTGGGATCTTAGTGATCTCCTCGGCTACAAGCGCCCTGATATCGTCGTCAAATATCTCTTTTTTCTTATCCGCCAACTCTTTAAATTTCTCAAACGCCTTATTGAGTGCCTCGCTATCAAGGTCAAATCCAAGGCTAGCAAGCTTATCTTTAAAGGCGTGGCGGCCGCTGTGCTTGCCAAGAACGAGCGAATTTTTCTCTAGACCGATGCTCTCAGCGCTGATGATCTCGTAGGTCTCTTTGTGTTTTAGCACGCCATCTTGGTGGATGCCACTCTCGTGCGCGAAGGCGTTTTTGCCAACGATTGCTTTGTTTGGCTGTGGCTCGATACCTGTGATGCTAGCGATCAGTCTTGAAGTTGGATAAATTTCTTTTGAGATGATGCCTGTGTAAAGCGGCGCAAAGACGTCCTGACGAGTTTTGATAGCCATCACGATCTCTTCAAGTGCAGCGTTTCCAGCACGCTCGCCGATGCCATTTATCGTGCCTTCAACCTGCCTTGCACCAGCTTTTATAGCAGCTAGCGAATTTGCCGTAGCCATGCCTAGATCGTTGTGGTTATGCACCGAAACTACCGCTCTACCACCTATAAATTTTACTATTTCGCTAATGCGAGCTGCGATCTCCTCTGGATACAAGTAGCCAACCGTATCTGGGATATTTATGGTTTTTGCCCCTGCGTTTATCGCTGCGTCGCAAATTTCTTTTAAAAAGCTCATCTCACTTCTGCACGCATCCTCGCAGCTAAATTCCACGTCGTCGCAAAACGTTTTTGAGTATTGCACTGCCTCAACTGCACGCCTGATCACCTCGTCTGGGCTCATTTTTAGCTTGTACTGCATGTGGATCGGACTTGTTGCTATGAAGGTGTGAATTCTTTTGTTTTTTGCCGGAGCTAATGCCTCGCCAGCTGCCTTAATATCACGCTCAACCGCACGTGCAAGCGAGCAGACAGTGATGTTTGAAGCTTGCTTTGCGATCTGATTTACCGCGTCAAAATCCCCTGGGCTAGCCGCTGCAAATCCAGCCTCCATCACATCTACACCAAGCCTTTCAAGCTGAAGTGCGATCTGTAGCTTTTCAGCTGTGTTCATAGAAGCTCCTGGGCTTTGCTCGCCATCTCTTAAAGTCGTATCAAAGATTATAATTTTATTTTTATCCATTTTTTGTCCTTTTATGATTTTTTATATTTAAATTTAATGAGTTAAGTAAAGAAGAATTTGCTACCTAAGTAGCAGCAGTAGAGAGTTTTTGATTTCGATTTTTGGTAAAAATTTACGCGATTTTATTATGCCATTTTCGCTCATTCGCTCTCCTTTTTTTTGTGATTTTTGCTAAACATTATCGCCGCTCTAATAATACCATAAAGCATATAAACGCTCATAAAAAAGGTCGCACTCTCGTAAGGATATAGATAAAGCATAGAAAATACAACTACAAGTGCTACTAAAATTCGCATAACATGAGTTTGTTTTAAATTCATCTTTTTAAAGCTTGGGTAGCGGATGTTGCTAACCATCAAGATAGCTAAAACTGCTTCAAGCAATATCAAGCACCACTCAAAACCATATAAAAATTCATGCTTTAGATAAACACCAACCCAAAGCACTCCAATGATGGCTGCTGATGGTATAGGAAGTCCGATGAAAACATTTGGCTCGTATGTGCCGGTAGTGACATTAAAACGAGCTAGTCTAATAGCTCCAAAGACTACAAACATAGCTGCTATTAGCGCACCAAATCTACCAAATTTTGCACCAACTGTTAGATAAAATAAAATCGCTGGGGCCACACCAAATGCTACAAGGTCTGCAAGACTATCAAACTCCACGCCAAATTTACTTGTAGTTTTTGTAAGTCTTGCCACGCGTCCATCAAGTCCGTCTAAAATCAGTGAAAGAATGATGTAAATAATAGCTTTAAAATAGTTTCCCTGAATAGATGAAATAATGCTTATAACGCCCAAAAAAGCGCTTGCAGCGGTAAATAAATTTGGCAAGATATACATTAACTGCATTTTTTGTATGCTATTCATTTTATTTTTCCTCTTCAAAGTATCCAAGAAGTGAAGCAGCTTTAACGCTCTCGCCAACGCTTACACAAATTTTAGTATCTCTTGGCAAGTATAAAATCACTTCGCCGCTTCCTAAAAAGCCAAATTTTCTAGAGGCTTTTAGACTGGTAATGTTATAAATTTCTAAACTTCTACTAAAAACTCCAGCTATGATCTTCATAGCAAATTTGATATTTCCTTTTTCAAAACGAATTATCGCTCTTTCGTTTAGCATCTCTGAAATTTTCATAGCCTGGCATAAAAAGAGCCCATGCCTTTTTTTAACTTCAGTGACGTTAGCATCGCTTATAGCTCTTAGCGTACCTACGCCAAAAAATGGCTTTGAGATAACTATCTTAGCTACCTCTTTATCATCAAAATTTGAAACGCTGATCTCTTTTATCTTACCATCTATTGGCGAAAGTAAGGCTAGTTTATCATCAGTAAAAGGCTCTCTTTCAGGGTCTCTAAAAAAATATAGAGTTAAAAAAAGTAGTGCTAGAAAAAATAGTGGCGCAATACCAAACAATGCAGATATAGCAAATAAAATCAAAAAGAATAATATAAATTTATACCCTGCTTTTGCGATGTAGCCACTCATTTTTATTCCTCTTTTTTGCCTTTTTCCTCTTCTTCAAGCTCTACAAGCCTGCTTTCAAGACCATTTTCTTCTTCGTAGTTTTTGATGATCTCTCTAACTCTTTTTCCCTCGATAGTCTCTTCTTCATAAAGCGCTGAAACCATGTTTTCAATGGCGCCTTTATAAATTTCAAGAAGACCAAGCACAGCTGTATATCTCTCATGAAGAAGTGCTTTTACAAACTCATCAACCTTTTCAGCCATCTTGTCGCTATAGTCTTTTATGCTTTGTCCACCATTTAAAAATGTTGCACGTTGCTTTTCAAGTACCATAAGACCGGCAACATCACTCATACCATACATGCTAACCATAGCTTTTATGATATCAGTCGCGCGCTCTAGGTCGTTGCTAGCTCCAGTTGATATCTCTTTTATAAATACCTCTTCAGCAGCTCTACCAGCCAAAAGCACATCCACTTCTGCAAGTAGTTCATGCTTTTGCATCATAAATTTATTCTCTTCAGGTGTATTTAGCGTATAGCCAAGCGCTGCAAGACCGCGTGGCACGACTGAGACCTTTGTTACTCTTTTTGCACCTTTTGTTAGCTCAGCTACCAAGGCATGGCCACTTTCATGGTAAGTGACTATCTTTTTCTCTTTTGGATTTACGCGGCGTGATTTTTTCTCTAAACCAGCTATCGATCTCTCGACAGCCTCCACTAGATCAGCCTGCTCGACAAAAGTCTTTGACTTACGTCCTGCAAGAAGTGCCGCCTCATTTATGATATTTTCAAGGTCAGCACCTGCTAAACCAGTAGTAAGCCTTGCGATGTCCTCGATATTTACATCTTTGCCGATTTTAACATCTTTCATATGGACTTTTAAGATGTCGCAACGTCCTTTAAAATCAGGCTTATCAACAAGCACTTGCCTGTCAAATCTACCCGGTCTTAAAAGTGCAGCATCTAAAACTTCAGGTCTATTTGTAGCTGCTATAACGATGACTGGCGACTTGTCCGCATCAAAGCCGTCCATCTCAGAAAGAAGCTGATTTAGCGTCTGCTCTCTCTCGTCATTGCCACCCATCGGACCAGAATTTCTGCTCTTACCGATCGCATCGATCTCATCTATAAATACAATCGCTGGAGCCTCTTTTTTTGCATTTTCAAAAAGGTCTCTAACCCTACTTGCACCAACACCAACAAACATCTCAATAAAGCTTGATGCTGACATAGAGAAAAATGGCACGCTAGCCTCGCCTGCAACTGCTCTTGCAAGAAGTGTTTTACCAGTACCTGGAGGGCCAACTAGCAAAATACCTTTTGGAATTTTAGCTCCAAGTCTTAGATATTTATCTGGGCTCTTTAGATAATCAACTATCTCTTGAACCTCTTCTTTTGCCTCTTCTACGCCTGCAACATCGTCAAATTTAACTTTTGGTTTTTCAGAATTTATAAGCTTTTTTGCACTTCCTATGCCCAGTATGCCACCGCCGATATTTTTTTGCATACGACTAGCGATAAACATCCAAATAGCAAAAAATATAAACACCGGTATGATCCATGAAAATATAAGATCTCCAAACCAGTTATTTTCGCTATAAACGCTGTAAGTTATGCCGTTTTGCTCAAGTATGCCAATGAGCGTTGGATCATTTATGCGCTTTGCGAGGTAGATGGTTTTGTCATTACCAACGCCTTTTATCGTGGTTTCAGATATCGCAACCTCATTTAATTGCTTATTTTTTAGCATATCTTTAAATTCAGAATAAGCTATCATCTTGCTTTGAGCGTTGCTACCAAGCCCAAAAGTACCGCCTAGTCCGTCGCCACTAAAGCTTCTAAAAGCTAGAACTATAACTATCGCAAAAATAGCAAAGATAAAGATGGGATTTTTGTTAAAAAACCCGTTATTATCGCCATTATTTTGGTTATTATTTTGATTATTCATCCATTTCCTTATAAACAAAGCTAACCCAATCATTAGCCTGTTTTATCTCAACTAGCTCCAAATCCTTAAATGTATCTTTAATCCTATCTTCGTATTTGTTCAAAATTCCTGACAATACTAAATAGCCGCCTTTTTTAAGTGATTTTTTCAAGTCATTTGAGAGCATAAAAATGACATCAGCAATGATATTTGCTACGACGATATCATATTTTTGCTCTAAATTTGCAATAGATCCTGTCCAAATTTTATTAAATTTAACCTCATTTAGCTGAGCATTGCTAAGCGAGCTTTGCGTGGCCTGCTCGTCTGTATCGCAGGCATCGACATTGCAGCCAAGCTTTGCTAAAGCTATGCTTAATATCCCGCTTCCGCATCCCACATCTAAAGCGCTATCACCACTTTTTGCATATTTTTGTAAAAGTTGCAAGCAAGAATTTGTGCTTTCATGGTGCCCTGAGCCAAAGGCTAGAGCTGGGTCGATTATGATATTTGTTACGCCACCAAGTGGCTCTTCCCAGCTAGGTCTAATATAAATTTTATCAACCAAAATAGGCTTAACTGCCCTTTTATATTCGCCTAGCCAGTCTTTATTTTCTTTTAAATTAAGAGAAATTTTTAAATCATTTGAAATTTTACGAACGCTAGAGAGCCCTTTTGCATACTCTTCGACACCCCAAGCTATATCTTTTAGATCATACTCTTCCCTGATGATGATCTCATGGTCTAGCTCTTCTACACAGGTGACCCCAAAAGAAAAAACTAACTCTAAAATTTCATCATAAAAATTTGATGTTTTGATGCTTAATTCGTAAAATTTATCTTTCATTAACCAAGAACGTCTTCAAGCTTCTCTTTTAAAACTTGTGGCGTAAAAGGTTTAACGATGTAGTTATTAACACCTGCTTTTAAAGCTGTTATAACCTCGGCTTTTCCGCCCTCTGTTGTTACCATTATGATAGGCATATCAACATATTTTTGCTCAGCCCTTACCTTTTTAACAAGTTCAAGACCGTTCATCTCAGGCATGTTCCAGTCAGTAATAAGAACCTCAATACCCTCGTTTTGTGTCAAGATATTCCAAGCTTCAAGCCCGTGCTCAGCCTCAAGAATTTCTTGATGTCCTAACCTTTGCAAAGTATTTTTTATGATCCTTCTCATTGTTGAGCTGTCATCTACAACCAAAATCTTCACATAATATCCTTTTAGTAAAAATTGCCCTATTCTAGCTAATTAAAATTTATAAAAGCTTTAACGCTAGCCAACTTGTTTGAAAGCATCTTTCAAATCAAGTCGTCCCTCATAGTAAGCTTTTCCAACGATCACGCCAGCTATCTCTTTTGTCTCTTTTAGCGCCAAAATGTCGTTTATATCGCTCACACCGCCACTTGCTATGGTCTCAAGCTTGCTGCTTCTAGCTATTTGCAAGCTAAAATCAACATTAACTCC
Organism: Campylobacter concisus; assembly: GCF_003048375.1. NCBI lineage: Bacteria > Pseudomonadati > Campylobacterota > Epsilonproteobacteria > Campylobacterales > Campylobacteraceae > Campylobacter > Campylobacter concisus. Next base: position 563,558 of record NZ_CP021642.1, on the reverse strand, counting down.
GCCAAGCATTCCATCTTTGTTAATATCGGTGCAAATCACAGCTTCTACACCCACATCTGCAAATTTTTTTGCAAGATCGACTGCTTTTATGCTTGAAACCTCACCCCAGCCCTGCACTGCCACATAGCCATCTTTGGCATCTATGCCAACTACGACCCTATAAATTCCAGCCATTTTTGCTGTAAATTCTGGATCTTTTAGAGCAACTGAGCCAAGGATTACCCTGCTAACTCCAAGGTCCAAATAGCGCTTTATACGCTCTTCATCCCTTATACCACCGCCAACTTGCACCTTTAAATTTGTAGCTTTTACTATCTTTTCGATCGTCTTAAAATTTATGGCTTCCCCTGCAAATGCTCCATCAAGATCGACCACATGCAGCCATTTTGCGCCGTAATCTTCAAACCTCTTAGCAAGCTCACTTGGCTCACTGCTATAAATTTTAGCACTTTGCATGAGCCCTTTGCTAAGCCTAACTGCTTGCCCCTCTTTTAGATCTATCGCTGGGAAAATTTCCATCATAACCTCGCAAAATTTTCTAAAATTTTAAGCCCAACCTCATGACTTTTTTCTGGATGAGGCTGAAAACCAAAGAGATTTTCATGCTGCACCGCGCTTGTAAATTCATATCCATAAGTTGTCTTTGCAAGCGCAAATTTATCATCACAAACCACGTGGTAGCTATGCACAAAGTATAAATACTCAAGCTCTTTTAATCCTAATCTTAAAGGGCTATTTTGTTTAAACTCGAGTGTGTTCCAGCCAACATGTGGGATCTTTAGCGGTTTATCAAATTTAGCTTCATCAAATTTAACGACCTCTCCCGGTAAAAGTGAAAGCCCCTCATGCTCGCCAAATTCAAAGCTTTTTTCAAATAAAAGCTGCATACCAAGGCAAATTCCTATAAAGGCTTTTCCGCTTTTTACAGCCTCTTTTATCGCTTCATCCATGCCGTTAAATTTGAGCTTTTTCATCGCCTCGCCAAATGCCCCAACGCCTGGCAGAACGATGTGAGAGTGCTCTTTTAGGCTCCCAGGCTCACTTAGTAAAACGCACTCATGGCCAAGGAATTTAAAAGCATTTATCACGCTTTTGATGTTTCCAGCACCATAATCAATAATAGCGATCATTTGTTCTCTTGTCTTTTTACACTAAAGAGATAAAAGCTAAGTGCCGCCATCAGCATCGCCACACCGCCTATTAGATAGATAGCGTTTATGATATTTTCAGGTGCGGTGATAGCAAATTTAAACACAAGCATAAGCGCTTCTATAGCAAGTGCGATGATGATAGAGCCGATAAATCTAACCATCGTCTTATAAATAACGCTATTTTCTTCGTGATTTTTGCCCAAAACCTCTTCTTCAAATATCGTCTTAACAAGGTCAAAAATGGCAAGAGCTAGCGTTAAAATAATGGTTGATTCAAAAATTTCTTCTACGTTTATATGCTCGATACTCTTTGAAATAAAGCTCTTTACGCCGTGCCAAAATAAAAATGCGCAGATCATAAAAAGCGATGCACAAAAGAGAGCATATACTGTCTTTAAAAATCTACCAAAATGCTCCTCGACAAAGCCGCTATCGACCATATTTAGGATATTTTCTAGGCTTATGTCGATGCAAGCTATAAATTTAAGCTCATTTTTTTCATTATAGATAGGCACGCTTGCTGTGACGCATAAACCTCCATTTAGACTTGATGGATATGGATCGCTTAAAACGCACCTTTTCTCGCGCACAGCGGTGTAGTAATATGCCTTGTTTGCACGGTTTTCGCCTTTTGGAATTTTATACTTTTCATTTAGGCTGATCGAGTCATCGATCTGTATGCCATTTTCGTCTAAAATGTATAGTGCGTCAAAATTTTCTATCTCGTGGCTGATCTTATCAAAACCAGCTTTTATATTTTCCAAACAAACCCCAGGCAGTCTGTTTGGCAAATTTCTACTAAACAAATAGCAGATATACGCCCTTGCCTTATATCTCGTGTCACTAAATCTCTTAATATCTTTTATAACCAAAACTAGCCTTTTAAATTTAATGCATGATTAAACTCTGGCACGATCACCTTAAGAGCAGGCGCTACCTCGTCATCTTCAAGCTGTAAAAGCCCATTTATCTGTGAATTTAAAAGAGTTAGATCGTATGGCTGTGAGTGTGTCACGAAGATCGACTCATACTTAGTTTGAACGTCATCTTTGTTGATCAGTAGCTCCTCATAAAGCTTCTCGCCAGGTCTAAGCCCCACAAATTCGATACCCAGATGCTCTTTGTTTGAAAGCAGAAGCATCTTTTTAGCAAGATCGACGATCTTAACTGGCTCGCCCATATCAAGTACAAAAAGCTCTCCGCCTTTTGCGATAGAGGCTGCTTGAAGGACTAGCTGACACGCTTCAGATGTAAGCATAAAGTATCTTGTGATCTCTGGGTGCGTGACGCTTAAAGGCTTGTTTGCAGCGATCTGCGCTTTAAATTTAGGTATAACTGAGCCACTTGAGCCAAGGACGTTACCAAAGCGCACACAAACTATCTCGCAGATACCTGCTTCGTTTGAATTTAGCGCATAAAGCTCGCAAACACGCTTAGTTGTGCCCATGATATTTGTTGGGCGCACAGCCTTGTCTGATGAGATCATGACAAATTTCTTAGCACCATATTTTTTAGAAAGATCGACTGCATTTTTTGTACCAAGGATGTTGTTTTCAACTGCTGAGCGAGGATTTAGCTCGCAAAGTGGCACGTGTTTATATGCTGCCGCGTGGATGACGATCTCTGGTCTAAATTCCTCAAAAACCTCTTCAAAGTCTTTTAAATTTGTGATATTTACAAGCTTGCTAACAGTTCTTTTATCTCTTGTATCTTCGCCTATTTTATAAAGGTTAAACTCGCTGTGTTCAACCATTATAAGCTCGCTTACGCCATATTTCAAGCACTGCTTACAAATTTCGCTTCCTATACTACCGCCAGCTCCAGTGACAAGCACTTTTTTGTCTTTTAAGAAATTTGAAATGGCTTCTGGATTAAGGTCTTTTGGCTTTCTAGCAAGCAAATCTTCGATCGAGATATCTTTGATCGGCTCATTTTCGATAAGCGAAAAGAGCTTCATATCTCTTATGCCATATCCAGTAAGCTCATCAACTAAAGCTTGAAGCTCGTCTTGATCAAGTGCTAGTGCGATGATAGCAGTCTTTGCGTCGTAGTCTTTTATAAGGCTTGGTATATCTTTTTTATCTTGAACTAAAAATCCATCACAATATGTGCCAACAAGATCGCTTCTACCATCTACCACACCAACTGCATAGTAGTCAAGATAGCCCTGCTTTAAGCCACGTAAGACGTGAAGCGCCTTTGAGGTCGCGCCTATAACGATACAAGGCTCGCCTTTGTGAGGTCTGTTTGAAAAGTCAAGCACCATACGTTTTGAAATTCTCAAAAGCCCGATAAGTAGGCATGAGATGAGAAGGTCGATAAATATGACGCTTCTTGGGTAAGGATTTAAAAAATCTTGTATGATGAAAAACACGATCGTAAATAAGATCGCCGCGCAAACGTGAGCTAGGAAAATTTTACGAGCTTCATTTAAGCCGAAAAATCTCCACGGCACCTTGTAAATTTTAAACATCCACATAAAAAAGAGCTTAAATACGATCAAAAATCCAGCCGTTACAAAAAGCCCTTGCACGTAGATATCTGGGATGTCGGCGTTAAATCTTAAAAGATAAGCTGCATATATCGAAAAAACAAATATAAAAACATCACCAAGAAGGAAAAATACGAGCCTCTTTAACTTCGTTGCATGAAACATTTAAGCATTTTCCTTGACTATTTTTATCACTCTTTCTTGTGTCTGCTCGCTCATATCGCTGCCACTTGGCAAGCAAATTCCTCTTGAAAATAGATCTTCGCTATATCCATCAACAAAACTTAGTGCGCCTTTAAATACTGGCTGCATGTGCATAGGCTTCCAAAGTGGGCGGCTCTCGATATTTGCATCAGCTAGTGCTTTTATAACTTTTAAATGTGCATCTTTTTTAGCAAAAACACCAGTTGTGAGCCATCTATTTCCACGAGAATTTGGTAGCTCTGGCATAAATTCTAAAATATCGCCAAGCTCTTTTTCATAAATATCAAATACTCTTCTCTTTTGTTCGACTCTCTTTTCTAAAACCTCCATCTGAGCCACGCCAATAGCGCCTAGGACGTTGCTTAAGCGGTAGTTGTAGCCATAATCCTTGTGCTCGTAGTGAAGCAAAGGCTCTCTTGCTTGAGTGCTGTAAAATCTAGCTTTTTCTACAAATTCGCTATCTCCAACTAGCATGCCGCCACCTGAAGTGGTGATGATCTTGTTGCCATTGAAGCTATATCCGCCCATCACGCCAAATGTGCCAAGCGCCTTGCCGCCGTAAAATCCACCAAGTGCTTCAGCTGCATCTTCAACCAAAGCGATGCCTTCGTTTTGGCAAATCTCGCAAATTTCTTTCATCTTTGAAGCTTGGCCGTAAAGATGTGTGACGACTAGTGCTTTTGGCTTTTTAGGTAAATTTGATATCGCTTTTTTTAGTAGCTCTGGGCTTAAATTCCAGCTCTCGTCGCTATCTATAAAGACTGGAGTTGCCTTTTCATAAAGTATCGGCGAGACTGAAGCCATAAAAGTAAAGCTAGAAGCTAGCACAAGATCGCCCTCTTTTACGCCAAGGACGCGAAGCGCTAGGTGAAGTGCCGCAGTTCCAGCGCATAGCGCAAGCGCATCTTTGGCGCCAGTATAAGCTTTTATGCTATCTTCAAATTTATTGACATATTCGCCAAGCGGCGCTATGTAGTTGCTTTCAAAAACTTTTTTTATATATTCTTGCTCTTTTCCACTCATGTTTGGTGGAGATAAAAAAACCCTATCCATTTTCATACCTTTCGTGATTTTTTGGCGATTTTAGCACTTATTTTTAAATTTATATCTTAGCGCGCTCGCATGCAGGCACGCCGTAAGCCTTTATGCCGTCCTTTATATCTCTAACAACTACGCTTCCAGCGCCTATGATGCAGTTTTTGCCGATGCTTATGCCTTGAATGACGCTTGAGCCAATGCCAACGTGCGTAAATTCTCCCACGCTCACATTACCAGCAAGGGCTGCATTTGGGCTGATGTGAGCAAATTTACCTATCACGCACTCATGCTCTATCACCGCGCCAGAGTTTATGATAGCGCCCTCTTTTATGCAAGCTTTTGCGTTTATCACGGCATTTGGCATGACCACTGTGCCTTTTTCTATCACAGCACTCTCGCTCACAACCGCACTTTTATGGATCAAATTTACTATCTCAAAGCCAGCGACCTCGACCTTTTGGCTGATCTTTTGCCTTGTTTTATTATCACCTATGGCTATTATGATGTCAGCTTTTTCAAGCTCTGGGCTAAATTTACGCTCGCTAGCATCATCTAAAAAAACTATCTCATCATAGCCATTATCTCTAGCGATGTCAGCTATCACAAGACCATGCCCACTCGCTCCGTAGATGTAAATTTTCTTAGTTTTTGCCATTAAATTTCTCCGTCGTCGCCTGCCCCTCTTTGCTGACGCCACTTCGTTTTAGCACCTTTTCGATGGTCATTAAAGCGATCTTTACATCAAGCATAAAGCTTAAATTTTTAGCGTAATAGACGTCGTATTCAAACTTCTTTTCCCAACTTATGGCGTTTCTGCCATTTACCTGCGCTAGCCCGGTAATGCCTGGGCGCACATCGTGGCGGTGCTTTTGTGTTTCGTTATAGATGGGTAGATACTCTACTAAAAGCGGCCTTGGTCCGATAAAACTCATATCGCCCTTTAGCACGTTAAAAAGCTGTGGTAACTCATCGAGGCTAAGTGAGCGGATAAGTTTGCCAAATTTACCAAGACGCTGATCATCTGGCAAGAGCTCGCCATTTGCGTCACGCTCGTCACTCATCGTCTTAAATTTATAAATTTTAAAAATTTTCTCATTTAGCCCTGGTCTTGCCTGAGTAAAAATGACGTCGCGGCTAACCTTAAAATAGATAAAAATCGCCGTTGCTATGATGATAGGCGATGTTAAAATGAGCAAAAATAAAGCTCCCAAAATATCAATCACTCTCTTTAAAAAATTTCTATACATCTATAAATTTCCTATAAATTTCTATATATCTTTTTGCGATTTGCTTCTCATCAAACTCACTAACTGCCCAGTCTCTGCCATTTGCACCAAGCTTAGCGCAAAGTGCTTCGTCATCAAGTAAAATTTTTATCTTGCCAGCAAGATCACTTGCATCTTTTACCTTACATAAAAGCCCGTTGTAGCCATCTTTTACAGCTTCATTACAGCCTGTCACGTCACTTGCAACGACTGCTTTAGCCATGCTCATCGCCTCTAAAACCGTTCTTGGAAAGCCCTCTTTGTAGCTTGGCAAAGCTAGCAAGTAAGAAGCTTTTAAAAGCTGTGGTATGTCGTTTCTAGCGCCAAGATATCGCACCTTGCCACCTTTTAAAAAGCTCTCGTCTGCGGTTGATTTATTACCAGCAAAGCCCTCACCCACAAAGACAAATTCGCAGTTTTTATAACCATTTAAAATTTCTGCTGCCTCATAAAATTCACGAACACCCTTGTGCCACATGGCTCTTGCGATCATGAGAACCACCTTTTTATCGCCAAGATCAGCTGCCTGCGTGATAGCTGGGTCAAATTTAGCAGTATCGACGCCGACACTTTTTATGCGATACACTTTGCTTTTATCTATCAAATTTTTAGAGATCAGATAGTCTGGATCTGCGTCATTTACGAAGACGCAAGCATCAGCTTTTGCAAAAGAGAGCTTATAAAGGCTCTCCATGACAAAACGCACAGCCTTTGTCTTAATATCATCATCGATATAAAAGCTACCAAGGCCTTCAACCAAATTTATCACGTGCTTTATGCCAGCGTTTTTAGCAGCAAATGTGCCAAAGACATTTGACTTGTGAGCGCCAGTTTGAAGCAGGTCTAAATTTAGCTCGCCTAAAATTTGAGATAGTTTTTTTGAGTTATTTATCACGGTTAGCGGATTTAGGCTCGCCTTATCAAGCTCGTAGGTGACGGTGTGAAAGCTTTTAGCAAGCTCATTAGTGAAATTTCCTTTTGGAGCGATAGCAAAAACCTCATGCCCCATATCTTTTAAAGCCTGCATAATAGGGCGTCTAAAAAAGTGTATGCTCATATCAGCGTGGCTTAAAAATCCTATCCTTGCCATCTCTACCTCTTTAGCCTATAAACTTTTGCCGCCCCATCAAGTATGACTGGCTCAAAGACCTTAGGATCATATCTTTCAAGCACGAAAAGCTGGATGTAGGCGCTATTTAAAATGCTCTCATCAAGGATGATAAACCTACCATAATCCCTCATAAAAATAACAGAAATGTTTGAGCTTTCATTATTTTTATACTCTTTTACATTTAGCTTGCCAGCCTCGTTGTAGTCGGTCTCTATGAAAGATCTTAGCGGTAAGACATTGCCATCATAGATCAAATTTGTGACATCACTTGTTAGAGTAAATCCGCCACTTAGCCTAATGCCCTTTTCGCTTTGCGAGATCGCTCTAGTGGTGATGAAAAGTCCGTTGTTTAAATTTTTACCACTTTTTAGATCGATCTTGCTAAACTGCAAAATGGTCGGGAAAATGCTAAGCATCCTATCTGGCAGATAATAATATATCTCTCTGCTCTTTGCTGGCAGGCTAAAATTAGCCTCTTTTATCTCGCTAAAAAACTGATCGGCGCTTAAATTTCTATCTTTTAAAATTTGAGCCAAGTTGCCGTTAAAGTGCTCTTTGAAATTTCGCTCAGTGTATTCTACATCAAGCCTTGCCATATTTGCTGAGCTCATCTCGTCGCTACCAAGCGCAAAGCTCACGGCAAAATTTTCACGCCCAAGGTGCTTTCCGCCGTCAATTAGCGTCTTAACATCGCTGTAATACCTGATCGGATATCCATAGTCCCACCACGCAAGCACGTAATCTTCGCGCCCTGCGATGCCTTTTAGCTTGTTTAAAATTTCAACCTCTTTATTTACAAAGACTGGCTCAGCCTTGTAGCCATAGATGTGAATGAGCGCTGGAGCAAGCACAAGAGCTGCTATGAAGGCTCTTATGAGATTTAGCACGGCTCCTTTTAGCTTTAAATTTGCAAGCACGAACTCCACTAAATAGCCAAAGCCAAGCGCCATGATAGGCACGGCGTAAATGGTAAATCTAAGGCCGCTTTTAAAGGCCAAAAAGCCAAGTGCGAGCATGCCAAGCGAGACGGCAAATGAGCGGTGCTTGTAGCAAAAAAGAGCGACGCCAGCAAGCGAGATCAAAAATGTGATGACATTTGCGCTGATCCTCTCACAAAATAGCGTAAAATCAACGACGCTTGACTCTTGGATAGTTTGATTGACATTAAAAAAGTGAAAACTCATACCGCCAACTTCAGGCGCATCTCTAAAGACGTAAAATTTAAGCTGAAAGATTATCGGATTTAGCCCGCCACGGATGACAAAGACGACAAAGATAATCGCCAAAATGCCAAGAGCAAATTTTAAATTTATCACCTCTTTTTTAAATAGACAAAGTGCGTAAATAACGATAACAGCGATAAATTTAAGAGTTATATCAAGATTTGAAATAGCAAGTAAAAGCAGAGAAATTTCAAGGTAAAAAAGTGGATTTTTCCTATCAAAAATGAGCGTGTAGAGTAAAAATAGTCCAGTTAAAATGCTAATAAGCGAAAAGGCGCTCATATACCACCACATATAGATAAGCACGCTTAAAGGTGCTATTATCAGGCTCTTTGCGTCCTTTTTCTCAAGCACTCTAACAAGCCCCCAAACGACAAAAACGCTAAGTGGAATGATGAGCATATCAGTGTCGTAGTAACCTGCCATAGTGCGGTTGTAGTAGCTATTTGCGATCACTGCAAGAAGTGCAGCGATGAAGCCAGCCATTTTTGCTTTGTATTCATTTGCGATCAAGACAACAGGCACAGCCACAAGCGATGAGAAAAATACGCTCATATAAATCATCGCTGTCTCGAGCTTCACGCCCAGAAATTTCACGATCCAGTAAGTAAGTGTCGAAAGCGGATAGCCGTAGTAGCTAAGGTCGTTTTCCTGGTGAAAGCCAGCCAGCATATCCCTTGCGCCCTCGGCAAATGCATAGCCGTCGTTTGTGCTGATCATCAGCTCGTTGTTCCAGAAAAATACCGGATACTCGCTCGCCCAAAAGACCCAGTAAAGCCTACAAACCATGCCAAAGATGACTGCGACAAATATCATAAGGTATAAAGAGTAATTTTTAAAAAACAAATTTCTATTCATTAGGATTTTCCAAAAAATTTATAAGCTCACTCGCTATATTTTCACTATCAAAAAATTTAGCCCGATTATACGCAACATTTTCAAAATTTTGCCTTATCTTTGGCTCGTTAAGCACTTTTAACATCGCCTCTTTCATTGCATTTTCGTCATCAACAGGCACTAAGATGCCAAACTCGCTATCGCCCAAAAGCTCCTTTGCGCCGCTCTTGTGCTCGGTTGAGATGATAGTTTTTTCGCATGCTAGCGCTTCAAGCAAGACGTTTGAAAAGCCCTCAAAACGCGAGGCACAAAGCAAGCAAGAGGCGTTTTTTATATGCCTAAAAGGATTTTTATCAGTGCCAAGAAGCTTTACTCGCTCGCCCACGCCAAATTTATCTATCAAATTTTGCAGCTCGTCCTTTAAAGGCCCTTTGCCAAGGATGCCAAGCGTAGCGCGAGGGTCGTTGATTGAAGCTATTATTTTTATTAGCATGGCTTGATTTTTACCGCTATCAAGGCGGCCTATGTTTATGAAAAATGGCTTAAAGCCATCCTCAAGTGGCTCATCTTTTAGCAAATTTATAGTTTTTAGATCAAGGGCGTTATAAAGCACCTTTGTTTTGTCCTCTCTCATGCCAAAATTTCGCACCAGATCCTCTTTGTTGCCAGCTGCATTTGCGAGGATTAGATCAGCTTTTTTATAAAGATGATTAAGTAAAAATTTATTAACTCTGCCGCTTAGATCGTTTTTATATAGGATCGACGGACAGCTTCGCTCGCTGATAACTAGCCTAGCCTTTAGCCCTAAAATCCTAGCAACCCCAGCGATATAGCAAGGGCGGTTCATCAGCACAAACTGCGTGTCGATGCCCAAAATTTGACAAAGATTTTTATATTTAAAGGCAAGCATTGGCATCGCTAAAAAGAGCCTTGCAAGCTTCTTTAGCCCGCTCTCGTAAGGATCGCTATTTTCTATAAAGTGAATTTGCACCTCGCTTGGGATCTCATACGCGATGACCTTGCTCATTAAGATGAGATGAACTTCATAACGTTTGATCAAAAATGGCAGTAAATTTGCCACATTTCGCTCAGCCCCACCAGGCCCCATCGAGTATAAAAAAACGGCTAATTTTTTCACTTGCTAACAACCTTTTTTATAAATTCTCGCCACTGCTTGATGATATTTTCTTTGCTAAATAAATTTGCACTTTCGCTGGCGTTTTTTGCTAGTTTTTGCCTTAAATTTTCATCTTTTAAAAGCATTTCAAGCTTATCTTTTAGATCATTGCTATCACCATTTTTAAAGATAAGCCCGTCTGTGCCGTCATTTATAAGCTCCTTTGCGCCCACAGTGTCGCTACTTAGCCTAGCGCAGCCAAAAGCACCTGACTCGATTAACACATTTGAAAGCCCCTCGCTTCGTGAGCTAAGAGTGAAAATTTTTGCCTCGCTGTAAAGCTTACTAACATCACTTATGTGACCTAAAAATTTGACATTAAGCCCTAAATTTAGAGCCATCTCTTTTAGCTGCGCCTCCTGCCTGCCACTGCCTGCGATCTTTATCTCCCAGCCATCAAGCAAGCTCTTATCCACCTTGCTAAGTGCCTCAAAATAGACATCATAGCCCTTTACCGCCTCCAGCCTTGCCACGCTTAAGATGACGTTTTGCTTCTCACAAATTTCAGGTACGTCGATAAAAAGTGGGTTGTGGATGACCTCGCGATTTTTGGCAAATTTATAGTAGTCGTAGTCACTTTTGCTTAGCACGCTTAGGCCATCTACAAAGCGGTAGCTAATATCACGCATAGCGCTTGCGATTTTGCTTTTTAGGTAGCTGTGCTCGTGATGCTCGGTTGCTATAAGTTTGCTCTTTAGCCCAGCATTTGCCAGCACGCAAGCGACGTTTGTCCAGTCGATAAAGCTAATTATCAGATCAGCCCTTTGCTCCTTAAAAAGCGCTCTAAGGGCTAGGATTTTTTTAAATTTTAAAGCAAGCCCTGAGCCAGTGACATTAAGATTTACGATCTTTATCTTTTCACTAAATTTATAAAGCCCAAGGTCTTCTTCAAGCAGGGCGATAGTGATCTCATTGTCTTTGCTAAGCTCATTTGCAAGCACGTTTAGCACGCGTTCAGCCCCACCATTTCTAAGTGCGGCTATGACAAAAAGAATTTTCACTTTACACCTCCAAGCCTTAAAAGCTCCAGCCATTTTTTATAAATTTGCTCCACGCCAAACTCATCAAGCCTAGCCCTTGCATTTTTAGCAAATTCACCCATTTTTGCCTCATCTTGCAGCAAATTTGCAAGCTTTTCGCTCATCTGATCAGCGTCATTTATCTCGCAAAGCAAGCCATCAAAGCCATCTTTTATAAGCTCTTTTGCCCCGCTAGTTTTTGTCGCAACCCGCACGCAGTCATAGTTTATCGCCTCTATCAATGTGTTTCCAAGACCCTCGAAATTTGAGCAAGATAGCAGCACCTTTGCCCTTTTATAAAGAGAGGCGATGTAGCTTACATTTCCTAAAAACTCCACCTCTGCACCCAAATTTTTAGCTAAATTTTCTAAATTTGACCTCTCGCCGCCATCTCCAGCGACAACAAATTTATAGCCGCTTTGCTTTAAGCTTGCAGCCACTCTTACAAACATTTCGCAGTTTTTTATCTTATTTAGCCTGCCAACAAATATGATCAAATTTTCTTTAGTAAAGCTCTCACTGCGTATCTCTTCAAAGAGCGGGTTGTAAATTTTCATCACATTTTTGCAAAATTTCGAGTAGTAGCCAAGATCCTCGTCGCTTAAGACACTAAGTGCGTTTGCAAATGGATAGCTAAGGCGTCTTAGCACCTTAAAAATGGCTCTTTTTGGCGCAAGATAGTTTGTGTGCTCGCTTATGATAATAGGCGTTTTTAGCCCAGCTGAGCTAAAGAGCACCAAGGTATTTACGGCGTCTAAAAATGATATAACAGCATCAAATTTGCCCTCTTTTATGAGCGCCCTTAAGGCAAGCACCTTTAAAACTCTCTTTTTTAAATTTCCAACCAAGCCAAGCTCATCAGCCCCAACGCCCAAATTTATGAGCTTCACGCCACTTGCCAGCTCGTAAAATGGCTCATCTTTGTCAAATTTAACAAGGCTTACATCATGATCCATGCTAAATCTTGATGCGATCACCGCGCAAACTCTCTCCGCACCGCCACTTCTAAGCGTTGATGTGACAAATAAAACCTTCATACGCCAAACCTTTGTTTTATCTTTACTCTAAGCTTTGAGAGTGCCGGTAAAATGCCACTTGGTAGCGGGCTAAGTAGCAAAAAAATAAACGCTTCTTTACTAAATTTAATGCTAAGACTCTTAAAGATACACCTTAGCATAAGGCCATATTCGCCTGCTATTTTGGCGTAGTAAGCGGCGTTTTTATACTGCATAGCTAGAAATTTTGGCTCATTTTTTATAGCGATGTCGTAGTGCAAATTTGCTGTTTTTATGTAGGCGTTTGCCACGTTTAACGCGTGTTTGCCAGCATTTAGCGTCACACTATCGCTTCTTGCGATACGGTAGATGTAAAGTGGCTTTTTAAGATAAAAGACATTTTTTTCAAAAAAGCGGATATAAAGCTCATTTTCGCCGCCAAAACTGCTCTCATCAAATCTAAAGCCGTCTATAAATTCACGCGAAAAAAGTTTAAAATACTCGCCATTTATCCGCCCGCAGTGATAATCAACCTTGCTCATCGCCCCACTCTTGCTATATGGGCTTCTACCAGCTATCATCTCGGTCATCACGCCATCTTTCTCGCAGATCGCGTCTGCAAAAACGCACGAATACTCGCTACTTTTTAAAATTTCATAGCACACAGCAATCGCCTCTGGCAAAAGCTCATCGTCATCGTCAAGCAAGCAGACAAACTCGCCTGTTGCGTTATCAAAGCCGTTATTTTTGTTGCCATTTGGGCTCTTTTTGTGAGCGCTGTTTTTTACAAATTTGATCCTAGCATCGTTAAAACTCTTACAAATTTCTCTCGCACTCTCGTCATCGCCGTCATCGGTCACAACTATTTCTAAATTTTTATAGCTTTGAGCTAGAGCGCTTTTTATGGCCTTTTTTAAAAGCTCTGGACGCTTATAAGTCGCGGTTACTATGCTAATTAATGGCTCGCTCATTTAGCCCCTTTTAAAAATTCTCTCATAGCCTTGAAGCTTTTCAAGTCGTGAGAAAAATATAAATTTAATTGTTTTTATGTAGGCCTTTAAATTTGCGCTGTATCCCCTCTCAAGGCGCTCGCCCTCGATGTTTGAGCCACTTAGATCAGTTGGGTGTGCAAAAAGATCGCAAAAATACATCTGCATATCATTAACGCCAAGCAAATAGTCCCAAACGTCGGTCGTGCAAAGCGCATTTTTATGAATTTCAAGCAAATTTTTAGCACTTTTTTTAGTTAGCACATAAGCCCCTGCTCTATAAATGCTTGAAAATGAGTGCTTTGAGACCTGCCAAAGTGGCTTGCTTAGGCTAGCATCCACCTTTTTACCAAAGGCGCTAAACCTGCCCTCTAGCCCATCTTGCATGCCACATATGAGCACGCTCTCTTCTGGTATTTTGCTAGCTGCTAAAAAGGCCTCTTTTATCGCCTCATCATCTCCGATCACGTCATCTTCAAAGATGAGTGCAAATTTCGCATCACTTGCCAAAAATGCCTCGTAAGCTTTTACGTGCGAGAGCGAACAGCCAACCTCTGCTGGGCTTAAAACCTTGCCGTAAGCTTTAAATGATGGCGAAATGATCTTGTAGTACTCCCTCGCGTTTAGCTCCCTGCCATCAACTGCGTCTATTAGATTAAAGCTATCATAAGAGCTAAATTTTTGCTGCAAAAGCTCGCGCCTTTTAGTGTCTTTTGCCAAAGAGATCAGATAAATTTCATTCATTTAAGACCTTTTAAATTTTTTTAAAATTTTACGCCAAACTATGCCTCGCTCAAAGGCATTAAAAAACAAAAAATATCCCAAAATATAAGCTGCGCCGGCGTAGATCGCAGCAAAGATGGCAAATTTTAGCCAGTTATCTAGGCTCACAAAGTCCTTGCAGGCAAATATCGCAAGCACGCAGAGCGCAAAAACGGCTAAATTTTTAAAATAAACCCCATAAAACGTGGTGAGCTTTACCTCCAAATTTAAGGCTGCATTTATAAGGTCAAAGCCGAGAATTCTTATGCTATAAAAAACGGCTGCGACGATGACGATGCCATAAACGCCGTAGCCACTAAATTTAAGCAGTGCGATCTGCGCTATGATCGTGCTAACGCCAAGGATAGTGTTGGCAATAGCTGGTCGGCGAAGCTTGTTTGTCGCGCTATCAAGGTTAAAAAGCGAAAAAACAAAGCTTATAAAGACAATGGGCACTAGCGTGATCATCGAGACGTTGTAGATAAATTTGACCTCATCTGCGCTTTTAAAAGGCAGCCAAAGCGTGTAAAAATCCAGCCCAAAAACGACGAAAAATGCGGCCGGAGCGCTCATCACAAAGGCGATCACCTTCATTGAAAATTTAGCCTCTTTTATGAGGTCCGTGATCAAATTTTTAGAGTAAAGCTCGACAAATTTTGGCGCAAAGATACCGCTAAGCTGCGCTACAAAGCTCTCCAGTATGATAGGGGCGGCCTTAGCAACTGAAAGAAGGCCAGTGGCGTTTGCACTTACGAAAATGTTGCAGATAAATAGGTCCATACCTGTTAAAAGTATACGGTTTAGCGCGTTAAAGCTATTCCAAATGCCAGAGCTTAAAAGCTCTTTGATCTTAGAAAAGTCAAATTTACTAAGGCTAAATTTTAGATCCGGTGTGATGCGAGCCGACATAAAAATAGTGCTAAAAAAGACAAAAAGGCTAGCAACTAGCGCTGAAATCGCGATGTATGAAATGAACGGCTTAAAAAAGAAAAAGAGCGCCACGATAAGAGCTGCTAGGATCGCGCTTGAGATGGCGTTTCTGATGGAGAGCAGATAGAGCTTGTTTGTCACAAAGGCACATACCGTCAAAACGCCGTTAAATAGCCCAACGCAGAAATTTATAAAGTAAAAAACAAGGGTCATTCTCACATCAAAAAGTAAATTTTCAGGGACGTTTAAAAAGCTTTGCAAATTTAGTATGAAAACAGAGCTAAGCACCACGACTACGGCACAAAAGAAGATATTTACAACAAGCACTGATGAGTAGTAGGTGTTTGCAAGACTTAGGTCTTTTTTGTGCCACGCATGAGCGACGAAGCGGCCGCTCACTGAGTTTATCGCCACGCTCACGACTGCGGCATAGCTAACGATGGCGTTGCTAAGGCCTACAAAGCCAAATGCCTCGTTGCCAAGGCTTTTTAAGATAAAAGGCGTAAGAAAGAAATTTATGCCCATTGATACGACAAAAACGACGATTGAGCTTATTAGATTGATTAGCATTAGACTTTTAACCTGTAAATTTTTACGCCACTTGAGATGGCAAATGGCTCAAAGTATCTCTCATCTGCTCGCTCAAATATAAAAAGCTGCACAAGAGCTGAATTTAAAGCATTTTCATCAACTAAAACCACGCGCGCATAGTCCTCTAAAAACAAAACAGAAATTTTCGCCTTTTCGTCGATAGTTTTCTCGTCTATTTGTAGCCCTTTACCAGAGCCTTTTATCTTATAAAAGGACTTTACGGCTACCTTTTCGCCGTTTTGTGTGATAAATTTTGGCTCTTTTAGTGGTAAGATATAGCCATTTCCAAGGTCTATGCCAGCCTCACTAACGCTATTTATAGGGCTAATGTAGTAAAAAAACTCTTCTTTTGGCTTCTCGCCACTCATAACGTCGATGTAGCTATATCTAAAGACATTTGGGGCGATATCTATCATATCTGGCACAAGATAGTAAAAGACCTCTTTTTTTGCCGCTGGCAAAGTAAAATTTGCGCTTTCAAGCTGGCTTAAAAAGAGGTTTAGATCGCTTGTATTGTGATCTTTTAAAATTTCTTCTAGCACTCTACTTTTTTTCTCAAACGAGATGTCGTTGTACTCGCTCACTACTCTGGCTAGCTTAGCTGAGATTGTCTCATCTTTTCTTAAGGCAAGGCTAACAAAGTAGTTATTCTCGCCGCCTTGCCTGCCAGGATCATTTAGCGTCTTAACATCAGCAAAGTACCTTATGGCATATCCATAATCCCACCACGAAAGCACGTAGTCATCGTGCTTAGCAGCCTTTTTTAGCTGATCAAGCGCCATTGCCTCATCGTGCGTGATCAAAGTATGCGGTCTATAAGAGTAAGCGATCTCTAAATTTGGAGCAAGAGCAGCAGCCGCAAAGATAAAAAAGGATAAATTTTTAAGAGAATTTCTAAGGTCAAATAAATTTAAAAAAAAGTGCAAGAAATATCCAAACCCAAGTGCAACAAGTGGCGTTACATACATAGCAAATCTAACTCCGCCAAATAGCGATAAAGCGCCAAGTCCAAGCAGTGGCAGGCTAAGTAAAAATGGACGAAATTTAAAGCAAAGCACCAAATATCCAATCGCTGCTGCTAGTAAAATAAGGATATTTCCAGCCATGAAATAGACAAAATATAAAGGGCTAGCGCTTTTTACCTCATCAATTAGCGTGTATTCGCTTATAAAGTGAAATTTACTTGCAACCTCTGAGCTGCTTTTAAAGACATAACTGCCAATCTTTGAGATAATAAGATCAAAACCACCAAAATAGATAAAAATAGCTAGCATAATAGCTAGAAAAATGCTCAAATTTCTAGGTGAAAGCAGTTTTTTATATTTGCAAAAAATGGCGTAAAATGAAGCAATAACCGCTAAATTTAAAATCAAAATTTTATTTGCGATGAGTGGATCTTTTGAAAAAATATTGAAGCTAACGATGCTTATAAACATAAAAAATATCGCTTGGTAGTTTTCTATCCTGCTTCGCACAAAAGCAAGCGTGTAGATAAAAAAAATAAAAATGATGCTTAAAATAAGGGCATAAGAGCTTTGATACCACCAAAGATAAAGCGATACAAAAAGGCTGGGCAAAACGATAAATTTTTGTTCATTTGCATTTAAAAGTCTGATCAAAAGATAGATGATAAAAAGCGCAAATGTAACATTTAGCATATCGCTATCAAAGTAGCCAAGCGACGTTCTTACAAGATAGCCTGGCAAGATAACGCTCATAAATGCAGCCACAGCTCCAGCTTTTAGGGTCTTGAACTCATTTGATATCAAGATAACTGGAAGCGCGATAAGGGGTGCTAAAAGCGCGCTCATATAAAACATCACGCTTTCAATCTTGAAAGGTAAAATTTTGCAAATATAAAAAACTATGGTTGAGATTGGGTGATTAAAGGGGCTAGAGTCATTTTGCTGATGAAAGCCAACCAGCATATCTCTAGCGCCCTCTGCGTAATAGTATGCGTCATTTGTCGTAAGCATAAATTCGCCATTAAAGTAAAACTCTGGCATATCCTTTGCCCACAATACCCAAAGCATCCTAGCTGCAAATCCAAACAGATAAGCAGCCAGAAAGATAAGTAAAATTTTACAATTTACGCTTACTTTGTGCACTAAATTCCTTACAGCCTAGCGTCAGCCTCTGGGTAGATATTTTTTATATCATAAACCAAGTGGCCTTTTAGGTTGAGCTTTTTAAATTCATTGTGAGCTACGGCGATCACGATGCAGTCGTAGTCGTCTAGGTTATACTCTTTTACTAGATCAAAGCCGTACTCATGTTTTACCTCAGCGCTATCAGCCCAAGGATCAGTCACATCGACCTTGCAGCCAAAGTCTTTTAGCTCATCAACCACGTCTATAACGCGAGAGTTTCTTATATCTGGGCAGTTCTCTTTAAATGTCATGCCAAGAACAAGCACGCGCGCTTTATTAATAAGCACGCCTTTTCTTATCATTAGTTTTATCACTTGATCGGCTGCATATCTGCCCATATCATCGTTGATGCGGCGACCTGCTAGGATCATTTCAGGGTTGTAGCCCACTTCTTGAGCTTTGTGAGTTAGATAGTATGGATCTACGCCGATGCAGTGACCGCCGACTAGACCTGGGCGGAAATTTAAGAAATTCCACTTCGTACCAGCAGCCTCAAGCACGTCTATGGTGTTGATGTGAAGCTTTTCAAAGAGCATCGCAAGCTCGTTTATAAAGGCGATGTTAATGTCGCGTTGGGTGTTTTCGATGACCTTTGCAGCCTCTGCTACTTTGATGCTTGAAGCTTTGTGGGTGCCAGCTGTGATGATAGAACGGTAAATTTCATCGACCTTGTCAGCGATCTCTGGAGTTGAGCCACTTGTTATCTTTTTGATCTTTGTCACAGTGTGCTCTTTATCCCCTGGGTTTATGCGCTCTGGAGAGTAGCCGCAGAAGAAGTCTTTATTAAATTTAAGCCCACTCTCTTCAAGAAGTGGCACGCAAATTTCTTCTGTAACGCCTGGATAAACGGTGCTTTCATAAACAACGATGTCGCCTTTTTTAAGCACTTTTGCCACGCTCTGGGTCGCTTTTACCACTGGGGTTAGATCAGGGCGTTTGTTCTTATCTATAGGAGTTGGGACGGTTACGATGAAGAAGTTGCAACTTCTGATGTCATCTAAATTTAGGCTAAATTTCATGCCATTATCGATCGCTTTTTTCATCTGCTCGTTGCTAAGTTCAAGCGTTCTATCATAGCCACTCTTAAGCTCTTCTATACGTTTTGCATTTACGTCAAAGCCGACTACTTCGTACTTCTCACTAAAAGCTGCCGCTAATGGAAGTCCTACATATCCAAGTCCTACTACTGCTATTTTCATTTCTCTTTCCTTTTTAAAATTTTTGGTTTTATCGTTTTTATACGTTCATAAATTCTTATCTCTGCGCCTATACCTTGCGGAGTTACGATCCTTATGGGGCTAGCGCCAGGCAAAATTTGAGTAAATTCATAATAAATTTGCCTCTTTTTCTTTTTGTCGTTGCAAGGCTTAAGCGGCTTATCTTCTGCGCTAAATTCATAATAAACCCCGCTTTTATCCTCTTTTTTATCTAAATGTCCACCCTCTAGCATAGCAAATTCACAGTCTGTTTGCACCTCTTTAAAAAATGCAACTTCATATTTAAAATAATCAACCGGCATCTTTGAGACAGGCAGCTCAAAAACCTGCTCTTGCGTCTTTGCCTCGCTTTTACCTGTCTCATCACTAGCTAAGAGAGCAAAAGGTAGCAAACAAGCTATGAGAGATAAAATTTGCTTCACGCTTTGACGCCTATTTGAAAATACTTAAAGCCATGCTCGGCTAAAATTTTAGCGTTATACTGGTTGCGTCCGTCAAATATGACAGCGTTTTTTAGCCTCTCTTTGATCTCCATAAAATCAGGCGATCTAAACTCGCTCCACTCCGTCACAAGCACCATAGCATCGGCGTTATCAAGAGCGTCATATTTATTTTTAGCGTATTTCACATCTAAATTTGGCATATATTTTTTAGCTTCTTCGCTTGCTTTTGGATCGTAAGCGACCACTTTTGCGCCAGCCTCGTCTAAAAGCTTTATCAAAATTAGCGAGCTAGCCTCTCTCATATCATCGGTATTTGGCTTAAATGCAAGCCCCCAAAGTGCGATCGTTTTGCCCTTTAGGTCGCCGCCAAAGAAGTTATAAATTTTCTCAAATAGCACTCTTTTTTGAGCCTTATTTCTTGACTCGACCGCGTTTAAAAGCTCTGGCTCAAAGCCATTTTGTCTAGCTGTGTAGATGAGTGCCTCGACATCTTTTGGAAAGCAGCTGCCGCCGTATCCGCAGCCTGGATAGATGAAGCTATATCCGATCCTTGAGTCGCTGCCGATGCCTTTTCTTACTAAATTTACATCAGCTCCCACACGTTCGCAGATATTTGCTATCTCGTTTATAAAGCTGATTTTAGTCGCCAGCATCGAATTTGCAGCGTATTTTGTCATCTCGGCTGACTTTACGTCCATGCAGATAAGCCTGTCGTGATTTTTCATAAATGGCTCATAAAGCTCCCTCATCACGCTAAAGCCCCACTCGCTGCTAGCCCCGATAACTACGCGATCTGGCTTTAAAAAGTCTTCAACCGCAGCGCCTTCTTTTAAAAACTCTGGGTTTGAGACTACTTCAAATTTAACATCTACATTTCTCTTTTTAAGCTCAACTTCGATCACCTCGTGCACCTTAGCTCCAGTGCCAACTGGAACGGTTGATTTATCGACTACAATTAGCGGTTTGCTTAAATTTTCTCCGATAGATTTCGCAACTGAAAGGACATATTTTAAATCCGCCTGTCCATCAGCGCCCATAGGCGTGCCAACCGCGATAAATAGCACATCTGCATGCTCTAGCGCCTCGGTTATCTGCGTGCTAAATTTAAGCGAACCATTTTTGTAACACTCACTTACGATATCAGCAAGCCCTGGCTCATATATAGGCACGACGCCGTTTTTTAGCGCCTCGATTTTTTTGCTATCAACATCGACGCAGATCACGCTGTTGCCCATCTTAGCAAAGCATGCACCACTCACTAGTCCAACATATCCAGTTCCAATTACTGCTATTTTCATGCTTATCCTTAAATTCTCTTTTCCCACTCAAGAGCGGTTTTTATGATGAGCGCTAGATCGTCTCTTTTTGGCTTCCAGCTTGTTAGCGAGCGTAGTTTGCTTGCGTTTGAGATTAGGATAGCTGGGTCGCCGTCCCTTCTTGGCGCATTTAGCACTTTAAAATTTACTCCGCTTACTTTTTTTGCGGTCTCGATGACCTCTTTTACGCTAAATCCCCTGCCATATCCCACGTTAAAAGTCTCACTACCGTTTTTGCCGATATACTCCAGCGCGCTTATGTGGGCGTCTGCTAGGTCGCTAACGTGGATATAGTCTCTAACGCATGTGCCATCTTTTGTCGCGTAGTCATCGCCAAAGATACCCATGCTCTCGCGCTTGCCAAGGGCAGTTTGCACGGCCACCTTGATAAGGTGAGTGGCGTTTGGATAGTTCTGACCGATAAGCCCCTCCTCGTCCGCGCCTGCTACGTTAAAGTAGCGAAGTATCGCAAATTTGAAATTTTCATTTGAAGCGGCGTAGTCCTTGATGATCTGCTCACTCATAAGCTTGCTTCTGCCGTATGGATTTATCGGGTTTGTAGGTGTTGTCTCGCTTACCTCCGCCACGTCTGGCTCGCCATAAACTGCGGCAGTTGAGCTAAATATAAATTTATTTACGTTGTAGGTTTTTGCATATCTTAACACCCTTGCGACGTTTGCGGTGTTGTTTAGATAGTATTTTAGCGGTTCGCTCATACTCTCAAAGACCTCAATAAACGCTGCGAAATGGATGATCGCATCAAATTTGCCATTCGCGAAAACTTCGCTTAGATCATCCTCTAAATTTGCATTTATAAATTTGAAATTTCCTATTTTTTGGAGTGCCTCAAGTGCTTTTTGTGAGCCCTTGCAGAGATTGTCGATGATGGTTATCTCATCTTTGCCTTGCTTTAAAAGTGCTTTTACTACGTGGCTGCCGATATATCCAGCTCCACCTGTTACTAAAATCTTCAAGTTTAAGCCTTTCATAAAAAAGTGGTTAATTTTATCAAAAATAGAGTAAAGCAAAAGTAAAGCAAGGTTAGTTTTTAAATTTTGCTTGAAAGCTGCGTGGATAGGTCTTTGCCTTTATAAATTTAAAATAGACTTACAATCTATTTTAAATTTAATCTTTATAATCCCTCATCTACAAAAAAGGACAAAAATGAATGTTTCAATCTTAAATTTACTACCGATAAAACAAGGCGGTGACGCAAAAGAAGCCATAGATGCGGCCGTCAGACTGGCTAAATTTGCCGAGAATATCGGCATAAATCGCTACTGGGTTGCCGAGCATCACAACATGCAAAATTTAGCAAGCTCAGCCACGCAGCTCATCATCGCGCACATCTTAGAGCATACAAAAAGCCTTCGTGTGGGCTCTGGTGGCGTGATGCTACCAAACCACAGCCCCTACTCTATCGCCGAGCAGTACGCCACTCTTGAGACTCTATATCCAAACCGCGTCGATCTTGGGCTAGGCAGAGCTCCAGGGACCGACCAAGAGACAGCTGCGGTGCTTAGACGCGGTGCCAGAGAGATAGAATTTGATATGCAAATAAACGAATTAATGGACTATTTTAACGCCAAAAGAGCCGTAAAAGCCTATCCAAAAATTGAAAAATTTCCACCTATTTACATACTTGGCTCAAGCATATATAGCGCATATGTGGCGGCTGAGTTTGGTCTGCCTTATGCCTTTGCGTCGCACTTTGCACCACGTGCGCTAGAAAAAGCGGTAGAAATTTATCGTCAAAATTTTAGACCTTCTTCGTTTCTTGCCACGCCTTATGTCATCGCAGGAGCAAATGTGATAATAGCCCAAAGTGACGAGCTAGCAAAGAGTTTAGCCACTACGCAAACGCAGTTTTTCTTAAACGTAGTAACTGGCGGAAAAGAGTATTTGCAACCGCCAAAAAAAGATAACGACGAGGTCTTTGCCATAAGTGGCAAGGCAGGCGCACAGGCTCCGCATTTTGGACCGATCGACTTTAGGCAGATAGAGCTAAAAAATAGAGAAAGAAGCGTCACGGAAGAGATGATGGCGTGCTCTTTTATAGGCTCAAAGCAAAGCGTTAAAGAGCAAATTTTAGAGTTTCAAAACAGACTTGAAGTCGATGAGATCATGGCTCAAAGCTTCATTTTTGATGAGGATGCACAGCTTGACTCTTTTAGGGCGTTAAAAGAGATCGCGGATGAAATTTAATCCTCTCTAACCCTTAAAAATATAGGAAATCTTGGCTTGCCATTAGTCGTTAAATTTTGAAATTTATATGTGATGATAGAGCCTATCTTTGGGGGATTTGTGCGCTGCTCGTCGCTTAGTCCCGAGCCTATTTTAAAGATAGTGCCCTCTTTTGGCTCGCCAGCTCTTTCTTTATCATCCTTGCTACCAAGTGCCTTGCAGGTGAGTGAGCCAGCAAATTTTTCGTATTTGCCGCTGCCTTTATTTACGGCGATAACCTCACACTCGGCGTCTTTAAATTTCTTAAATTTGAGCGCATTTTTACTTCGTTTTCGCTCGTATGGCGCATTTGGCTCACGCACCACAGCTCCTTCGCCACCCTTTGCGATGATACTTTCAGCAAATTTTAAAAAGTGAGCGTTATCGCGCATTTTTATCTGTTTTATGATGATCAAATTGTCATTTGGCTCATTTTTTAGAAATTTAGCCAAAACTTCAAGCCTACGAGGCAAGCCACCACTTGCCTCTGGCACGTCAAAAATGTGAAATTTAAGCCTGCTCCACGCCTTTTCATCTGGCAGCTTATCCATAACGCTTGCTTGAATCTCTTCAAATTTAAGCTCCTTTGCGTAAAGCTCGCCATCAAGTGCAAATTTAGGGAAATTTTTAGTAAAACTTAGCGGTGCATTTAGCTTTTTGCCCTGCCTTGAGAGCAAATTCTCTCCGTCCCAGTAGGCACGCACGCCATCAAGCTTCTCACTAGCTAGCCAGCCTGAGACGTTTTGATCTTTAAATTCGCTAAGGCGCAGCAACTTAAATTTGCCCTGCCCTGCTCCAAAGGCAAAGCTAAGGCAAAATACCAAGAATACAGCTATAAATTTCAAATTTTTATGCCGTAAAACTCGCTATACCACTCGACAAATTTAGCCACGCCGTCATTTACTTTTGTATTTGGCTTGTAGTCAAAGTCAGCCACCAAGTCGCTCACGTCTGCAAATGTCGCTGGCACGTCGCCTGCTTGAAGTGGGAGGAAATTTTTCTTGATCTCGCGGCCGATCTTTATCTCAACTGCCTTGATGTAGTCCATGAGCTCGACTGGGCTGTTGTTGCCGATGTTATAGACCTTAAACGGCGCTTTTGAAGTGGCAGGGTCTGGGTGCTTTGCGTCCCAAGCTGGGTTTGGTTTGGCTGGGTTGTCGATGCATTTAATTATGCCCTTTACGATGTCGTCCACGTAGGTAAAGTCGCGCTTCATCTTGCCGTAGTTGAAAACATCGATGGTTTTGTCTTTAAGTGCGGCGTCAACAAACAAAAATAGCGCCATATCAGGGCGTCCCCATGGTCCATAAACCGTAAAAAAGCGAAGCCCAGTCGTTGGCACATTAAATAGATGGCTATAAGTGTGCGCCATCATCTCGTTGCTCTTTTTAGTCGCTGCGTAGAGGCTTATAGGGTGATTGACCGCCTCGTGCGTAGAAAAGGGCATGTTCTCATTTAAGCCATAAACCGAGCTAGAGCTTGCATAGACTAGGTTTTTGATCTCATTGTGGCGGCAGCACTCGAGGATGTTCATAAAGCCTGTGATGTTGCTGTCTATATAGGCTTTTGGATTTATGAGCGAGTAGCGAACGCCAGCTTGTGCGGCTAAATTTACCACTACGTCAAATTTCTCCTTCTCAAAAAGCTCTTTCATCGTCTTTTCATCAGCGAGGTCAGCTTTTATAAATTTTAAATTTGGATGCGTTTTTGAGGTGATAAGCTTGCCATAGTCTATCTCGCTCACGTCAAAGCCTGCCGTTTTTAGGCGTGCAAGCTTTAAATTTACGTCGTAATAGTCATTTATCACGTCATATCCAACGACCTCATCTCCGCGCGCCACAAGGGCATTTGCAAGGTGAAATCCTATAAATCCAGCTGTTCCTGTTACTAAAATTTTCATATTTTTCCTTTCGTTTTGACCTATTCGTCGTCTAAATTTATCTCAGGCACTTTCTCTTCAAAAAGTGTCTTGCTCTTTGGCTCTTTTGGCTTTAGATCGCTTGCTTTTTTGAGCAAACCGCCCAGCATATCGCGGTTTAGCTCCTCTTTGCTAATCGGCCTTACATCATCAAATTCGCTAAACTCTAAAGCCTCTTTATCTACCTTTATCTCATAGTCTAGCTGTCCGCTAAGCCTTGCTAGCTCGTCACTTATCGCAGAGCAAAAGACCTCGCTATATCCCCTGTGAGCGCAGTTTTTAGCTAAAAATTCGCTCATCACGTTTAGGTGATTTATATAGTCATCTTGCAAGATATTTGCCTGCAAAAGCTCAAATTTCAAAAATAGCCAGTAGGTGTTGAGCACGTCGCTTTCGCAGTATTCTTTTATCTTATCAAGCTCGCCTGCGTAGTATAGCTCAAGCACCTGATCACCGTGCACGTCGTACTTGCCAGGTAAATTTAAGCTAGCACAAAGCGTGTCGAGCTTTAGCCCTCTCACACTTCCAAAATCGCTTATAAAATCAAGCAAATCAAGGTGAAATTTAGGCGAATACCTTGCCCTATAATTTTCCCATTTGTTTTTGTTTAGCTCTTTGTTTTCGCTCTCGTAATATGCCGCTGCGTTTAGGTTGTAGCGCATCGCACGCACCATAAGCATTGGCAGGTCAAAACCACGGCCGTTAAAGCTAACAAGCCTTGGGTTATAATCATTTATAAATTTTAAAAATTTAGCGATGATCTCGCGCTCGTCCTTGCCCTCCATCGTGCTAACTTTTAAAAATTTGCCGTATTCATCGGCCATCACCGCAGAGATCGCCACGACTCTATGAAACATCACAGGCAAAAACTCACTCCCACTGGCCTCTTTTTGCAAGGCCATCGCCTGCACGCTCACATCTTCGTCGCTTCCGTCGATGCCGTAAATTTTTCTTATCAAATTTGCATCAGGTATCGTCTCGCAGTCAAAGACGCAGATGTAACTTTTCGCCATTTTAGCCCTTTTTTAAGCATTTTTTTTTAAAATCATACCAAAAATTTATATTTAAAGTAGCCAATGCAAGATAAAAATCAACTAAAAATAGCCATAGTAAAGCTTTCGGCACTTGGGGACATCGTCCATGCAGCCATCGTGCTTCAGTTTATCAAAAAGCACTACCCAAATGCTCACATCACATGGCTAGTTGATGCCCGTTTTGCAAGCCTTTTAAAAGATCATCCCCTAATCGACGAACTAGTCATTTTGCCACTTAAAGAGAGCTTTAAAAAGAGTTACAAGATCATAAAAACGCTTGGTAAATTTGACAAGATCATAGACCTGCAAGGACTTTTCAAATCAGCCGTCGTCGCAAAACTACTTGGCAAAGAAATTTATGGCTTTAGCAGAGAAAGTGTCAAAGAAAAGATCGCAGCCAGGCTTTATAGGCATAAATTTAAGATCGACTACAACGAAAATATCATAGTTAGAAACCTAAGCCTTGTTGGATACGCCTTAAATTTTAGCTTTGAAAAAAGTGAAATTTTAAAAAAATCGCCCTGCTTTGAAATTTGCAAAAAATTTAAAAATGAAAGCGGCAAAAAACGCGTTTTAATCGCTGCCTTTGCAAGCGAAGAGAGCAAAATTTATGACAAATTTAAAGATGTGATCAGACTGCTTGATGGTTGCGAAATTTACCTTTGCTACGGGAGTGAGAGCGAAAAAACAAGGGCTGAGGCGATCATTTCAGGCACAAAAGCAAAACTGCTTGAAAAGCTAAGCATAAAAGATATGATAGATTTTATCGCGAGCTGCGATCTGGTAATCGGTAACGATAGCGGTCTAACGCACCTTGCATGGGCTGTAAATAGGCCTTCTATCACGCTTTTTGGCAACCGACCAAGCCACCGCAATGCTTACATCACAGACAAAAACTTAGTTGTTGATATGGGCAAGGAGATAGATGCTAGAAGTATCGATAAAAACGACTTTTGCATAAGAGAAATTTACCCTGAAACGGTTGCAAATTTCGCAAAAAGGCTGCTAAATGGATAGGATATATCTTGCTGGCTTTTACACTTTAAAATTTCTTATATTTTTACTGCCTAGCTCGCTTCAAAACCTGCTTGCTAAATTTTTAGCATTTGCATTTATGAAGCTTAAAAAAAAGAGATTTCATATCGTGATGACAAATTTAGACCTTGCATTTGGCGAAACGAAAACCAAAGAAGAAAAGCTTGAGATCGCTAAAAAATGCTACTACAACTTTGCAAAATACCTTGGTATAAATTTCATCCTCAATCAAAACACGACAAAGCAAAAGATACTTGAACAAATTGTTTTTAAAAATGAGCACTTTTTACTTGATGCGATGAAGTCTGGTCGGCCTATCATCGTCACAACGGCGCATTTTGGGCAGTGGGAGATATTTGGTCTAGCTGTCGCAGCTCATTTTGGGCCATCTTCAGTGCTTGGTAGAAAGCTTGATAGCAGCGTCATGGATAAAATTTTAAGAGCAAATAGAGCGCAGTTTGATGTGGAGCTCATTGACAAAGATGGCGGCGCAAAAGATATCTTAAAAGCGCTGAAAGCTAGGCGAATAGTAGGAATTTTAGTCGATCAAAATACCGCGCCAAAAGATGGCATAAAGGTGCAGTTTTTTGGCAAAGATGTGCTTCATACACCAGCTGCAAGCGTGCTAGCGCAAAAGACAAATGCCCTTATCATAAACGCATTTATCTACCAAAAAGGTGAAAATTTAAATGAAATTTGCTTTGAAGAGCCAATAGATATAAGCACGTTTGATAAAGAAGATGCTGTGCAAAAAGTGACGCAGATGCAGTGCAGTGCGTGCGAAGAGATGGTTAGAGCAAGGCCAGAAGAATACTTTTGGTTTCACCAAAGGTTTAAGAGGTTTTACGAAAATGAGTACAAATGCTAAGCGTTGTCATTTTGACTTTTAACAGCGAAAAGTACCTAAAAGAGGTGCTAGAGAGCGCTAAATTTGCTGATGAGATCATCGTGGTTGATAGCGGCTCAAAAGATAGCACAGGGCAAATTTGTGATGGCTTTAGTAACGTGAAATTTCACGAGCAAGCTTGGCTTGGATTTGGCGCGCAAAAGCAAAAGGGCGTGGATCTAGCCAAAAATGAGTGGGTATTTGTGCTTGATAGCGACGAGGTGATAACAGACGAGCTTAAAAATGAGATCATTAGCACGCTAAAAGAGCCTAAATTTATAGCTTATAACGTTGCTAGGCTAAATTTTTTCTTTGGCAAAGCGATAAAAAATATGGGGCTATATCCAGACTACACGGTGAGGCTTTTTAATAAAAATTTTGCCAAATTTGATGGCAGAGCTGTGCATGAAAAGGTTGTTTTAAATGACGGCTCACAAAGGCTTGGCTCGCTTAAAAATCACTTCTTGCACTACGCGTATGAGAGCATCGAGCAGTTTATCGCCAAGCAAAATCGTTACTCAAGCATGGGTGCAAAAAGAAATTTGCTAAAGGCGCTTACAAGCCCAACTTGGACATTTTTTAAGCTTTATGTGCTAAAAGGTGGCTTTAAAGAGGGCTTTTCTGGCTATGTTATCGCTAGACTTTACGCCCAGTACACATTTTGGAAATATATAAAATGAAAATACTTGTGATTAAATTTAGAAACATCGGCGACGTGCTTTTAACAACGCCGCTTATTGAAAATTTACACCACTACTACCCAGATGCAACCATCGACTTTGCCCTAAATAAAGGCACAGAAGCGATGATAGAAGGCAATCCTTATATAAATAAAATCCACATTTACGATAGGCAAAGTGCAAATTCTGGCTTTTTTAAAAAGCTAATGACCGAGCTAAAATTTATAAGAGCGATCAAAAAAGAGAAATACGATATGGCGGTGCAAACGACCACTGGAGACCGCGGCGTCATCATCTCAAAATACGCCAAGATAAAAAAAATAGTTGGCTTTTTAGGCAAGCATAAGGCGATAAATAAGCTTTTAAGCGTAAAGGCAAAATACTACGAAAATTTCTCTCACACGGTCGATCTAAATTTAAACGCACTAAGGGCTTTGGGCTTTGAGCCGGTTAACAAAAAAGTGAGCGTCTTTTCAGACGAGAGCGTGGAGTATCTAAATTTACCAAAATGCTTTGTGCACGTGCATCTAACAAGCCGCTGGATGTTTAAATGCGCAAACGACGAGAGTATGGCAGAGCTCATAGACTACTGCGAAAACGAGCTAAATATAAAGGTCGTGCTAACAAGCGACAACAAAGAAAATGAGCTAAATAAGCTTGCAAATGTGCTAAAAATTTGCAAAAGCGAGCCTATAAATTTAGGTGGCAAATTAAATTTGAAACAAACGATCACCCTATCAAAGCGCTCAAGCCTCTTTATCGGCGTCGATACTGCCATAATGCACATCGCTGCGGCAAATAACGTGCCAGTGATCGCCTTTTTTGGCCCTAGCGGAGCTTTTGAGTGGGGACCTTGGGATAATAGCTTGATGCAAAATGGCTACACAGCGCAAAATGGCATCCAAAGCATGGGCAAGCACATCGTCTATCAAAAGGAGTGGGACTTTGTGCCTTGCGATAAAGAGGGCATAAAAGAGCACGGTGTTGAAGATACTTTAATGGACTTTAGCGATGAGATGCCAGAGATAAAAGAGAGGATAAACAAAATTTTAAAAGGATAAAAATAAAGCTTCCTATTAAGCCCCCCCCTCGTACTTTGCAATTAAAAATCGCTTTTATATAAAGCTTAGCTATGTTATGCATTTTTATTGCGATCAAAATAATATAATCTAGAATTGCTGAATATTATGAAATTTGTCATAATAGATGACGGCTCACCATTAAAATATGAAATACCAGATTTTAATCTAAATTTACGCTGGATAAAAATCAATGAAGACATAAAATGGAACCAAAGTGGAGCAAGAAATTTAGGAGTTCTAAGCGCAAAAAGTGATAGACTAATAATCACGGACTTAGATCATATCTTTTATGAAGACACATTAAAGTTTATGGCAACCTATAATTTTAAAGAAAAAGAAATCTACAAATCTAGACGTACTCATATTCATAGAAATGGCTTTGTGGCAGGCAACTATCCTGGTGCAGGAAATATATATGCAATGAGCCGAGGTGATTTTTTAAAATATTTTGGCTATGATGAAGAATTTGCTGGAAACTACGGCTATGAAGATAACTTTTGTGCTGAATATTTTGATGCGCTTGGTTTTAAGAGAAAATATATTACAAAGAGAAAATATTTTTACAGGGAAAGAGACGATAACGATGTTAATCACAAAAGTTCATATCACTCATTAAACAGAGATGATTCACAAAATAAAATAATTTATGAAAAGAAAAAAGAAAAAATGAAGAAATATGGTGCAATAGTAGCACATTCAAGAATATTTCTAAATTTTACTTGGCATGTTTTAAGCGAACAGTTTAGAAATAACATCCCAGAAAACACTATAAAAAAGAAATTTTGGCTTTTGAATTGGAGATGATAAAATTACGATAAGATTCACTGATATTTTAAATAATAAAAAAAGAATCGCTATATTTTGAGATCAAAAAAGTTCTTTATCTTTTTTGATCTCACTAATTAATTGAAAAAAATTAATTAATGTTTTATTGGTTTTAACTCCTAAGAAAAGCATATATCGAGCCCAAAAAGTCATTTTGATAGATAAACATGGTCTTTTTAAGCCATTTTTC
This sequence comes from Campylobacter concisus, assembly GCF_003048375.1. Lineage (NCBI taxonomy): Bacteria > Pseudomonadati > Campylobacterota > Epsilonproteobacteria > Campylobacterales > Campylobacteraceae > Campylobacter > Campylobacter concisus. Next base: position 532,776 of record NZ_CP021642.1, on the reverse strand, counting down.
ATCGCGCTTTGTCACTATGCGTTTTATCTCCTCTAAATTACCATCGGCCTTATTTATGCCGCGCTTTGTCGTGAAAAACGCCTTATAGCCATGCTTTTTAGCAGCACTTAGATACTCATCATTATATTTGCCTCTTGGCCAGCAAAGTGCGTCATCTTCAAAGCCAAAATTTTTCTTCATAAACTCACGGCAAAGACCAAATTCCTCATCCAAGCTAAGCTGCCCAAAATATCCATCAAAATGCCCGTGCGTATGCGAGTGAAAATAAAAGCACTCACTCATCTTCTCGATCTGCTCTAAATTTAAGATCACATCTTGTGGTCTGCTAGGAGCCGTATTTTTACACTCACTATGGCTGCCATTTAAGAAAGTTCCACGACTTATCTCATGGGCCTTTTGCGCTGCTTCTATCCAGCCAGTAACTATAAACATATTTGCTTTTAGTCCAAATTCTTTAACGATAGGATAGGCATAGGTGTAGTTGTCCATCCAGCCATCATCAAATGTTATACAAACGCTCTTTTTAGGCACCTCAAGCTCGCCTTTTTTATATGCGATAAATTCATTTATGCTTAACGTTTTATAGCCATTTTCAGCTAGAAATTTCATATGAGATCTAAACTCATCCACGCTACTAGCGATAAAGCCGCCCTTTTCAAGCACGTGGTGATACATCAAAACTGGTACGCTCATTTTTACCTTTTTATAAAGTTTTATTTTTTAATTTTGTATTCTAACAACCTATTTATTAAAAACTATGTAAAATATGCCTTAAATCAAACTAAAGGAATTTGTTTTGTTTTACCTTTTACAATATCTACTTTTTTATCCCATATTTAAATTTATAAGTTTTTTTAGAAAACCATCTGATAAAATTTTAATCATACAAACTGCCAAGATCGGCGACTATGCAAATTCGACTATTATTTTTGAGCCTTTGGCTAAATTTGATATATTGCTTGATGAGATAAATGTTGCTTTTGCCAAACATGACAATAGGATTGATAAAATTTTTATAATAAATGATATAAAAAAGAAAAAAACTTCCAAGCTAAGACTGGCATTTGCACTTTTTAAACAAAACTATAAAGATGTTTATGTCCTTATGCCAAATAGTCTAAATCTTTTCTTAGCACGCTGCACTCTGGCTAAAAACATAGTAACTATCAAACATTATGCTACTTCTAGCAGCTTTAAACTGCTAGCTTTTGGTATGAAAAAAATTTCACATACATTAAATGACTTAACACTATCAACATATCTAAAGATGATAAACGTTAATGAGTTAAAATTTGAAAAACAACTACAAAAACCACTGTTTGTACCATCAGAAAATATTATCAAAAGCGATAAATTTAAGGTAGGTATAAGTCTTAGTGCTGGCAATAAAATGAAAACGCCACCTAATCAAATTTGGGAGAAGATCTTAAAAATTTTCTCTAAATTTGACTGCGAAATTTATGTTTTTGGCGTTGGTGATGAGGCTAAACTGCTGGAAAAACTAATTTTAGAAAGTAGTGAAAGAAATAGTTTTGAGGGATTAAAATTTATATCGATGATAGATAAGGTCAAACTTGAAAAACTTCCGTTTTATCTATCACAGATGCAGTTATACATAAGCTCTGATACTGGAAACTACTATGTGGCTGACAGCGTGCACACTCCAACGATATGTTTAATGGGACCATGCTTTGCAAGTGAGCAAAGAGGAGTATTTGATTCGCTTGTTATAAATTCTGCTTTATCCCCAATTAGTTCGGTATTTAAAACTGTTAGAAATATAGATGCAAGTTCCTTTTTTGAGCTCAGCAAAGATGATCTAGAAAAGATTGAACGATTTGTCAAAGATCACTATATATCGCATCAACGCTGCGAATATAGTTATCTAAGCTAAAAGTATCAATAACTGCACTATCTGGCGCTTTTGAGCTTGATTTAGTTAAATTTTCAAGACATTTTAAAAGCGACCTTGGGTCTCTTTGGACTATGAAAAAATCTTCTTTTTTTGATGATATATTATAAATTTCTCTTATAACTGGTATGTCTGAGTAAATAACGCCAAGGCCACAACTAAGCCCTTCTATAACGACTCTTGGCAGGCCTTCATCACTTGAAAAGCCTAGTACGTAGTCACAATTTTTATAAATTTCTCCCATTTGTTGCACAAATCCCAAATATTGTGCTTTACCAGATTTTATTAGCATATCAAATTTCTCTTTTGCACCAGGTGTCAGCTCTCCACTGCCTGCAAAATAAACATCGACATCATCTCTTTTTAAAAGAGTTAGCGCATCAAAGACCAGCTCATGTCCTTTGAGTGTTAAAAAATTTGCAGGCATTATTATATTGATCTTATTTTTATCAAATTTTATATTGTCTATAACTGTTGTCTCATTATTAACTATCACTGGATTATATATGATGTTTTTTTGTATTTCTATCTGTTTGGCATAAAATTCATAAGTTGAGTTTGAAACGCAAATAGGTATAAATTTTTGTTTATTTAAAATTTTAAGTTTAAATGGTTCTATGGGAGAGTTCTTTCTTAAATGCTGTATAACTTTAATGCCTAAAACATTTGCGGCTTCGATATAGGCAAGATTTGTTGAAAAGTGATTATTTAGATGAATTATGTCTGGTTTTTCATTTGAAAGCATAGCGATGGCATATTTATAATCTTTTTGATAAAGGTATTTAGCTAAAGCTTCTTTGCTAAATATACGCAACAGCTCTTTTATTATTTTTGCTGGCTGCCTCTTTGGCATAAATTTTATAAAGTTCACGCCAAGATTACTGATTATTTCGGATATATTTTGCTCACCAACTTTATAGTCATTTTCAAAAAAAACGCTAAATTGATATTTCTTGTATTTTTCTAGACCTTCTAAGAGATATATAAAGCTCTTTGTTCCGCCACCATATTCATGTCCAGTATCCACAAACAAAATTTTTTTCAAATCATTTCCTTGAGCATATCATAAACCTCTTTTTCATCAATTTGCAACATACATTTTTGAAATTTACACTTTTTGCCTACGCATGGAGAGCAAGTGCGTGGTTTTTTAATAAATTTATGAATATCTATATCAAAATCTGGATTTGAATTTATAGGTGATGCCACCGTAAAAAGACCAATAGTTGGAGTTTTTAGGGCTGCTGCGACATGCAAAGGACCAGTATCTGGCGTGATTAGTATATTTAGCCTTGAAATTAGTGCGGCTGCTTCTCTGATATTAAATTTACCAGCAAGGTTTAAAAGACGAGGATCATTTATCCTTTCTTCTAACTGCTTAGTCATGGCACGCTCAGCAGGACTTCCTGTTAAGACTATGATAGCATTTCTATCTTGCAAAACAAGCTTTGCAAGTTTTTCCCATTTATCTATAAACCACTGCCTAGAAATAGTGCTAGCACCCATTTGAAAACCGATAATTTTACGGCTCTCATAGCCTTTTAGCGCCTCATCAACATTAGTAAAATCACTTGCCCCAAGGTATAAATTTAGACGCGTGTCACGACTTTGAATGCCTATAAATTTAAGCTGTTCTAGACGGTTTAATACCACATATCTATCATCTCCATATGGCTCTGGAACATTTGAGTGAAATGAGCTAAACTTATTATTTAAATTTGGCAGTTTAAATAGATATTTTGCCCCACTAAGAACAGCTAGTGGAGTAGCTTGCGGTTCATTTGAGTGCAAAATAAAAACTATATCTGGTGATAGTTTTTTTATTTTTTTTAAAATATCCAAAAACCCACTTTTTTTACCATCATATAATAAAATTTCATCAATGTTTGGATCGGTTTTAAAAAGTAACGCAGTAGATGGATTTAGTAGCGCAACTACTTTTACATGCGGAAAATTTTGCTTAAACACTCGAAATACTGGTGTGTTAAAAATAGTATCGCCCAGCGCTGTGTTACTAAAAAAACAAACGCTTTGAAAAGGCTCGGTTACCAACTGTGTCTTTTGTATTTTTTTAAAATTTAAAATTAGACGCATAAAGTTTTCAAAGAGTTTCATACATTTTTTCCGTTTGTCTCACCATTGTTTGGATTGAGAAATTCTCCACTATAAAATCTCTAGCATTTGCGCTAAATTTGGCACGAAGATTGGCATCTTCTATGAGAGTTTTTAGAGCATTTTTTAAAGAATCTTTGTTGTCGTTCTCAAATAAAAGTCCAGTTTCATTATCTTTTATCGCTTCGCCAATGCCTCCTACATCACTACCTATACAAGGCACGGCACAAGACTGAGCCTCAAGCAATGCTGTGCCAAGGGCTTCCATTTTTGATGGCAAAACGAATAGATCAAAGCTACCTAAAAAATCGCTCACATCGGCTCTATTGCCAAGCATTAAAATGTTTGAGGTTTTTATATTCTGCAAATTTTCATATTGTGGGCCATCACCTACTACAACCAAAAAAGTATTTGATAAATTTAACTCATTAAATGCTTCAAATAAAATTTTGTGATTTTTAGCAGCTCTCAACACTGCCACAATGCCCACTATAATGGAATTTGTTGGTAAGCCAAGCTGGTCTCTTATGTTTTTTTTAAAATGTGGAGTAAATTTATCAGTATCGACTCCAGTGTAGATAGTCTCTATTAAGCTTTCTTGTACTCCTTGAGATATAAGCTGAGTCTTGACGGCGTTTGAAACAGCAACGATCTTATCATTTATGTTGTAACTAAATGGCGACCTAATTGGCGTTTGCAAATGTCTAGTGCGAACTACCTTTGCACCAGTTATTTTACTAACTATGGAACCTATAATTCCATCTTTACCCGAGTGAGTTGAGATGATTTTTATCTTATTTTTCTTTACAAATTTGCAAATTTTTAAAATTTCAAGGATATTAAAAGATTTTTTAAGGTTAAACTCGACAAATTCACACTCTATCTGCTTTTCAAGGCTTTTTGAGCCAGGGTTTAGCCCATAAAAAACTTTAAATTTGCTCTTGTCTAGTCCGTTTATCACACGCTGCGTGCGGTGCTCTTGCCCGCCAAATCCAAGAGAGCTTTCAAGCTCTAGTATATTTAACATCGTTATTAGGGCCTTTTTTATAATATATACCAAGTGCCATACCTAATGTAAGGTAGAAAAGTTTTGCTTCGCTACTTCCAAAAAAACTACCAAATAGCAAGCTTGCAATAAAACCAAGTCCGCCAAAGAAAATCGTGTGTCCAAACACCATTAAAAGCATATTATTATTTTTACTTACCTGAATGCTAGTTTTTAAATAACTTATCCAAATTCCAATAAATGCGAGAAGCCCAAATATGCCAAGCGAAAAAAACATCCCTAAAAATTCATTATGAACTTGTGAATAATCAGAAAAAGGCACATCTTGCTCGCTATTTAATTTTCTAATAGTTTTTCCATATAAAAATCTACCATATCCAGTCGGCACAAATGGCTCATGCAGTCTATAAATAAGGACTGACTTCCACGAAGCTATTCTAGAAGGAACTGACTCAGTTAGCCCCATTTCAGAGTATGTCCCCATCTCTTTTGGAGATTTTTTCATAAGCTCAATATATTTTGGTATTAGTGTCAAATTATATCTATCTGGAGATATGTGATGAGAAATCTCATAAAAACCAAAGATAAATATAGTAACTAACGCGCAAGATAATATTCTAATTTTATTTGATCGTATAAAAATAAAAAAAACAGCTACTAGCACAAATATAACACCTATATAAGTAGCTCTTGTATTGTTTGAAATGATGCTAACTAGTGAGATTACTAAAAAAAGAACCGCGAATGCTTTATTTTTTTGAAATGTTAAAAGAGAAATGGCACATCCAAAAGCATACACTGCCCAAATTCCAAACCTCTCGCCGCCACCATCGTAAATATATCCATCTAACAACCCACCAGTTCTATAACGAAAATCAAAGCCAACATTAGCCCACGTTATTATATTTATGACAGAATGCAGTAAAAGTGAAGAGAAAAATATATAAATATAAATTTTAATTTTCTCATATCCTAAATTCATAAAATAATAGAACAAAACGATCATAAATGCGACATTTTTTATAACACCCTTATTAACCTCTTTTAGTGTTTCATTTATATCTATGGTAAAAAAAAGTGATATATACGCCAATAAAGCTATGATAAAAAGTAGAGCTAGTGGGGCTTTTATTTTTAGTAAATCTTTCAAGCTCCATTTTTTATACTCTGTTGCAACGACTAAGAGAGTAAATAATGACATAGATATGGACTGTATAGAAGCTACTTTTGCCACTGGCAAAGAAAAGAGATAAATGGTAAAAAATATATATTTTAAATTTTCAAGCAAACTGTAATATTTTGTTAAAAATTTCATCATTTTTGATTTCCTCTGCTATTTTGTTTGGGCTTTGCAAGACTATGCACTCACCGCTGCCGTAGATTGGTGCCCATCTTAAAGGATTTGTTTTTCCAAATAAAACGATCGTCTTTACACCAAGCGCTGGAGCTAAATGTGCTACACCTCCGTCAAGAGTAAGAACAAATTTGGCTGCCCAGATATAACTTGCTAGCTCATCTAAACTTTTTGTTCTAGCAAAAACAACATCTGCCTTATGTGATATGTCATTACCAAAGTTGGCCTCTTCTGCACTAATGGCAATATTTTTAAATCGTTGCTTTAGAAATTCTAAAATTTCTAAGATTTTACCTTCACTTAAGCGATTTTGTTCTACTCGTGATGAGATATGAAAAAATACAAAGTCTTTAAATTTTTCATTTTTTTCACTTGGCACGTAAAGTGTTTTTTCATCTTTAAAATTTACCCCAAGTGGCGCCAAGCATTGACAACACAGCATGGCTTCATGTAAGGACTGATCAAAATTTAACCTATCTGTTATGAGATGTCTATCTTCGTTTTGTTTGACTGCTCCTATTATCTTTTTAGCACGAGCCACTCTTGCAAAGATAGCGGCAGATGGCGAATAGGAGCTTCTAAAAATAACAACTACATCATAATTCTCACGCCAAATTTGAAATAAAATTTTACACTTTCCAAAAAAAGCTTTAACCTTCGCGGCAATGGATCTCACATGCTTTGGCTTTGTATATGTGTATATTTTGTTTAAAAAAGGGTTGTTTTTAACAACACAAGCATTTAAGCTATTTACTACGATATCTATCTGAGTCTGAGCGTAGGCTTTGCGCAACGCTTTAATGGCTGGCGTAGTGCAAATTAAATCACCTATGTTGTCATTTCTTATAAGTAAAATTTTCAAAATGTTCCTTCATTAAAATGGCAAATTATATCTAAGATTATTTTAAAACAAGCCAATTTTTAGGTTAAGGCATTTTTTTGTATTATTAAATAATTTAATATTATTTAAAAATGTTTTTGGCGGAGTTATAGATGAAAAAAATAGTATTTTTAAGAACTAATCCAAACGCAGTTGGAGGTGCTGAAAGATACTTAAGAAGGCTTATTAAGGCCCTAAATGAGCTTGGTATCCAAACAGAAATTCGCTCATATCTTGGAGATGCTGGCATATCTTCTTGGAAAAAGGCGCTAAATTTTAACCGCCAAGTAAAACGCCAAAAAAAAGAGGACGAGTTTTATTTTAGTCTAGAGCGAGTAAGCTGCGCCGATATCTACAGGGCTGGAGACGGCGTGCACAAGGTTTATAGGGTGACAAAGAACTTTTGGTGGCTAAACCCCCTAAATTTCGTCTATCCATACTTAGAGAAAAAATGCTTTAAAAACTCCCAAAAAATCATCACAAACTCAAATTTCATAAAAGAGCAGATCATCGCGACTTACGGCATAGAGCCTGAAAAGATCACGACTATTTATAACGGCGTAAATTTACCTCAAAGGGTGCAAAAAGCCGAGGCAAAGCTCACGCTTTGTGAGGAATTTGGACTTAAATTTGAGCTTGCGACCCTGCTTTTTGTGGGAAATGGCTTTAAAAGAAAGGGGCTAAAAGAGTTTTTACTCCTTGCTTCAAAGCTAAAAACGCCCGTAAATACGCTCATTGTCGGCAAAGACAAAAACATCTCAAGCTACAAACGCCTAGCTAAAAAACTTGGACTAAACGCCTACTTTCTCGGCGAACAAAAGAGCACGGCGAAATTTTATGAGGCGAGCGATATTTTTATCTTTCCAACGCACTATGAGCCATTTTCAAATGTCGTGCTAGAGGCGCTTAGCTTTAAAAACGTGGTCTTTACGACGGCTCAAAATGGCGCTAGCGAGATTTTAGAAGATAAATTTGTGCTTCAAAGCCCAAATGACGAGAGCGCACTGGAGTTTATAGATGAAATTCTCACAGACCACGAGCTTTTAGCGAGCCTACAAGAGAAAGCCTACGAGCTTTCTTTAAATTTTAGCATTGAAAAGAACGCCGCTCTTACGCTTGAAGTGATAAAAGACGCCCTAAAATGAGAGTTTTTATCGAGCTTCCAACCTGGCTAGGTGATAGCGTGATGGCAAGCGCTGCGATCGAAAATTTGGTGCAAAATGAGAAGAATTTACAAATCGTTTTTTTTGGCTCATTTGTAGCTTGCGAGCTTTACAAAAGCCATCCAAACTGCGAAAAAGTGGTCGTTGATGAGAGCAAAAAGGCTAAATTTAGATTTTTATCACTTGCAAAAAGTGCTAAAAGTCTTGGCAAATTTGATCTAGCACTTAGCTTTAGAAGCTCGTTTGCTAGCAAATTTTTACTCTTTTTTATAGACGCTAAGAAAAAAGCCATCTTTAAAAAGAGCAAAACCGTCCTTCATCAGGTGCTAAAATATGCAAATTTTGTAAAAAATGCCCTAGGCCTAAGCGAAATTTCTACTCAGCTAAAGCTGCATTTTACACCTCAAATTTCAACCAAAAAAACACTAGCTCTAAATCCAGGTGCGAGCTATGGAAGTGCGAAAAGATGGTATCCAGAGTACTTTGCGCAGGTGGCTTTAAATTTTAAAGATGAGTTTGAGATCGTTATCTTTGGTGGCAAAGGCGAGCAAGAAATTTGTGAAAAAATAGAGCAAATTTTAAAAGAAAACGGCGCAGCCTGCCAAAATTTAGCTGGCAAAACCAGTGTCAAAGAGCTTTGTGAGCGCATAGCTGGGCTTAGCAAAAATGGCATTTTCGTCACAAACGATAGCGGCCCTATGCACGTAGCTGCCGCTTTTCATATACCAACGATCGCTCTTTTTGGACCGACAAAATTTAGCGAAACCTCGCCCTGGGGCAATGAATTTGCAAAGATAGTGCATCTAAATTTAGCTTGCATGCCCTGTATGAAGCGAGTTTGCCCGCTAAAAACGCATGCTTGCATGAAAGAGCTAAAGCCACAAATGGTGATAGATGAGATAAATTTACTAAGAAAAGAGCTAGATTATTAAGCTAAGTGCCTAATAACCCAGCTAAAATATAAACTTACAACTTCGCGGAGATATTTGTCAGTCTATTAAGATCATCAAATTTAAAGCTAAGTTCATCCTTAAACTTAGCTACTATCTCATCTTTGTTTTCGCTAAATTTTATCTCGCAACCTAGCAAAAGTCCTTTTATAAAAAGCCTGTGATCTAGCTCATAGGCGCTTATGCACTCATTTACTACGCTTACTACTTCGTTTGCTAAAACTGGCTCTTTAAAGATGGTCTCCGCCCTAAATGCCACGTATGCAGCGCCTCCGTCGTAATCAATTTTGTAGTAGCTTAGCTCCTCGCCAAGCGCCACGCAAGCAACCATGCTGAGCGTATGACCATTTACATTTTCGTCCAGCTCAAACTGCGCCGTGCTAAACGCTTCAAGCCCAAATTTCTCGCCAAACTCACGCGCCCTGTTTGCAAGGCTAAGCAAGCGCTCGTCAAAGCCATTTACATTTTCATAGCCCCAAAAGCCAAGTGCTAGACGAAAAGCTTTCAGAGCCGATAAACTGCATATCAAACTCCTGCTTGTCAAAGCAAATTTTGCCACTTTCAAAGTCAGCCTGCCATTTGCTAGCCTCAACCACTTGCTTAAAAAGCCGTTTTTGAAGCAGCATCGCTCTGCCAAGGCAAGCGCTAAAAAGCTCACTCCAGTTACTTTTATCTATGCCAAGCTCATCTAAAAAATGGCTCTTTTTTCTAAAAATATCAAACATTTCTTGTCCTTAAATTTACGCCGAAGCAGCGAGCTTTTCTATCTCTTCGCCTACATCGTCGCTTACGATAAAGTCAGTCTTATAGATGAAAATTTCGCCTGTCGTTTCATTTTTTATCTTCAAAATTAGCCGTTTTTGATTATTTGGCGCATTTTTGCTAAAAACTAGCGAGTAAATTTGCTCCAGCTTTTGCCTGCTAAGCTCGCTAAGACTTAAAAGCACCTCTAGCTCGGCATACTCTCTTACTTTTTGAGGGGCGCTCGCATCTTCGTTTTTACTAAATTTAGAGTTTTGCTTTAGCTTTCTAGTCTTAAAGTCTAAATTTTGCGCATCTTCTAGGCTATAAACCTCATTTAAATTTGTCCTTACAAACTGATCGTCGCGCGAGATATTTATCCTAAATGCATAAGGCAGATCGCGCTTTGCCTCGTCTTTTACGATATCTTCGATGTTGCCAAGCTCTCTTTCAAAGACGGCGATCTCGATGTTGCCGTGAAAGTCCAGCACATTTATAGTGCCCATTTTTTTGCCACTTTTTGTGATCCTTGTGCTAAAGTCCTCGATCTTGCCAACCACCAAAATTTCAGCACTTTGTGGCAAGGTTTCAAACTCCGAGCTTAGCGTGTATTTGATCTTATTTATCTCGTCCTTATAGTCATCAAGCGGATGTCCTGAGAGGTAGATACCAACGCTCTCTTGCTCAAATTTCAAGATCTGTTTGATGTCAAATTCATCATCTATAGTGACGAAATTTATCTTCACATCATTCATGCTATCATCTTCGCCAAAGAGGCTCTCGGCCGCATTTTTACGTATCTGAGCTGCATTTTTGCAAGCTTCTACGATATTTTCTACATTTTGTAAAAGCATCTTGCGGCTAAAGCCAAATTCATCGAAGCAGCCAGCTTTTATAAGGCTTTCAAAGACCTTTTTATTGACCTTAAATGGATCGATCCTTGAGACAAAGTCATCCATGCTCTTAAACTCGCCCTTTGCGTCACGCTCAGCGATGATGTTCTCAATTGCTGCTCCGCCAACGCCTTTAATCGCTCCAAGCCCAAATATAATGCCGTCGTGATCACCATTTTTAACTACGCTAAATTCTTTGGTTGATTTGTTGATAGATGGTGGCAAAGTATCGATGTTTATGCGTTTTATCTCATCGATGTAGCGAACGATCTTATCGACGTTGCTCTCCTCGCTTGTTAGAAGTGCCGCCATAAATTCAGCCGGATAGTAAGCCTTCAGATAAGCAGTCTGAAATGTGACATAAGCGTAGGCTGCGGAGTGAGACTTGTTAAAGCCATATCCTGCAAATTTAACGATCAGCTCGAAAAGATCGTCCGCCTTTTGGCCATTTAGCCCCTTAGCCTCAGCGCCTTTTACAAACTCGCCCTTTAGCCTATCCATCTCCTCTTTGATCTTTTTACCCATCGCACGGCGCACAAGGTCCGCCCCACCAAGACTAAAGCCGCCTATGGCTTGCACGATCTGCATGACTTGTTCTTGATAGACGATGACGCCGTATGTTGGCGCAAGGATCGGCTCAAGCTCCTTAAATGCGTATGTTATCTCCGCCTCGCCATGTTTTCTTTTGACGAAGTCATCAAGCATACCACTCTCCATCGGTCCTGGTCGGTAGAGTGCTAGCATCGCGACGATATCCTCAAAGCAGTCTGGGCGCAGGCTAGTTCCTAGCTTTCTCATGCCCTCGCCCTCTATCTGAAAGATGCCGATGGCTTGGCCACTTTGTATCATTTTATAAACGCCAGAGTCGTTTTTATCGACCTGCTCCCAGATGATGTCTCTGCCAGTGCGCTGTTTAACGAGTTTGATCGCATTGTCGATAACCGTTAGCGTCTTAAGGCCAAGAAAGTCAAATTTTATTAAATCAACGTCTTCAAGGTATTTGAGGCTATACTGCGTCACAAAGCGATCTTCTGGGCTGTTTGGCTGGCGAAATAGCGGGGTTTTATTCCAAAGCTCTTCGTTTGAGATGACGACACCCGCTGCGTGCTGACCTGCGTTTCTGTTTAGCCCCTCAAGATCAAGGGCAAATTTCCAAATTTTTGCCGCCTTTGGATTTTGACTGATTAGCTCAGCTATCTTTGGCTCTTTCTCGTAGGCGTCTTTTAGCGTGATGTTAAGCTCATCAGGGATAAGCTTTGCCATCGCATCAGCCTCCGCATAAGGCATGTCGCAGACTCTAGCGACATCTCTAATGACACCCTTTGCGAGCAATTTACCAAATGTAATAACGCCAGCAACGTTAAATTTACCGTATTTTTGCGTGACGTAGTCGATGATCTCGCCGCGTCTGCTCTGGCAAAAATCCACGTCGATATCTGGCATGCTAACGCGCTCTGGGTTTAGAAATCTCTCAAAAAGCAGGTTGTATGGGATAGGATCAAGGTCGGTGATCTTTAGCGAGTAAGCGACCAAGCTACCAGCCGCGGAGCCACGTCCTGGGCCAACTGGCACGCCTCTGCGCTTGGCTTCGTTGATGAAGTCCCAAACGATCATCATATATCCTGGGAAATTCATCTTATTGATGATGCCGATCTCTATCTCAAGGCGCTTTCTATACTCTTCGTGTAAATTTTCAGGGACAAATTTCAGCCTCTCTTCAAGACCCTTTCTACACTCATGCTCAAAAAATACAGCGTCATTTTTGAAGCTATATCTGTTTTCTGGCTCTGGGAGGGTCAAATTTCTCTCCTTAGCGCACTCAAGAGTAAATTTAAAATTTGGCGGAGTTGGGTTGCCAAGCTTGATCTCAAGGTTGCACTTATCCACGATCTCTTGGGTATTTTCTATCACTTCAGGGATATCTAAAAATAGCTCATTCATCTGCTCTTTGCTTTTAACAAAAAACTCATGGACGCTGTGGCGAAGGCGGTTTGGATCGTCTAAGGTTTTGTTCATCGCGATGCACATGAAAACCTCGTGTGCAGCGGCTCTTTCTTTAAAAGTGTAGTGGGTGTCATTTGTGGCGATGACCTTGATGCCAGTCTCTTTTGCGATACGCAAAATGTCATCATCTATGCGCCTTTGATCGCCGATGCCGTGGCGCATGATCTCAAGGTAAAAGTCATCGCCAAAAATTTCTTTATATTCAAGCGCGACCTCTTTTGCCCGCTCGTAGCCTTTAGCGCCAAATTTGACGTTACGGTCGCTTAAATTTAGATGCCAGCTCACCTCGCCCTGCAAGCAAGCAGAGCTGCAAACTAGGCCCTCGCTATGCTCTTTTAAAATTTTTTTATTGATACGAGGATAGTAGTAAAAGCCCTCGATATAGCTCATGGAGCTAAGATACATCAGATTTTTATAGCCGGTCTCGTTTTTGGCGATTAGGATGAGGTGAAAGCGCTGTTTGGTGCTCTTGTCATCGAGCTGTTCGCCGTTATGCACGTATGCCTCAATGCCAATTAGCGGTTTTATCCCATTTTTTTTCATCTTTTTGTAAAAATCAATCGCGCCAAACATGTTGCCGTGATCTGTGATCGCTGCTGCCGTGTCGCCTCTGTCATGGAGCGTATGAGCTAGCTCTTCTATCTTGTTTGCTCCGTCTAGTAGGGAGTATTCGGTGTGTAAATGTAGGTGTGTAAAGCCAGAATTTTCACTCATTTTTTATCCTTTTTAATGAGCGGATTTTACAAAATTTTGGCTAATAAGGCGCTTGATGATAGCTTAATGATAGCTTTAAAATTTAGAGATTTTTCAGTCTATAGCAAGAGCAAAGCGCGCGATTATGCTGTAACACTGCGCTATTTAGCGTTTGACAAATTTTAAAATTAGAGCCGGCAAATCACGGCTTTAAATTTAGTAGTCTGCTAAGGCGAGTGAGTAAGATTTTAAAATTTGCTTTGCGATGCATACATTTTATTGAAATTCCAGCAAATTTTAAAATTTCATGAGCGAGTAATTTCGGCTCTAAAATTTGAGCTAAGCTGCAAGCGAAGCCAAATTTTAGTAGTCAATTCTTGCGAGTGAATGAAATTTTAAAATTTACAAAATAGCAAATTTCTCTTTTAAAAATACAGACCTTAAATTTAAAAACTCTTTTATCCAAAAGGGAGACAAGGGGACTTGAATTACGAGGCCGTCCCCTTATCCCCCTTTTTAAATCCCCCAATCCCCTCGCACGTTGAAAGGGCATGCTTTAGTGCTAGCGCACTGCATGCGATTTATTTTTAAGAAATTTCCAGCAAATTTTAAAATTTCATAAGCGAGTAATTTCGGCTCTAAAATTTGAGCTAAGCTGCAAGCAAAGCCAAATTTTAGTAGTCAATTCTTGCGAGTGAGTGAAAATTTAAAATTTGCAAAGCAATCTAATCAAATTTAAATGTTTGTTTTTCTTGTTAAGGGGGAAGAGGCTTGAATTACGCTCTGCTTGCAGTTGCGAGCTTGCGAAGCAAAGCCGTCCCCTTATCCCCCTTTTTAAATCCCCCCAAACCTCTCGCACGTTAGAGGTGGCATGCAATAGCGCTGACGCACTGCATGCGTTTTATCGTCAGGCAAGTGTAGGCAAATTTTAAAAATTTATGAACGAGTAATTTCGGCTTTAAAATTTGAGCTAAGCGCTAAGCGAAGCTAAATTTTAGTAGTCAATTCTTGCGAGTGAATGAAAGTTTTAAAATTTGCAAAATAGTGCAAACAATAACACCAGCACTACATATCTAAATTTATATCAAATTTTTAGAGTTCATCAACCTCTCAGCTATATTTTTAAGCATAAATTCATAAAGCAAGTTTGAAATTTTATCTGCTGAGCTTAAATTTAGTCCAAGATCATTTGCTAACATTTTGTAGTAAATTTGAGGACTTTGACTTAGATCTATTGGTGGCGACTTGGAGCTTTTAGAAAGCTTTTTGGCTCCGTCTAAAAGTAGCTTGTGGTGGATAAATTTAGCATTTAAAAAGCTAAAATTTAGCCTTTTTGCAAGGTATCTTTGAGCTAGCGTGCAAGGCAGCAGGTCCTCGCCTCTAACCACTAAATTTACTCCCATATCCTCATCGTCTATGACGCTTGCGAAGTTGTAAGCTGGGGTAAAATCCTTTTTGTAAATGACAAAATCGCCCATCTGCGCTGCCACTTGCCTGCCAAGCTCATCATTTTCATCCACGCTTAGTCTAATAGCGGTTTTATCTTTTATAAATTTTAGCTTTTTATCTTTGCAAATTTTAGTGTAAATGCCGTTTTTATAGGCATCTTTTGTGGCTCTTGTGCACTCACAAATGTAAATTTCATCTAGCTTTTTAAGTGCGTTTTCATATCTTTTGGCTCTTGTTTTGAAGCTAAAATTTTGCTCAAAGTCGTCTATGCTTTTAGCACCTTTGTCATAGCAAAGCCCTAAAAATTCTAAAACGTCAAAGATATTTTGAACAAATTCGCGCCGGTATCTGCCAAGGTCATAATCATCAATCCTTAAGTGCAAAACACCGCTCAGTGAGCGCGTCAAAAGGTAAGTCAAGATGAAATTGTAGGCGTTGCCAGCGTGTAGATAGCCACTTGGTGTCGGAGCTATGCGCGAGACTATGCCACCAGATGGTGGCAAATAGTCATTAATCCCTTGGTCTAGCCTCATTTACTCTTAAAGTGCGTCCGCCAAGTTCTTTTTCATTTAGTGCGTCGATCGCCTTTTGGCCCTCGTTCGCGTCGTCCATTTCAACAAAGCCAAAGCCCTTTGAGCGGTCTGTTTCTCTATCTTTTACGATTTTTGCGCGCCTTACTTCACCAAATTGTGCAAAAGCTTCCTTCAACTCTGCCTCTGTCGTTCTATACGACAAATTTCCTACATAAATGTTCACAGGATTATTCCTTAAAAAAATTATCGATCTGATCGATTAGAGAAATAATAGCTTATTTCCGTCAAAAAGATGTAAAAATCAAGAAAAATATTACAAATTTTTAAAAAATATCCTTAAATACAATAAATCGCAACAATACGGCATTATAATATCTATCACTAAACAAAATTTATCCTTAAGTTTAAGTAGAATAATTAAATAAAAAATTACAATTTTTTTATAAACTATTTATAAAGTAAATCATTTTTTACTTTAAGATAGGCCTCTTCGCCAAGCAAATTTTTCACTATAAAAAGCGCAAATTCCATAGAAAAAGCTGGCCCCTTGCCAGTGATGATATTTTGATCTTTTAGCACGTTTTTATCGCTCACGTAGCCTCTTTTGTCGCTTCTTACATTTTCTTCAAAGCCAGGATAGCAAACAAAATGCTCTTTAAGCACACGTGCTCGCTCAAGCACCATAGGAGCGGCACAAATGGCACAAATTAGCTTGCCTTTTTTATCAAATTCTTGCAAAATTTCCCTTAGCTTAGCGTCATTTGCAAGATTTTCTGCACCAGGCAGACCTCCTGGAAGCACGATCGCATCATAGCCTAGCTCCTCCACCTCACGAAGTGTGACATCAGCTTTTACATTTATATTGTGAGCACCTCTGATCTGCGCGTCCTTCAAGCTAGCGATAGATGCTATAGCTCCAGCTCTACGCAAAACATCGACGGAGGTTAGCGCCTCGATCTCCTCAAAACCATCAGCTAGGATTACGGCTACCTTTTTCATAAAATCGTCCTTTCTTGTGTTATCTGTTTGTTAGGATAAATTTTATATAATCAAAGCTTATTTCACAAGAAAGGACAGAGCATGCAAGTAAAAATTATTTACTGCAACTCTTGAAACTATCGTCCGGTAGCTTCTCGTGTAGAAGATGAAATAAAAGCGAACTTTAGTGATGCAAGAGTCGAGTTGGTTGTAGGAGATGGTGGAAATTTCATCGTCGAGGTTGATGGAAACGTTATCTTTTCTAAAAAGGATCGCATCGGAAACGATGAGTCAAGGTTCCCACACGGCGAAGAGATCACAACTCTTATAAACAAATATCTCAAAGAAAAGTCGGCTTAATGCTAACTAGCGGGGCAGGCAACTGCCTCGTTTTGCTCCAAATTTACTCTTTAAAATTTATCTCATCTTTTTTATATTTTTTAAGCAGCTCGTTTATCTGGTTTTGAAATTTACCCCACCTTGCTTCAATGCCGTGCTTTGTGAAGAGCCTTTTGGCATGAGAGATCAAAATTTCACATTTATCTTTTATCAAAAGATATTCGTAGAGCTGATTTATCGCTGCAAGGCCGTTTTGTTCGAGTATTAGCTCTATTAAATTTGCTTCAGAGTTATTTTGCTCAAAAAATTTAAAAACAAAGCCAAGATCGTTTGCTACATTTTCATAAATTTTAGCCACGTCACTATCTGGCTCTAGCTCGTAGTGTGAAGCAGATGTGCGAGTGATTTCATGTATTCTGGCTCTGTAATGGCACTCATACTCTTTTGGCTTGCTAAGCGCTTCTTTGCCAAGAGTAGCCTCTATAAAAGGGGCGTAAATGCCGCAATTTATATAAAATCTCGTGCGCTCTGAGCTATTGCCACTACTTTTTTGAAAATTTACAACATAGATAAAATTTGTGGTATTTTTGTAGAAATTTAAAGCGCTCTTGCTAAAACCATTATCCTTAAATAGCGGCTTTAGCAGAGCGATAAGCTCGTCAAATTTCTCTTTCATAAATTTAACGTGCCAGATGTATGGTTATTTATTTGCGCGCTCGATGTACTCGCCACGAACTGTATCAACGCGGATGACCTCGCCTTCTAGTACGTGAAATGGTATCTGAACTACCGCGCCGCTCTCAAGAGTAGCTGGCTTTTTGCCACCTTGTGTGTCACCCTTGAAATTTGGTGGAGTTTCAACTATCTTTAGCTCGACTACTTGTGGCACTTCAACGCCGATAGCATTGCCGTTGTGAAATAAAATTTCAACCATCATGCCATCGATCATCCATTTTTTAACATCGCCCACATCCTCGTCGCTGATCGCAACTTGCTCGTAAGTAGTCGTGTCCATAAACTGGCAAAACTCACCATCATCATAGAGGTATTGCATCTCTTTTTCTTCAAGATGCGGCTGCTCGCACTTATCGCCTGCGTGAAAAGTCTTTTCAAGAACCTTTCCATCGACAAAAGATTTGATCTTTGCACGAACAAAAGCTGCGCCCTTGCCCGGTTTAACGTGTTGATATTCTACGATTTTATAAGGAACGCCATCGATCTCGATCTTTAGTCCCTTTTTTAGATCGCCCATTGAATATGAAGCCATTTTTTATCCTTTCGTAATTTGTTATATAACTGCGTATTGAGCCCAAACACAAGCTTCAAGTGCGTTTAATCTCTCTAGCGTTTCTGTTTTTATATGTTCATCAACCAAGATGACCGCAAGCGCCATGCCGTGCTCATCTCTACCAAGACGGAAGTCTGCGATATTTATCTTCTCATCAGCTAAAATTTTACTGATCTGAGCGATAACGCCTGGTACGTCGTGGTTTTTAAAGATGATCATCTTGCCTTTTGGCTTGAAGTCAGTCTTAAAGCCATTTACGGTTACGATGCGTTGTTGATTTTCACCAAAGACCGTGCCACCAACGCTTACGATGCCATTTTCAGTCGTAATTCGAACTGTGATCTTGTTTTTAAAGATACTATCTCCACCTGTGCTAGTTTCGGTAGTTATGCCTTTTTCGTCGCATAAAAATTTAGCATTTACGTAGTTTATCGCATCGCCAAGACTCTCTTTTAAAGCGCCAACGATTGCAAAAGTTAGCATTGAATTTGCATATTCACCAATCTGCCCGTGAGTCTCTATACGGATAGCTTTGATCGCGCTTTTGTTTATCTGAGCTGCAAGAAATGCCATCTTGCTTGTAAGATCGATATAAGGCTCAACAAACGGCGGTAGATCTTCTGTTTTTATAGGTAAATTTAAAGCGTTTGGATAGCTTATACCGCGTGCTGCCAATATAGCTTGCTCGACTGCCTCAACTGCGATATTTCGTTGTGATTCAAGGGTATTTGCCCCAAGGTGTGGCGTGACGCTTACATTATTTAGATCAAGAAGCGGATGGCTTGTCGCTGGCTCTTTTGTAAAGACGTCAATACCAGCAAATGCTATCTTGCCACTTTTTAGCCCTTCATAAAGTGCCTCTTCGTTATAAAGACCGCCTCTAGCGCAGTTTATAAGCCTTACGCCATCTTTCATCTTTGCTATCTCTTTAGCGCCGATCATATCGGTGGTCTCTTTAGTCTTTGGAGTGTGGATCGTAATGAAGTCACATGCCAAGATGTCATCAAAATTTTTAGTATAAGTGCCACCCATATCGATGACTTTAGATGGATCGATATATGGATCGTATGCGATGATATCCATGCCAAAAGCTTTTGCGCGAGCTGCTACTCTTGAGCCGATGTTACCAAAACCTATCACGCCTAGCTTTTTCTTAAAAAGCTCAACTCCATACCACTTCTCTCGTTTCCAAATTCTATCTAGTTTTAGATCGTTGTGAGCGTATTCAAGTGATCTTGCAGCTGCTAGCATGTGCGCCATAGTTAGCTCAACTGCTGCGATAGTATTTGCGGTCGGGACGTTCATAGCGATGATGCCTCTTCTTGAACAGCCATCTATATCAACGTTATCCACGCCAACACCAGCTCTAACGATAGCTTTTAGCTTCTTACCAGCTTCTAAAAACGCCTCATTCACCTCAGTCGAGCTTCTAGTGATCGCTACATCAGCCTCGCCTAAAATTTTTAAAAGCTCATCTTTTGGGGTATTAACTGCGTCTATTACATTTATATCTTGTTCTTTTTTTAAAAGTTCAAAACCTACTGGGTGTATCGCATCGCAAACAATGATAGTTTTCATAATTTTACCTCTCTCACACTTGAGTGGATATCGTAAACTCTTAGCTGCAAAATGATATTTTGCAAAAGCCTTGAGTCTTGGGTATTTAAAAAGATCTGGCTCTTAGCCCCATCTCTTACTACAGTGAAATCAACCTCGCTATTTCGCAAAGTCTGCATCAAACAAAACATAGAGTAGATGTCATTTTTATCTATCATAAGTTCATATGCTGTGATCTTTGGCTTTTCTATCTTAGGTCGGTTGTATTCTATAAAAATTTCATTTACGGGCAATACGTAATCTTTTTTCTTAATAGTTGCCAGCTCATTGATCCAGTTTTCACTGCCAGCTGTGTTTTTGGTTATATTTTGCTCACTTGTAATATTTTTTTCAGTAGTTTGGCTGAAATTTACGCTTGCAAATTTAACAAGATAAACTCCAACCAAACCTAACATCACAAAGAGCAGAACAACTACTAATAAAAACGTGCGTCTGCCCATTTATACTAGCGTAATTGTTCTTTTATGATGTCGCCAAGTGTTACTTTATCATCGTTGTCGTTGATCTCATTTAACACTTCACGCTCTTTTTGTTTTGCTAAACGGCGTATGCTTAGGCGAATTCTATTTTTCTTCTCATCGATAAATGCGATAGCAGCTTCGATCTCATCGCCGATCTTTAACGTGCTAGCATCTACGCTACCTAGATCTTCTTTGCGGATTAGCGCATCGACATTATCGCCAAGCTCAACAAACACGCCAAAGTCTTTAATGTCACGGATCGTTCCTTTTACGATGTCGCCTACACTAAATTTATTAGCAAATGCTTGAACTGGGCTTTGTTTTAGATCTTTTAGGCTTAGAGAAATTTTTTGCTCAGCGCTGTCGATTTTGATGATCTTTACTTCTAGCTCATCGCCAGCCTTAAACATATCTTTGCACTTGTCATTTCTATCCCAAGATGCATCTTCGTTGTGTAGCAAGCCCTCAACGCAGCCTACTCTAACAAATGCACCAAAATTTGTGATAGTTGTCACAACACCTTTTACTACGTCGCCCTCTTTGAATTTAGCTTTAAATTCATCAAATGGCTTTGGAAGTAAATTTTTAAGGCTCACTCTTAAGCGGTGTCCTTTTGCGTCTATTTCGATAACCTCAACATCGATCTCTTGACCTTCGCTAATGTGATCTTTTGGATTTTTGATATTTTTGTCCCATGAAATTTCAGATATATGTAAAAATCCTTCAATATCATTTCCAAGATCGACAAATGCGCCATAAGGCTCGATGTTGCTAACTGTTACTTTTATAGTGTCGCCAACTTCTAGACCGTCGCTTATGATCTCTTCCCAAGGATCTGGAGTAGCTGCCTTGATAGATAGAGATAGATGGCGTTTTTCATTGTCATAGCTAATAACTTTAACTAAAACTTTATCGCCTTCTTTGTATAAAGAGCTAGGATTTACTGGACCTTTATAGCTTATCTCGCTGTAGTGCACAAGTCCGTCTACACCGCCAACATCAACAAACATACCATAAGTTGTGATCTTTTTAACTGTGCCCTCTATAACGCTATCGTTTTCTACTATGCTTGATAGGGCTTCTTTGCGTTTTTTGCGGTCGTCATCTAAAATTTTCTTTCTTGAGACAACGATGCTGTTCTCTTCTTTATCGACTTTTATAACTCTTACTTTGTATGATTTTCCAACTACGCCCTCAGCGTTTTTAAATCCGCTGTGCGTTCTTGGTAAGAAAAATTCTACACCATTTGCGTCTTGAGTGATAAAACCACCTTTATTTTTTCCAACTACTTTTACGTCGATTTCGCCAGAATTTTCAGGATCGTAAGCTTCAATGAAAGCTTTAACTTTCTCTTTTCTAAGTGCTTTTTTGTGCGACACTATAGGTCTTCCATTTCTTGATCCAGTTATTACAACTTTGATCGTATCGCCAACTTTATGCGTCAGGTTGCCGTTTGTGTCAGTGATTTCAGAAACATTTAAAATGCCTTCTGACTTCTTGCCAACGTCGATTAAAACCTCATCACCATTGATACTGACGATCTTTGCGTCACTATCTTCTTCAGTCTTTTTAAAAGACTCCTCTAACATCGCAGCAAAATCAATATCTTCGATATCTTCGTCTTTTGCTTTTCCTAATTGAACACTTTTGTTCACAGCCATCTTGATCCTTTAAATTTTATTATGCCAGTAGAGGCAAATTGGCTTATTATAGTTAATTGTGGCTTTAGCTAGGATAAATTTTATACTTTTTTGATTCTATCAACGACTTTTTGTATGATCCAGTCAGGTGTGCTAGCCCCCGCACTTATACCACACAAATTTTTGCCCTCAAACCATGATCTTTCAAGCTCTTCTTCACTTTCTATAAGATAGCTATCTTCGCAGAAATTTTTAGATATTAGGTAGAGTTGTTTTGTGTTTGAGCTGTTTTTTCCGCCGATTATTATCATCACGTCAGCTCTTTTTGCTAAATTTTTAGCAGCCTCTTGGTTTTCAAATGTCGCGTTGCAGATCGTGTTAAAAACGCGCAACTCTTTTACATGAAGCATGAGATAGTTTGCGATCTGCATAAATTTCTCAACTTTTCTAGTAGTTTGGCTAACAAGCGCGACCTTTTGTTTAAATTTAATGCCCTCTAACTCACTCTCTTCAAGCACGACATAGACATTGCCCTTGGCATACGACTTCACTCCTTTTACCTCTGGGTGATGCATGTCGCCAAAGATCACTACATCATAGCCCTCTTCGCTCATTTTTTCGCAAATTTGTTGTGGCTTTGTCACAAACGGACAAGTTGCATCGATCACTTTTATATCGGTTTTTTTTAGCTCTGCAAGGTCGTTTTTAGTGATGCCATGAGTGCGAATGATCGCCTTTTTCTCATCTTTTAGCTCATCTATGCCCTCAAGCGTCTTTACATTGTAGTTTTTCTCAAGCCTATTTATCTCTTCATTGTTATGGATGAGCGGACCGATAGTTGCGGCATCTCCAGCATTTTCAGCTATCTTTATCGCTCTTTTTACGCCAAAGCAAAAACCATAACTACTAGCAAGCTCGATCTTCAACCTTAGCTCCCATTTTCTTTAAAATTTCAGCAAAATTTGGAAACGAAGTGGCGATAAATTCGCTCTTTTCTATCTGCATGCCACATTTTAGCCCAAGTATGGCAAAGCTCATGGCGATCCTGTGATCTCCGTGGCTATCTATCGTGGCAAATTTAGTCTCAGAGCCAATTATGATAAAGCCATCTTCGAGCTCGCTAGCACCTATGCCGCACTGCTTTAGCGCATTTATCGTGACAGCTATCCTGTCGCTCTCTTTTACGCGAAGCTCTTTTGCATTTGTTAGCTTGCTTTGACCCTTTGCGCAGGCAAATGCGATGGCTAAAGCTGGGGCTTCGTCGATGAGCCACGAGATATTTTCGCTAACCTCTACGCCTTTTAAATTTGGCGAGTATCTAACCTCAATATCGCCGATATCTTCATATTTACTTGAGGTTTTGTGAAATTTTATCTCAGCGCCCATTTTTTCTAAAACTTTGTAAGCTTCGATGCGAGTTTTATTTAGCAAGATATTTTTTAAAATAATATGCGAATTTGGGATAATTAAAGCTGCAACCGCAAAGAAAAATGCTGAGCTTGGGTCATTTGGCACGTCTATATCAAGTGGCGCAAGTGGGGCTTTCATAGGCTCCAGAGTGATCTCTAAGCCGTCACGCTTTATATCAGCTCCCATGCCAGCAAGCATGCGCTCAGTGTGGTCTCTGCTTAGCTCTGGCTCGCTAAATTTGCAGCCATTTGAGTAAAGAGCCGCCAGCAAAAGCGCACTTTTTACCTGAGCTGAGGCGATCTTGCTCTCAAAACTAAACCTTTCAAATCTCGTCCCTCTTATGCAAAGAGGAGCGTTGTTTGCGTTATTTGCGCCATCTATCTTTGCCCCCATTTCATTTAGAGGCTTTGCTATCCTTGCCATCGGACGAGAATTTAAATATTTATCGCCACTTAGCACGAAAAAGCCGTCCTGCGCGGCTAATAGCCCCATAAAAAGTCTCATTGCCGTGCCTGAGTTGCCACACTCTAAAATTTCATTTGGCTCTTTTATCTTTTGTGGCGGAGTAATTATTATCTCAGCGCCGTTATCCTCTACTTTTGCGCCAAGGAGCTCGACTATTTTTAAGGTATTTAGAGTGTCGCCTGCTCTTAGGTAGTTTCTAACGCGAGATGGCTTGTCGCTTAAAAGCGAAAACATCGCGCATCTATGCGAGATAGACTTGTCAGCTGCGATGTCATCGATGGTTAAATTTAGACTTTTTTCTAATGGATAAATTCTCATCTTATTCCGATATTTAGTTTCTCTTTTAGCTCGCTTAAAATTTTATCCATAAGCGCGTTTATATCGTCATCTTCGAGCGTTTTTTCCATATCTTGGAATGTAAATTTAAGGCTAAGGCTGATCGCACCATTTAGTTTTGCATCTTTATAGATATCAACTGGCAAGAACTCTTTTAACTCTTTTAAATTTAGCCCTCTTATGCACTCATAAATTCGTCCAGCCTCGAAGTTTTCAGGCACGATGAGACTAAGATCCCTTGTCGTGCTTTGAAATTTAGAGTATGGCACTGCAAGGATTGGCTCAAATTTAAGCTTCGCAAAATCAATCTCACAGACATAAGTTTTAGGCAGATCTCTTTTTGCCTCTACCCTCGCATCAACTCTGCCGATATAGCCGATCTTTTCGCCATTTTGATAGATGTGTGCCTGCTCGTATGGGCTAAGATATGATATCTCTTGGCAAGGTTTTAGCTCAAATTTACCTATTACATTTTGCACCATCGCTGCAAATGCGTAGAAATTTGCCTCTTCGCCCTTTGCGCCGTTTATCAGTGTTGGCTCTTTTAAAAGACCTGATACGACAAAGCCTAAATTTAAACCTTGATTTGCATTTTCGTCAAAAACTTCGCCAAGCTCAAAAAGCCTAACTGAGCGTTTTGAGTTTTTGATGTTTTTCTCGCTTGAGCTTAGAAGGTGGTTTGCAAGTGCCGGTCTAAGCGTGTTTAGCTCGTTGTTTATAGGATTTAGTATCTTGATCTTGCAAGGCTTGAAATTTAGCTCACTTAGCTCATCAAGGTTGTCAAATACGTAATGCACGCTTTCAAAAAAGCCATTGTCGGCTGCACGGCGCCTTAAATTTAAAGAATTTTTATAGTCAAAATATGTCTTATTTAGCCTATTTTTCTCAGAGAAATTTAACGGCGTTGAGGCGATATTGTCGATGCCTATTATCCTCACGATCTCCTCGCAGATATCATGAGAATTTACGATGTCATGGCGAAATAACGGCACTTTTACATTAAAGCTCTCTTGCTCGACATTTACCGCGATCTCAAAGCCAAGTTTCTTTAAAATTTTAACGACATCGTTTCTTGCAACCTCTTGACCGATCATATTTTTAAGCTCGCCAAGCGAGATGCTAAGCGTGATAGGCTCGGTGTTTAGAAGTGACTGTTGTGAGCCAGCAAAAAGACTTAGGCTATCTTTAAAGCCAGCTAGCCTTTTAAAAAGATAGTCCGCCCCGTAAGCTAAATTTGGCTCGCTACCACGGCTTGATCGATAAACTTGATCGCCTTTTGGTAAATTTTTATTTTCAAAAATGGCCTTTGAAACAATATCTGGTTTTACGTAGCTAGCCTCTACCAAGATCACCTTTGAGCCCTCATCAACCCTAGCCTCATCGCTTTGGTAAATTCCAGCAACGCCTAAATTTTTATCCTCGCAAAAGACCACGCACTCACCATTTTCGCCGTTTTTGATGTCAAAAACTGCTTTTTCGCCCTCGCCCACAAGCTTAGCGTGATCATAAGCTCTAAACAAGACGCCCGTGCAAAATGTCGCGTATTCAAGCAGTCTTTCTACTAAATTTGTCTTTTGACAATCAATTAGAGCTAGCCTCAAGCGAGTTAATAAATTTTCACTTAATGCATTTTTTAGCTCAAATGCTTTATACAAAAACGAGCCATTTACCTTATCTTCGGTTCGCACAGATGCGATCCTGCCGATGCCTAGTAAATTTTCGCTATCTTCATTTTCGTGACTATCTTTCATATTTAGATCAAGTGCGGTGCAAATTTCTCTTGCGATGCCGTGTAAATTTTGGCAGTCGCCCCTGTTTGCTGTGACATCAACCTCGATGATCACATCTTTAAACGCTTCAAATTCACCAAGACTTGTGCCAAGTTTTAGCTTGCCGATACTCTCATCAAGTGGCAAGATGCCGTCATTTGTCTTAGGTAGTCCTAGCTCAGTTGAAGAGCAGATCATACCGCATGACTCGATGCCTCGCAGCTTTGCCTTTTTGATCTCAAGACCATTTGGCATCGTCGTACCAATGAGCGCAACTGGCACAAACTGACCAGCCTCGACGTTTTTAGCCCCACACACTATCTGAAGCGTTTCGCTGCCAACATCAACCTGACAAACGCTTAGCTTATCGGCATCTGGGTGCTTTTCTCTACTTTTTACGTAGCCAACTACGATGCTCTTTGGTAAATTTATCTCTTTATAGCTATCAACTTCTAAACCGATTGAATTTAATGTCTTTGAAAGTGTCTCGCCGCTAACCTCGCCAAGGTCGATCCACTCGTTTAACCAATGCTTTGAAATTATCATTTAAACTGCTCCAACAATCTTAAATCTCCCTCAAAAAGTGACCTTAGATCAGGCACTCTATGAAGCAACATCGCAAATCTCTCAACGCCAAGGCCAAAGGCATATCCACTTACATTTTTATAGCCAACCGCCTTAAATACATTTGGATCAACAACGCCGCATCCAAGCACCTCAAGCCAAGTAGTCTGCTTGCACACCCTGCAGCCCTTGCCGTGGCAAAATATACAACTAATATCAACCTCTGCGCTAGGCTCCGTAAATGGGAAAAAGCTAGGGCGAAAGCGCACTTCAACGGCGCCAAACATGTGCTTCAAAAAGCCCTCAAGCATTGATTTTAAATTTGCAAAGCTAACTTTCTCAGCGTCCTCCACCACAAGGCCCTCGACCTGGTGAAACATCGGTGTATGCGTTAAGTCCATATCACGTCTAAAGACCGTGCCTGGCGCTATCATGCGGATAGGTGGCTTTTGATTTAACATAGTTCGCACCTGAACTGGGCTCGTATGCGTCCTTAAAAGTCTAAAATCATCTAGGTAAAATGTATCTTGCATATCCCTTGCTGGGTGGTATTTTGGTAAATTTAGCGCCTCAAAGTTGTGAAAATCATCTTCTATAAGCGGTCCAGTCTCGAGCGAGAAATTTAGAGCTAAAAAATACTCAATTATCTTATCCATCGTAGCCATCACAGGGTGCAGCGCCCCGCTAGCAACAGGCTCGTTAAAGAGCGTGATATCAGCGGCCTCTTTTTTCATCTTATTATCTATCTCTTGCTCGCTAAGCTCAGCCTTTTTGGCTTCTATAAGCGCGCTTAGCTCATCTCTTTGCTTATTTAAATTTGCTGCAAATTCCTTTTTTTCATCTTCGCCAAGCTCTTTTAGCTTTGCAAAGCCTTGCGCCAAGATGCCCTTTTTGCCAAAAATTTCTACCCTGACCTTCTCGAGATCATCAAGAGTTGAAATTTCATTTTTGATTTTGTTAATGAAATCTTGCAATTTTTTACCTTTATGAATTTTTGCATCGATTTTATAGAAAAAGAGTTAAAATCAAGATAAAAAGCGCGAAATTTAAGCACACTTTGATATAATTTCTCAAACTTTCAAAGGAGCTAAAATGACCATATTTGAAAAGATCGTTGCTGGTGAAATTCCTTGTAACAAAGTGCTTGAAAGCGAGAAATTTCTAGCTTTTAACGACATCAACCCAAAAGCGCCGATCCACATCCTCATCATCCCTAAAAAACACTACAAAAACTTCCAAGAGATGGATCCAGTTTTGATGGGCGAGATGACTAAATTTATCCAAGAAGTGGCGAGCTTAATGGGCGTTGATAAGAGCGGTTACCGCCTCATAACAAACTGCGGCGAAAACGGCGGTCAAGAGGTTATGCACCTACACTTTCACCTACTTGCTGGCGCAAAACTTGGCTGGAGTGAAGGCGTAGCTGATCCACAAAGCACATTTTAAAAATAAAATTTAGACTCTTTTTGAGTCTAAATTTCACTTCAAATTTTTACTTTTTAAAACATCTAAAATTAAATAAATTTATTTCCTAGCAGCTTTTACCGCTTCAAGTAGCTCTTCAAAGCCTGCTTTACTTGAGTGCTCGACATCTTTTAGTATCTCGACACCTGCTAGATGCCCCTTATCTTTGTCAGCAAAAATCGCCATAGCCTTATCTAGTCCGTGATGGACATTTTCGTGGTGCGTAGCTATGCTTGAGAGGGTTCTTGGATCTTTTATGATGGTATTTTTCACATCCTTTTCATACCACTTGCCAAATCTACACTCATGCACGTCTTGAATTTTATTTATCTCGCCAAGAAGCACGCCTCGGTAGCCATTTAGCTTCATGTTGATGTGATCTATCTTGCCGTTGCTTACATTTACTTCGTTTGTGACATTTAGAGCTTGATTTAGGATGTTTTGCGTGTTGGCATTTACGCTTGAGATGTTGCCCTCAAAACCGCCTAAAATTTGCATCGCATTTGCTGAAATTTTAGAGAAACTCTCGCTCATTTCGATCATCGTATTTGCACTTTGCTTAAGGCCATTTATATTTACTTCAACCTCAAGTGTAGCCTTTTGCGTGCGCTCTGCAAGCTTTCTAACCTCATCTGCAACGACTGCAAAGCCGCGTCCATGCTCGCCCGCACGAGCCGCCTCGATAGCAGCATTTAGTGCTAGCAAATTTGTCTGATCTGAGATGTCTTTTATGAGATTTATGATCTCAACGATAGAATTTACGCTTCCATCAAGCGAAGAAGCGTCGTTTGAGAGATCGCCACTCATCTGGCTTACTTGCTCGATCGAGCTTAAAATTTCAGCCGTTTGAGACTTTAGCTCGCCTGTTTCTTTGAAGGTTTTTTCATTTAAATGGTTTATATTTTCAAGCATTTTTAGGTTTTCTTCGATGGTTGATTGCAAGAAATTCATACCATCTTGATAGCTAGTAAGCAGCAAATTTACAGCCTCTTGCTTATCCTTAGCTTGCTCTTTTGGCTCGCAAGTTTTGACATTTTTTAGCTCATTTTTAAGTGCTAAAATTTCAGCCTTTAAAGCTTCATTTTCTCTTTCTAAAGCTTCATTTTTACTACCAAGCTCTTTATTTTTGCTGTCAAAAAACATTTTTCATCCTTTAAAATTTGTAAATTTCGCGTAATTATAATTAAAAATTCTACTATATGGTTGCGATTTTAAAAATTTATTTTGATTTTTTACTCCTTAAACCAATTTTCAATCTCGTCGATCCAATCTGGACTTTTGGCGTTATTATCTAGAGCTATTTCAACATATTTTTTAGCAAACTCTATTTTTCTATATCCACTATCTTGATCAAAAAAGTCTTTTAGTATTTTTCTGTCATCATCTCTTAGATTAAAACAAAAGTGTGAATTAAGAGATTTGTCGTCTTTAAAATTCTTTACATCTCCAAGTATAGCAGAGATATCTTCGTCTTCAATATATGTTTTTAATGCTTTAACAAAAACAATACCGTTCAAACAGTCCTCTATCTCAGTTTTCATTTCACAATCATTGTAACCCACATCAACTAAAATCGTTCTTTTCTCACTGTTTTTATTTAGAATTCTTTTTGCCACCATTTTTTTATCCCATGCACCTTTGCATACAAGCTGTTCACTCTTACCATCACTATCAATCAAGCAATATATCTTGCCATTTATGTTATCTTTTTCCGACATTGGCAATTTTAGATACTCATAAATTTTTATGACTTCAGATGCCCCACCAACTGGCAATATTCTTAAATTATACTTTTCCACCAAATCTTTAAAATAGAAGTCAAAATAAATTTTATCAGAGCTACCCTCACAAATCAACCAATTATATGGTTTATCAAGCCTTACCGATGAAACAATTGATTGAACCAAATCATAAATACTTTTAAGTTGAATATCGCTTGGTATTTGAGTATAGTCTATATTTCTAATTTGTTTCAACTTTTCCCTATAATTATATAAATCAAATGTGTTAAAATTAAATTCAAGGCTATCTTTTGCGTTTTTCTTTGTCAGAAAGTGTGCATTTGCGTTGATAGCAACTGGGAGAAAACCGTACCAATGAGTAGTCACAATAACTTGTGCTTTATATTGTGAAATTTCTATTAACTTTTCAAATTGAGCAAAATTTTTTGATAAATTTAAAGATGCTTCTGGTTCATCTATGGCAAGTATAATTTCTTTGTGTTCTATAGTTTGACTATCTAGTAATGCCGCAGCTATATCTATAAGTGCCTGTCTTTTCTCACCAGAACTTAAGCTGTCAGCTTTTATTTTATTACCATCAACTATTTTATGTAAAACTCTTATTGAAAAAAACAACTCAATAACTTTATCTATTAATTCCTTTGGTGTAATATTAATTCTATTTGAAGGACTCTTATAGGCATAAAGGTTTAAAAGATCGTTTTCCAACTCTCTAACAAATACATTTAAATCTGTATTTATACTTTGCAAAGGTGTCTTAATTATTTTTTCTATTTTAGTGCTAATATCCATACCGATTAATTTTTGCATATTATCAGTCTCAAGCTTTGTAAACTCCTCTATCCCAGCTTCTACTGGCATGTAAATATATGAATAACAATCCCAAACAATATGATTTAAATACTTAAAGCATTCTCTAAAATCTTTATTTTCGCTTTCCTTTTGGCTATTAAATTTAATTTCAAATAATTTTGAAATAATACTATCAAAAGAACCAAAATATGCACTATAATCATCCTTATGAGCATTACCAGAAATAATTAAATAATGACTTTCACGATATAAAATATCAATTTTTTTTAAATCATTAACTAAGTTTTTAGGCTCTTGACTTTTATTGCTTCTAAAATCATTCTCAACCTGCTCAAAATTCCATAAATATTCACTAATTTTTTTAACTTTATCTGCTAGCTCATTATCATTTTTATCATAATTTTTAATAATTTTATTAACTATATCTTTTTTTAATAGATGAATAACTACTATATATGGTGTATTTGCATCGGTAGTGCTTGCTCCTTTCGTTAGGTTCCATTCCCTGTCATTAAAATAAGTATCAAGAGCCTCCAAAATTGAACTTTTTCCTGCACCATTATCACCTATATATGCTGTAAAATTATGACTAGTAGTAACTGGTATATATTTAACTCCTCCATATATTTTATAGTTCTTTAATAAAATTCCAACGATCATCTCATTACTCCTTAATTTTGAAGCCAAGTCTCCAAAATTTCTATCTGATCCTCCACACTTTTATTTGCCGTGCCGCCTTTTGAAGTGCGGGCCTCTTTTGAAGCGTGCAGATCTAGAAATTTAATAGCATTTTCATCTAAATTTTCATCGACACTTTTTAGCTGCTCTTTGTTTAGCTCACTTAGATCAAGCCCCAAGTTTTCAGCCTTTGCCACAGCTTTTCCGGTGATGAAATGAGCCGTTCTAAATGGTATATTTTTCTCACGCACTAGATAGTCAGCCAGATCAGTGGCACTTAGATGGCCTGTTTTTGTCGCTTTTAGCATATTTTTTTCATTAAATTTAGCCGTTTTTATCATCTCATTTAAGATAGTAGCTGAGCTTAAAATGGTCGCAACGCTATCAAAAATACCCTCTTTATCTTCTTGCATATCTTTATTGTAAGCAAGTGGCAAGCCCTTCATCGTCGTTAGCAGCGCTACTAAATTTCCATTTACACGCCCAGTTTTACCGCGTATGAGCTCAGCGACGTCTGGATTTTTCTTTTGAGGCATGATGGAGCTACCCGTGCTATAAGCATCACTAATGCTTACAAAGCCAAATTCCTGCGAGCTCCAAAGTATGAGCTCCTCGCAAAGCCTAGAAGCGTGTGTCATAAAAACACTAATGTTAAATAAAATCTCCAGCGCAAAGTCGCGGTCGCTCACGCTATCCATCGCATTTTGCGTGCAACCTGCAAAGCCAAGCTCGTTTGCAACGATGCTCCTATCTATCTTGTGCGGCGTGCCTGCAAGGGCTGCTGAGCCAAGCGGACTTAGGTTGTTTCGCTCATACGAGCTGACAAATCGCTCAAAATCCCTTTTAAACATAAAAGCGTAGGCTAGCAAATGGTAGCTAAGGCTTACTGGCTGGGCGTGCTGAAGGTGCGTGTAGCCTGGCATTAGCGTATCTTTGTGGTTTTTGGCTAAATTTGCAAGTGTGGCGATGAGCTCTTTAATGAGAGATGAAATTTCTAAATTTTTCTTCAAAACGTAAAATTTAAAATCAAGCGCAACCTGATCGTTTCTGCTTCTAGCTGTGTGAAGTCTGCCACCAAGCTCAGCTCCGATGATCTCGCTAAGGCGCTTTTCAACCGCCATGTGGATATCCTCATCCTCTATCTTAAAAGCAAATTTACCAGCCCTTATCTCAGCTAAAACCTCATCAAGCCCCTTGATGATCGCCTCTGACTCATCTTTTTTTAAAATTCCACAAATGCCAAGCATTTTAGCGTGCGCTTTACTGCCAGCGATATCCTCTTCAAAAAGATTTTTATCAAAATTTATAGAAGCGTTAAATTCCTCGAGCAACTTCGAGCTAGCCTCGCTAAATCTACCCTCCCACATCTTTTTATGTGCATTTTCATCTTTTTTCATAGCTTTGCCTTTGACTAATTTTGCGTGATTTTAACAAAATGGTGCTTAACTAGGCTTTTACAAGCATTTTAAAAATAAATTTTTTGCTCAAAAAAGTGAAATGTAATATAAAAATTATGCTAGAGTAGTAAAAAAGTTATATATATAATTTACATTTAAGGTTATTAAAATATAATTCGCCCAGCAACTTTTTAAAAACTATTTCAAGTTTTTTGATTTATTGCCGATATAGTTATAAATGAAGAAATAAACTAAAAAGGAAGGACGATATGCAAATAGATGCAAATATGAACTCAAATGTTTTCTATCATAATGGCTACACATCTATATCATCGAGTAGCGCTAAAACCAGCATATTAGTGTCTTCTGGCTATGGCACAAAAGATATCGTTAGAAGTAATGATGTGCATGTAGAACAAAGAGAAGAAGTTAGACAAAAACCTACAATTATTAGAAAAGAAGATGTCACAGAGTTACAAAAAAATTTAGAAAAATTACAAGATCAAAGAAGCGATATAGCTGATCAAATTTCAAGCATCCAGCACCTGAAAGATCGTGATTCTATGCAAATGCTTCATCATCTAAATTTAGAACAATCAAGCATTCAAAATAACATTTTAAGTATTAAAACTCAAATGACAGAAATGGTACAGGCTTAAGACTAAGCCTTACCGATAATAGTTTTTAAAACCAAACAAAAATCCTCTAAAAAGTATCCCATTGACTTATAGAAGTTACTGCAAGCGTTTTGCTCAAGCTCTTTTGCAAGTTGCTCGGCATATGGTAATAAAAATGAGAGGCTAAAAGCAGCAAGAAGCTGCATAGACTCTTTTGTCGCCTCCTTTTTTAAGATATTTGCTATCAAAATGAGCTGATTTGAGATGCTATCAACCTCACCCATTTTTGGCTCAAAATTTATAGCCTTGTAAAATTGCGCCAAATCATCTTTTGCGCTTGAAAAATAGTAGCTTGCTTCAAATTTTGCCTTCAAAATGACAAAATCATCACACAAGGCCGCACTACTCTCATCTTTGATAAATTTAGTGTAAAGCTCATTTCCTTTTATGTTTGCATCGCTCTTTGTTTGCGTTATCCACGCATTTGTCTTTTTGATACGCATAAAAGATGAGACACCCAAGATGCCATTGAAATTTGTAGCAAGTGCAGCCGCTACGACGCTATAAAGCTCTCCAAGTCTCAAATTTAATCCTTAAGCTTCAAATATCTAAGTCTAAGTGCATTTAGCACGACAGTAACCGAGCTTAAGCACATCGCCATTGAGCCATAAACTGGGCTTAAAAGCAGTCCAAATACCGGATAGAGCACGCCAGCAGCCACTGGTATGCAAATGGCGTTATACATAAATGCCCAAAACAAATTCTCTTTTATGTTAGCAATAGTCGCATTTGCAAGTTTTACAAGCCCGCTCACGCCACGCAAGTCATTTTTTACAAGCACGATATCACCAGCGCCTTTAGCGATATCTGAGCCTGAGTTCATAGCGATGCCAACGCTTGCCTCTTTGAGCGATGGCGAGTCATTTATACCATCTCCCACAAAGATCACGCCACCTCGGCTCATTAGCTCTTTTACCTTGTTAAATTTATCCTCAGGTAGCATATTTGCGTAGTATTCGCTCACATTTAGCTTGCTAGCGATATTTGCCACTACTTTTTTATCATCGCCTGATAGGATCACGCTTTGTAAATTTAACCTTGCAAGCTCGTTTATAACGCTATTTGCTTCATTTTTTAGCTCATCGCTTAGCGTTAAAAAGCCGCTAAATTTTTGATTGACCGTGCAAAGTATGACACCGCTTCCATCATTTGTAGCCTCTTTTATCGCTTTACTATCAGCTTCATTTAGCAAGATATTGTTTGCTGCGAGCAGTTTTTCGTTGCCTATTATTATCTTATTGCTTTCATCTTCATAGACGATGCCTTGACCAACTACGTTTTGAAATTTACCATTTAGCTTTTGTAAATTTATGCAATTTTGTTTTGCATATCTTACGATCGCCTTTGAGATCGGATGCTCGCTTAAATTTTCAGCAGATGCCACTAGCTCCAACTCTTTTTCACTCAAATTTGAGTTTTTGACGCTGATTAGCCCCTTACTTAGCGTGCCAGTTTTATCAAATGCTACAAATTTAGCATCTTTTATAAGCTCTAAAACTTCTGGGTTTTTCACCAAAATCCCAGCTTTTGCGCCACGCGCGAGGGAGCTTACTATTGCTATTGGCGTGGCAAGACCAAGCGCGCACGGGCATGAGATGATGAGCACGCAGATCGCGCAAGAGATCGCATAGGCGAAATTTCCACTAAAAATTATCCATATTAAAAATGTAAGAACTGAGATCGCCACGACGCTTGGCACAAAGATATTTGCTATCTTATCAGCCAGCCGTCCGATAGGCATCTTTTTGGAGCTAGCGTCGCTTAGCAAGCTTAAAATTTGAGATAGTAAGCTTTCAAAAGAACCCTTTGTCACCTTGACGCTTATGTAGCCATTTGTGTTTAGAGTGCCGGCAAATACGCTATCGCCTACCTCTTTATAAACAGGCAAGCTCTCTCCTGTAAGCATAGAAGCATCTATCTCAGCGCCACCTTGAACTATCACGCCATCACTTGGGATGTTGTAGCCATTTTTTACGATGACGATGTCGCCTACTTTTAGCTCATTTACATTTACCTCTTTGCTCTGTCCATCTGGCATGACCAAAAAGGCGGTCTTTGGTGAAATTTTAAGTAGCGTCTTTAGGTAGTCGCCAGCTTTTGCCTTTGAGCGCTCTTCAAGATACTTACCTAGCAAAACAAAGGATATTATCATCGCTGCGCCCGAGATATAGACGTTTTTTAGATCATCTGGGATGAAATCTGAAAAGATCACAACAAAAAGCGAGTATAAAAACGCACTGCCGCTTCCAAGAGCTACAAGCACGTTCATATCGTAGTTTTTGTTTTTGACAGCCTCTATGGCGTGTGCAAAAAAGTCTTTGCCGCTAAAAGCTAGCACCAAAATTGCTAAAACTAGCATCAGTAAATTTACTAACATATTGTGAGGTGCGAACATCTCAAGCGCCATTATCACGATGCTTGCGATAAATGCAAATATAAATTTGTTTTTTATCGAGGTTATATGCTCATCTCTTTTGGCTTCAAATTCATCAATATTTGTCGCCACAAAATAGCCAAGCTTCTTTATCTTTTGCTCTAAAACTTCACGCACGCTAGCGTCTTTTAGGACAAACTCACCGCTTGCGTTTGCAAAATTTACATTTGCTTCAAGCACCCCATCTATCTTTTTTGAGACCTTTTCGATAGCGTTTGAGCAATTTACACAGCTCATTCCCGCTATATTTAGCTTGACTTTTAAAGGCATATCAAAGCTCCTTTA
This sequence comes from Campylobacter concisus, assembly GCF_003048375.1. Taxonomy (NCBI): domain Bacteria; kingdom Pseudomonadati; phylum Campylobacterota; class Epsilonproteobacteria; order Campylobacterales; family Campylobacteraceae; genus Campylobacter; species Campylobacter concisus. Next base: position 496,729 of record NZ_CP021642.1, on the reverse strand, counting down.
TAACGTCAAATCCCAGATCAGCCATTTCTGATTTAAATTTCTCTACATCGCCATCTTTTATATCAAGGCTTACTTGCCTTGGCTCTTTGCTAAGATCGACTTTTATCTCGCCAAAGTCATCTTCAAGTGCGTTTTTTATAGTATTTGCGCAGTTTTGGCAATGCACGTTATTTACCTCAAATGTTTTCATATTATCTCCTTTATCATGTGGTCGTATTCGTGTAAATTTATGATCTTTTTGGTGTTAAATTTAAAGCCAAGGCTCTCGTAAAATTTACGAACTTTTGGCTTATTTACATCAACTATCAGCGAAACCTTTTTATGTCCTAGCTCTTTTGCTTTGGCAAATGAGTGCAAGATAAGCTCTTTTGCAAAACCTTGGCCTCTAAATTTCTCATCCACAGCGATGCTATCTATATAAAACTCATCGTCAAAGCACTCTTTTTCTACCTTGGCGTCTTTGCCAAGTGCCTTTAGATGCTGAGAAATTTCTCTATCAAACTGCCACGCGTCGCCACCAAAATAAGCACACATAGCAGCGATGATCTGCTCGTCACGCCTATAGATATAAACATTTTTATAGCTAAGTCTGTTTGTCTCGCTTTGAAAAAATTTCTCTAAAATTTCATCGCTTTTTGCTGGATCGTCGTATCCACTTAGCTTGTAGGCGATATCCTCCATCGCTAAATTTAGTAGTTTTATGCAGATTTTTGCATCTTGTTTTTGAGCATTTTTTATCATGGCATGATTATATGCCTTTAGCTTAAATTTTTACCAAATATTATTTTCAAATTTACAAATTAGGCGCTTTAGCAGGCAAACTAAAAATGTTTTAAAAAAGTATAAAATTTTTTTAGTTATAATCCGTAAAAAATTTATTTAAGGATATTTATGGGACGAGCATTTGAGTACCGAAGAGCAGCAAAAGAAGCTAGATGGGATAAGATGAGCAAGGTATTTCCAAAACTTGCAAAGGCTATAACAGTAGCGGCAAAAGATGGCGGATGTGATCCAGATATGAACCCAAAACTTCGTGCAGCCATCGCAGCAGCAAAAGCTGAAAATATGCCAAAAGATAACATCGATGCGGCTATAAAAAGAGCAAATGGCAAAGATAGCGCAGATATCAAGACTATCTTTTATGACGGCAAAGCAGCTCACGGCGTGCAAATCATCGTTGAGTGCGCTACTGACAACCCAACAAGGACAGTTGCAAATGTAAAAGCGATATTTAGCAAAAATGGCGGAGAAATTTTGCCAAGTGGCAGCCTTAGCTTTATGTTTACAAGAAAGAGCGTTTTTGAGCTTGAAAAGCCAAGTGCTGATATAGAAGAGATCGAGCTTGAGCTGATTGATTATGGACTAAGTGACATTGAAGAAGATGAAAACGCACTATTTGTTTATGGCGATTACGCAAATTTTGGCACACTTCATGAAGGCATAGAGAAGCTAAATTTAGTAGTTAAAAAAGCTTCACTTCAGTATTTACCAAATCAAACCGTGAGCCTAGATGAAGAGCAAATGCTTGAGGTCGAGAGGCTTCTTGACAAGCTAGAAGACGACGATGACGTCCAAGCAGTTTATACAAATATCGAGTAAAAAGGAGCAACATGCGTTTTGATGAGTTAAAAGTTTATGATATAAATTTAGACGAACTAAAAAAAGATAAATTTGCGGTTTTAAAGACAGAAAAAGGCGATATCAAACTTGAGCTTTTTGCCGAGGATGCACCGCAAGCTGTTGCAAATTTTGTCCATTTGATAAAAACAGGCTTTTATAATGGCCTAAATTTCCACAGAGTTATACCAAATTTCGTCATCCAAGGCGGCTGCCCAAATGGCACAGGCACAGGCGGTCCTGGCTGGAGGATAAAATGCGAATGCGACAACCAAAAGGTAAAACACGAGCGTGGTAGCCTTAGCATGGCTCATGCGGGTCGCGACACTGGCGGATCGCAGTTTTTCATCTGCCACAGCAAGCAACCTCATCTTGACGGCGTGCATACAGTCTTTGGAAAGTGCGCTGACGATGAGAGCTTAAAGGTACTTGATGCTATCAGGCAAGGCGACAAGATCCTCTCAGCAGAGATCAAAGAGAGCCTATAAAAGGGGAATTTATGGAGAGTACAAAAACGCAAAAAAGTCTCTTTGTGAGACTATTTACCAATCTCGCCATTTGGGTTGTGATAGGTATAGTTGGCGGTGTTATCGTCGGTATGGTCGCACCTGAGCTTGGCATAGCGAGCAAGCCAGGTATTGATTATTTTATAAAAGCCCTTAAAATTTTAATCGGCCCTATCATCTTTTTAACAATCGTCTCAGGCATCGTCGGACTTGAGAGCTTAAAAGATCTTGGCACCATCGGACTTAAGGCGTTTATCTACTTTGAGATAGTTAGTACGCTCGCTCTTGCTGTTGGTATCATCTTTGGCGAGACGCTTCGTCCAGGACACGGCATGAACCTTGACTACACTCAGCTTGACGCCTCGAGCGTGGCTAAATTTACATCTCAAGCTGGCAACATGGACGCAAATAGCGGCTTTTTAGCGCACACACTTCATCTTTTAAGAGGCGCTGTGCCAGTAGATGACATCTTCCCTTATGTGCATATACTTGATCCATTTATAAAGTCAAACACACTTCAAGTGCTTTTCATGGCGATAGTCGTTGCCATCGTGCTTTCACTACTAGCGCATGATAAAAAGCAAGCTTGTCTAAAACCGCTTGAATTTATCCAGCACTACGTCTTAAAGCTACTTACTTGGCTTATGCTATTTAGTCCAGTGGCTGCCTTTTCGGCGATGGCTTATTTGATCGGTAAATTTGGCATCGGAACGCTTCTTGGTATGATGGAGCTTCTTGTTGTTATGGCACTTGCGAGCTGCTTTTTCATCTTTGTCGTGCTTGGCGTCATTTGCTACTTTGCCAAGGTCAATGTCTTTAAATTTATGCGCTTTATCTCAAAAGAGGTCTTGGTCGTTTTTGCGACAAGCTCGAGCGAAACAGCTCTTGCGCCACTTATGCAAAAGCTAGAAGCAGCTGGCATAAATAGAGGCGCAGTTGGCCTTATCATCCCGACTGGCTACTCATTTAATCTTGACTGCACCAACATCTATCTAAGCTTAAGCGTTATCTTCTTAGCTCAAGCATTTAATATCCCGCTAAGTTTTGAACACCTAATAAGCATACTAATCGTGCTAATGATCACAAGTAAAGGCGCGGTTGGCGTTACAGGATCTGGCTTTGTCGTCCTTGCTGGCACACTAAGCGCACTTCCAAGCACTGGCATACCAGTCGTCACCGTGGCTGTGCTACTTGGCGTTGATAAATTTATGTCAGAGATGCGTGCTGTTGGTAACCTTTGCGGTAATGCCGTTGGCTGCATGATCGTATCTATCTGGGACAAAAAGGTAGATATGGAGAAATTTAGATACGCGCTAGATCATCCAGACGAATTTCACTTCCACTCATAATAGAATTTTTAAGGGGCAAATCGCCCCTTTTTATCTTAAAATTTACTTCAAAACTTAAAGTGCTTATCCCCTATTTTTACAATACCCAATGAAAATTTAGAAATTTTATTTTTAAATATAGAAACTAATATTATAATTATTGAAAATTTTAATTTGGAGGAGTTATGAAGACATTAGGCATCATAGGCGGCATGGGACCACTCGCCACGGCTGATTTATACAAGAAGATCATCGATATAACCCCAGCAACTTGCGATCAAGAGCACCTACACATCGTTATCGACTCATACGCTCAGATAGAAGATAGGACAAAATTTATCATGGGCGAGGGAGAAAGTCCGCTTCCAAAGCTAATTCAAAGTGCTAAACTTTTAAAAAATGCAGGATGCGAGGCGATGCTAATGGCTTGTAACACAGCTCACTATTTTGCCCCAAGCATCGAAAAAGAGGCTGGAGTGAAAATTTTGCACATTGCAAAAGTTACAGTAGATGCCTTGCAAAAGAAATATCCACACGCTAAAAATATCGCTGTCATCGCAACAAGTGGCACAAAAAAGGCTGGCGTTTATGATCAAATTTTAAAAGAGCGCGGGCTAAAAAGTGTGGATTTTAGCAAAGAGACGCAAGATGTCATTATGGAGTGCATCTACAAGGGCGTCAAAGCTGGCAAGCTAGAAGAGTATGTGCCGGTATTTTATGAAGTGCTTTCAAACATTGAAGCTGACGTTTATATCGCAGGCTGCACCGAGATACCGATGTTTTTACCATTTATCAGCAGCGAGTATAAATTTATAGATGCGACATTTGAGCTAGCAAAAGCTGGCGTAGAATTTGGACTAGAAAAGAGAGTATTTTGATTAAATTTAGCCAGATACCTGGCTAAATTTTTGTTTTAACTGCAAAAATCCTGCTACTTATACTAAATACAACAGCGGCTTTTATAGTAGAAATTTGATATCAAATTTAGCTGGAGTGTTTTGGCTAAATTTAAATTTTTAACTGCAAAGACCACACTACTTACAATAAATTTAACAATAATTTTTATATTAGAAATTTTGAGATTTAAAGAGATTACAAAATATTTTAAATTTAACTGGAGCATTCAAGCTGAAATTTGATTTTTAACTAAAAGGATCACTTGTATTAAAATTTCTGATATCAGGCGATTAAATTTTTCGAGCATTTATAAAGAGTATTTTTTTGTGTAAGAAAATTTTAGAAAGTCTATTTAAATTTGACCGAGCTATTTTGCAAAATGTTTTAAATTTTATATTAGAAATTTGAAAAAGAGCTATATTTTACAGCTCTAAAATTTTTGCCATTTGATAGTTTAAATTTAAAAAGCCTTGTAGGCAACATACCCGCAAGGCTATAAATTTAAGCTTTTGGACCAGCTTTTGCGTACTCAACGCCCTCTTTTACATCTTCATAGCGTTTGAAATTTTCAACAAACATCTTTGCAAGCTTGTCGCGTGAAATATTGTACTCAGCTGGGTGTGTCCATGTATTTATTGGATTTAGCAGTTTTGTCTCGACACCATCAAGCTCTTTTGGGATAGCGAAGTTAAATTTATCAAAATTTTCAAACTCACATTTTGTGATGCTGCCGTCTAAGATCGCATTTATGCAAGCACGTGTCGCTTTTATGCTCATACGCTTGCCAACGCCGTAAGCACCGCCGCTCCAGCCTGTATTTACAAGATAGACATTTACGCCGTGCTTATCTATCTTCTCGCCAAGCAGTTTTGCATAAACAGTTGGGTGAAGTGGCATAAATGGCTCACCAAAGCAAGCACTAAAAGTAGCGACTGGTTCAGTAATACCGCGCTCTGTGCCAGCAACTTTTGCTGTGTAGCCACTTAAGAAATAATACATCGCCTGCTCTTTTGTCAGCTTTGCAACTGGAGGAAGCACGCCAAAAGCGTCAGCACTTAAAAAGATGATATTTTTTGGGTGTCCTGCGCTTGAGCTTGGCTCGTAGTTGTCGATGTGATAGATCGGATAGCTCACACGTGTGTTTTCAGTCTTTGAGCCATCTTTATAATCAACCACGCCGTTTTCGTCAGCCACGACGTTTTCAAGCAGTGCATCACGCCTGATCGCTGCGTAAATTTCTGGCTCGCTGCTTGGATCAAGGTTGATACATTTTGCGTAGCAGCCACCCTCAAAGTTAAACACGCCATCATCGTCCCAGCCGTGCTCGTCATCGCCTATTAGTTTGCGTTTTGGATCGGTTGAAAGTGTCGTTTTACCAGTGCCAGATAGGCCAAAAAATAGCGCCGTATCGCCCTTTTCGCCTACGTTTGCAGAGCAGTGCATGCTTAGCTTGCCCTCAAGTGGCAACCAGTAGTTCATCATAGAAAAAATGCCTTTTTTCATCTCGCCACCGTACCATGTGCCACCGATCACTGCGACATTTTCCTCGACGTTAAAGATGACAAAGACGTCTGAGTGTAGTCCATCAGCCTTGTAGTCCTCATTTTTTGTCTTGCAAGCGTTATATACTACAAAGTCAGGCTCAAATTTAGCCAACTCCGCTTCACTTGGGCGGATGAACATATTTTTTACAAAGTGCGCTTGCCACGCTACTTCAGTGACAAAGCGGACTGATTTTTGGCTCTTTTTGCTAGCTCCACAAAATGCATCTTGGATGAAAATTTCTTTGCCACTTAGCTGCTCTTTTGCTTTTTTAAGAAGCTTGTCAAAGAGCTCTTTTGTGATAGGCTGATTTATCTTTCCCCAAGCGATGTATTTTTGGCTTGGATCTTGCTTGACAAAGTACTTGTCTTTTGGGCTTCTGCCTGTAAAAATCCCAGTATCAACCATAAATGTGCCGTTACTTGAGACTCTGCCCTCATTGTTTGCCTTTTCAAGCTCAAAAAGCTCGTCGTAGCTTAGATTGTGATTTATCTTTTTGATCTCTTTTAGACCTAGCTCGTCTAGCTTATTTATCATGTTGTTTCCTTTTAAATTTTCGTTTCTTTATAAATTCTGACCTAAAAGTCATCAAAATGTTAATCAAATTTCGCTTAACACTATCTTTTTAAAAGTGGCAAAATTTATTTAAATCTAGCCACCACTTGATTGTTTGCGACACTTTGACCTTTGCTAACCTCGATAGAGCCTATGATGCCATCTTTTGGGGCCTTAACCTCTATCTCCATCTTCATCGCTTCAAGCACGATTATGGCCTGACCTTTTTTGACATGATCTCCTGCGCTAACTAAAATTTTATGCACAGCACCTGGCAAGCTTGCGACGATGTCGTTTTCTGTTGCGCCTGCTACTGCACTTTTGGCACTTTTTACGCTCTTGCCTTCAACTTCAGTGATTGATTTTACTTGGATGCTGTCGTTAAAACCTTCGCTTACTTCGACATTGTAGCGGCTACCATTTACGACGACGCTATATCTGCCACTTTGAGTTTGTCTGCCCTCGTTTGCTTTAGCATTTGGATCGATTTTTCTTACATTTACTTTGGCTTCGCCTTTTAAGAACGCGATGCCCTTTTCTTTACAAGCTGCTGCTATAAAGACGTTTTCTTCGGTAACTTTGATCTTATTTTGTTTTAAAATTTCTTTTACATGTGCAAGTGACTTGCTCTCATCTTTATCAGCTATATCAACTGCATGTTTTGTAGTTGGTTTTAGTCCTAACTGCTCGCTAGCAAGCTTAATGATCTCTTTATCAGGCGTAACTGGAGTCTTGCCAAAGTAGCCAAGCACCATTTTACCGTATCCCTCAGCGATCTTTTTCCACTTGCCAAACATTACATTATTAAAGGCTTGTTGGAAGTAAAACTGGCTAACAGGGGTTACTGAAGTGCCGTATCCGCCCTTTTGCACCACTTCGCGCATAGCAAGGATGACCTCAGGGAATTTATCTAAGATGTTGTTATCTCTCATCATCTGGGTATTTGCGGTGAGCGCGCCACCAGGCATCGGTGAAAATGGTATGAGCGGGCTTACTTGCACAGCTTCAGGCGGTAAGAAATACTCTTTTAAACAATCATTCAAAACACTTTCGTATTTTAAAATTTTCTCCACGTCAAGTCCGCCAAGATCGTAGTTTTTGCCTTTTACTGCGTGAAGCATGGTTAGGATATCTGGCTGACTTGTACCACCACTTACTGGGCTTGCGGCTAGATCTATGCCATCAACGCCAGCCTCAAGCGCTGCAAGATAGCAAGCAACGCTTACGCCTGCGGTTTCATGTGTGTGAAGTCTGATGTGAGTTTTTTCTGGGAGTAGCTTTCTAGCCATTTTTATGGTTTCATAGACCTTTTGTGGGCTGCTTGTACCACTTGCATCTTTGAAGCAAACGCTGTGATATGGGATATTTGCATCTAAAATTTCTCTTAAAATTTTCTCATAAAATTTAACGTCATGAGCTCCCACACAGCCACTAGGCAGATCCATCATAGTAACAACAACTTCGTGCTTTAGCCCGTGATGAGCGATCCTTTCGCCTGAATATTTTAAATTTTCAACATCATTTAATGCGTCAAAATTTCTAATAGTAGTAGTTCCATGTTTTTTGAAAAGTTTTGCGTGAAGGTCGATTAGCTCGCGGCTACCAGTGTCAAGTGTGACGGTATTTACGCCTCTGCTTAGGGTTTGAAGGTTTGCTTTTGGTCCTACGATGCTTCTAAATTTATCCATCATCGCAAAAGCGTCTTCATTTAGGTAAAAATAAAGGCTTTGAAATCTCGCTCCGCCGCCAAATTCAAAATGCTCTATGCCAGCCTCTTTGGCTGCTTCAAGCGCGGGCAAAAAGTCGTTCATAAGCACTCTAGCGCCATAAACTGACTGAAAGCCATCTCTAAAGGTCGTATCCATAACATCGATAAATTTCTTTGCCATATTTCACCTCATTAAATTTATAAATTTACTAAAAAGCGGTCATAAAAATGGCTAAGTTGGGCAGAAACTCAAATTAGCCATTTCGCTTGCTTTTGGTATTTTACAACCAAAAACTTTTATATCATTTAAAAAGTGAGAGTAAGAAGTTAAATAATCCGCCGTGGCTCGCATCTAGCACCGGCTTTATCTCCATCAAAAATACGCAGAAAAAGATTAAAACTGCCACTTGGATAATGATGTAAGGCACCACGCCTTTATAAATAGCAGCTGTTTTTATCTCAGCAGGTGCGACTGATCTTAAGAAAAATAGACTAAATCCAAATGGCGGCGTCAAGAATGAAGTTTGTAAATTCATAGCAACTAAGATCGCTAGATAGACTGGGTTTATGCCTAGTTTTGCAGCGATTGGCACCAAGATAGGAAGCACGATATATGAAATTTCAACAAAATCTATAAAAAAGCCAAGCACAAAGATAACAGCCATACTAAAGATGATAAAGCCCCACTTCTCGCCTGGTAAATTTGTCATGAAATTTTCAACTATCTCATCGCCTCCAGTGTAGCTAAAGACCATAGAAAAGGCAGTCGCACCAACAAGTATAGCAAAGACTAGAGCTGTAGTTTTTACGCTCTCAGCCAAAGCCTCTTTCATCATAGAAAATGAAAATGTCCTATAAAATATTGCCAAGATGATAGCGCCAACGCAGCCAAATGCTGAACTTTCAGTCGGTGTAGCGATACCTGCAAAAATGGATCCTAGCACACAAATAACTAGCAAAAGTGGCGGAAAGATCGCAATTAGCGCTCTAACAATCTGCTTAAATTTACTAACGCCACTCTCGTCTTTTACGATAGGAGCGACCTCTGGCTTAAGATAAGCAACTATCAAAATATAAACTATATAAACCCCAACTAACGTAAGTCCTGGCACAATGGCTTGATGAAAAAGCTCACCAACTGGCACTGAGAAGATGTCGCCCAAGATGATAAGCACGATAGAAGGTGGGATGATCTGACCAAGCGTGCCGGCAGCGCATATCGTGCCACATCCTAGGGATTGGTCGTATTTATACTTTAGCATTACAGGCAAGCTTATAACGCCCATAGCAACAACGCTAGCACCTACGACGCCAGTTGATGCAGCAAGAAGCGCTCCAACTAAGATAGTGCTTATCGCGATACCGCCTCTGATTTCTCCAAAGAGCATGCCCATACTCTCAAGTAATCTCTCGGCTAGCTTTGACTTTTGAAGCACGACGCCCATAAAGACAAAGAGTGGAACTGCTATGAAAATTCTACTCTCCATGATAGAGAAAATTCTATAAGGCATGAAGTTAAACATATCTTTAAATACTTCTATACTGCCAAGTAGCCCATCACCATCGCTAAGGCTCTCTACGACGCTGCCAACCATGCCAAATATCATCGCAACCGCACCAAAGGTAAATGCCACTGGAAAGCCAATGCCAAGCATCAATAGCGCGGCTATAAACATTATTAATCCCGCCATATTTTCTCCTTACTAGCTTTCTTATAGCGATTTAAATTTTTTATAAAAAAGCCGATCGCAAAAAATACAAGCACATAAAATGAAAAAGGGATCATCGCTTTTATGATCCATCTATGGGTAAGACCGCCTGGATCTGCGCTGGCCTCTGCCGAGCTGTAAGCATCTCCTACAAATCCAAATGATAAATTTGAAACCAAAAGCGCAAATGGTATGATAAAAAATACAGTACCAAGCATATTTACAAGGGCTTTATTTCTTTCTGAAAATTTAGCATAAAAGATATCAACTCTAACATGTGCGTCCTCTTTTAGAGCATAGCTCATGCCAAGTAGAAATATCACAGCAAAAAAGTGCCACTCAAGCTCCTGAAATGCAACGTTGCCGTAAGAAAAAAAGTATCTTGCCACAACGTTAAAAAAAACGTCTATTATCATCAAAGCCATAATAAACATACAAATATAGCCGACTATATCACCAGCTTTGTCAAAAAATCTCTCAATCTTATCCATTAAAAACCTTTAATAGTTCATTTATCATGATGATGAGCACACAAACTGGTGCTACATATCTTAGTAAAAAATACCATGTATTAAATACAAAATCACTCATATATGGGCTAAATAGTACATATAAAGCATCTTTTTTCATAAAATATCCTACAAATATCGCTCCGCCGATACCGCTAATTGGTAGCAAGATATTTGAAGCGGTAAAGTCTAGGAAGTCAAAGAAATTTTTACCAAATATCATAAATTTATCGCCAATATTTTCTATATTTGATAAAAGACATAAAAATCCCACTATGAAAATCCCAGCTCCAACTATGCAAAGCGCTTTTTTCCTACTCATGCCATACTCTCTGATCAAGAAAAAGACAAATGGCTCGACGATAGAGATGGCTGAAGTGATACCAGCAAAAATGAGCGCAGCAAAAAATGCCACCGCTAAAATTTGACCTATCGCGCCAAGCTTAGCAAATAGCGTTGGTAGCGAGATAAAGACAAGACCTGGTCCTTGAGACGGAGTAGCGCCAAATTCAAATATAAAGGTAAAAATAACAAGACCTATCATAATAGCAAGCGCGATATTTATGAAGACGATACTAAGCGTTGAAGTGGCTAAATTTGTATCATCGCTTAGGCTAGCTGAATAGGTGATGATCGCTGCCATACCAAGAGATAGTGTCCAAAATGCAAGGCCAAGAGCAAGCAAGAGTGAGTTAAATGAAATTTTGCTAAAGTCAGGAATGAGTAAAAACTCGGCTGATTTCACAAAGCCATCCATCGTTATAGAGTAAAAAAGCATGATCAAAACCATGATAAATAGGCTTGGCATCATCCAAACATTTAGCTTCTCTATGCCACTTTTTACGCCTTTTGATAGGATAAAAAAGCAAGCTGCAAATGCTATAATAAAGTAAAGTGTCTGCTCGCCAAGACCATGCGTCAAAAGATCGTTAAATATCACTTTTGAGCTATCTATATCGCTTGGGAGACCAGTAAATGAGAGCGTGAAATATTTAAAGACCCAGCCGATGATCACGATGTAATATGATGAGATGATAGCCGCTGTCACCATGGCTAAAATTCCAACCAGTTGCCATAAATTTTTATTTTTAGCTGCTAGCTTTCTAAAGGCATTAACGCTGTCACTCTCACTAAGCTTGCCAATACTAAGCTCTGCCATAAAGATAGGCACACCAACTAGAAAAGTTATCAAAAGATATAGGATAATAAACGCCGAACCGCCGTTTTCACCAACCATGTATGGAAATTTCCATGCATTGCCAAGTCCGACAGCCGATCCAGCGACTGCTAGGACATAGCCTATTTTAGAAAATTGTTCTTTTGCCATATTATGAGATCTCCCTTATTAACACCACCAGAACTAAAAGTGGAGCCACAAATCTAATTAAAAAATACCAAATTTTAAATATAACCTTGCCCATATAAGGCACAAATAGCTCTTTTAAAAGCTCAAATTTCATAAAGTAGCCAACAAAGATAGCAAACAAGATGCCACCAAGTGGGAGCATGATATTTGAGCTTAGATAATCAAGTAGGTCAAAAAAGCTCTTACCAAAAAATGTAAGCGCATCTTTAAATTCACTTGTGCCACTTAATGCGCATAAAATTCCTAAGATATAAACCACGCAAGCAACGATTAGAATTGATTTGTTTCTACTAAATTTTAGGCTTTTGCTTAAGAAAAATATAAACGGTTCAACCATCGAGATAACCGAGGTGATGCCAGCAAAAAATAGTGATATAAAAAATGTAAATGCCAAGAAATTTCCAAGCAAGCCAAGCTTAGCAAATAGCGTCGGTAGCGAGATAAAAGCAAGCCCTGCGCCTTTTGATGGCTCTGAGCCAAACTCAAATGTAAATGTAAAGACGATAAGGCCGATGATGACGCTTATTATGATGTTCGCAAAGACGACATAGAGTGAAGAGGTAAATAAATTTGTATCATCGCTTAGACTTGATGAGTAGGTAAGGATGCAGCCAATGCCAACGCACATCGTAAAAAAAGCAAGTCCAAGAGCGTTTAAAACAGCTGCCTGATCTATCTTTGAAAAATCAGGCACTAGTAGAAATTTAGCCGCTTTATCAAAGCCCTCCATGCCAAAAGAGTAGCCAAGCATAAGTAAAAGCAAGATAAAAAGAGCTGGTATGAGATAGACATTTATGCGCTCGATGCCGCTTTTTACACCTTTTGTAAGGATGAAAAAGTAGGCAAAAAACGCGATGCTAAAGTATAAAATTTGTTCATTTATGCCATTTGAGGTGAAATTTACAAAAAACGTCTCTGAACTTGCGATATCTTGAGGTAGCTCACTAAGACTTAAAATGACGTATTTTAAAACCCAGCCAATGATGAGCGTGTAAAAAGAGGCTATAAATAACCCGGTCACCATGATAACGCCAGCAAATTTCCAAGAATTTGCCCCTTTTGTAGCTAGGCTTTTAAACGCTCCAACCGTATCAAGGCGTGAAATTTTACCCATCGCCATCTCAGCAAAAAATATGCTAAGACCAACAGCAAAGGCAAAAAATAGATATATAAGGATAAATGCCGAACCGCCGTTACTGCCGACCATGTATGGAAATTTCCACGCATTACCAAGGCCGATAGCCGCTCCAATTATCGATAAGACAAAGCCAATTTTACTAAATCTCTCTGCCATTATTTACCTGCCATCTGGTAGATCATTATCGCACAAATGGCAACTGGCACGACATATCTTAAGAAAAAGTACCAAATTTCAAAAAATGCTCTTCCCATAAAATCGCCAAAGAGCAGATATAAACTCTCTTTTTTAAGCCTGTAGCCAACAAAAAAGCTAAATACGATAGCGCCTATTGGCATCATGATATTTGATGTGAGAAAGTCAAGCGCGTCAAAAAATGGCTTACCGCAAACACTAAAAGCACTTGATGTGTCTGAATAATATGAAAGTATGCAAAAGATACCCAAGATATAGACAAAAGCGCCGATGTAAAGAAGCGCCATTTTTCTTGAAATTTCAAATTTCCTAACCAAATAATAAGCAAAAGGCTCGATCATCGAAACTGCACTCGTAATGCCAGCAAACAATAACGATACAAAAAATGCGACCGCCATGACGTTGCCAACGATGCCAAGCTTTGCAAAAAGCGTGACAAGCGAGATAAAAATAAGGCCTGGACCACTTGCCGTGCTATCAGCCCCATAAGCAAATATAAAGGTAAAAACAACAAGCCCCATCATAATGCCTATTAAGATGTTTATAAAGATGATAGAGAGGGTTGATTTTATTAAATTTGTGCGCTCTGGTAAATTTGCAGCGTATGTTGGTATGACTCCAACACCCATAGATAGTGAGAAAAACGCAAGGCCTAGAGCTTGCAAAACAACATCTGGCGTGATCGCACTAAAATTTGGTACAAATAAAAATTTAGCCGCCTTCACAAAGCCATCTCCCATGCTAAGCGCGTAAAAAAGCATGCAAACTAGCAAGACAAAAAGGCTTGGCATCATCCATATATTTAGTTTTTCTATGCCACTTTTTACACCTTTTGAAACGGCAAAAAAAACCATCAAAAAGACTAGGCTAAAGCATAGCACGGCGCTGCTTAAATCATTTGATAAAAGTGTGTTAAACTGCTCCCCTGCAGCTTTTGTGTCAGATAAAAGTGGCGAAAAACTAAGATAGATATACTTTAAAATCCAGCCAATAACCACCATATAAAATGAAGCTATGAGGATTGCGCCGATCATGAAAAAGCCAGAGAGCGACCACACTTTTTTATTTTTTGGAGCAAGTTTGTAAAGAGAGCTTACGATGTCGCTTTCGCCAAGTTTGCCGATGCTAAGCTCTGCCAAAAACGCCACAAATGCGATAGCAAATGTAAGAAGCAAGTATAAAATTATAAATGCCGAACCGCCGTTATTTCCCACCATCGTAGGAAATTTCCAGGCATTGCCAAGACCCACAGCAGAACCAGCCATCGCAAGAACAAAGCCTATCTTTGAAAATTTTTCGTTCATTGAAAACCTAAGATTAAGAATAAATTAAATTCTTTCAAAGATAGCATAAAAAAACTTTCATTTTTCTAAGCCAAGAATTTTTTATAGGCAATTTAAATTTTTAGTGTTTTTATTTGAAACAAAGTTTTGTTTTTGTAATATTACGGCTCATGAAGTTTGAGTAGGGGACAGATCCGAAAGAGCTTTAAAATTTTAAAGGAGCAACGATGAAAAAGATCGTCTTTTTAATTCTTGGTCTTGCTGCATTCGCATTTGGCGCTGACGGCGAGATGATCAGATCATATTCAGTTATCGCTGGCGGTATCGGCCTTGGCCTTGCAGCTCTTGGCGGTGCTATAGGTATGGGTAACACAGCTGCTGCAACTATCAGCGGAACAGCTAGAAACCCTGGCGTTGGTAGCAAACTTATGACTACAATGTTTATCGCACTTGCGATGATCGAAGCACAAGTTATCTACGCACTTGTTATTACACTTATCGTTCTTTACGCAAACCCAATGCTTGGCTAAGCGTAAAGCTTAAATTTAGCCCCTTTTTGGGGCTTTTGTTCTTTTCGCGATCATGGTGGAATTGGTAGACACGCTATCTTGAGGGGGTAGTGCCGTTAGGTGTGCGAGTTCGAGTCTCGCTGATCGCACCATCTTATCTCTCTTTCTAAATCAAAATCTTAAATTTCTAAGCTATAAAAAAGGAAAAATTTATGTTAGACAAAAAACGTGCTTTAAAACAATTACAAAACGAAGCAGACGATGCTGCTATATACTCACTTCTTGAAGCTAGCGAAAAAGACGATGAGAATAAAAAAATACTTCGCAAATTAATCACCGAAGAGAGACGCCACTATGCTTTTTGTCAAAAGATAACTGGCGAGAGCAGAAGTGCAAATTTATTTAAAGTCATCTTCTATACGATACTTGTTAAAATTTTTGGCACATCTTTTACCCTAAAATTTATGGAGTCGCGCGAAGAAAATGCGGAGAAATTTTATCTTGACATCGTAGATGAATATCCTGAAGCTCGTGATATTTATGAAGAGGAGATGAATCACGAAAATAGTCTAATCTCCATGCTGAAAGACACAAAACTCGTAAATGCTGGTGGCATCGTGCTTGGCATGAATGATGCTTTAGTTGAGCTAACAGGTACACTTAGCGGCATCGCGCTTGCATTTTCGAATACAAAATCAGTTGGCGCAACAGGCCTTATCATGGGCGTAGCAGCTGCACTCTCTATGGCTGGCTCAGCATATCTTGAGTCAAAAGAAAATCCAAGTGATGAGATCAAACCGCTTACTTACTCGCTCTACACAGGCGGCTCATACATCATAACAACGGCATTTTTGATACTTCCATTTTTCATCTTTTCAAGCGGTTTTTACGCCGTTTTATCGATGTTTTTCTTTGCACTAGTTGCCATCATCACTTACAACTTTTATATAAGCGTGGCAAAGGAGCTTAAATTTTTACCAAGAGTGGTTGAGATGTGCGTGATAACTTTTGGCGTTGCGATCATATCTTTTGGCATCGGCTTTTTAGTTAAACACTATTTTGGACTAGATATTTAATCCAAAATTTCATACCAAGTGTAGCTATCATCTCCGAAATTTCCACTAAAAAGTGGTTTTAAATTTAGATCAAGCCTTAAATTTTCACCATTTTTAAAATTTGAGCTTTGATAGATAAGCAGCCATTTTACATTTGCTAGCTTGCCCTCTTTTGCGAGCTTTAAAAACTCACCAGCCCCTTCAAACATGCTAAGACCTTTTAGATCAAGCTCTTTTTGCACGCTCACCTTGCGACCTGGCACGCTAAAAAGCGGTATCGTTTCATCAAATTTATCACTTCTTGAGTAGATTATGACGTCTGGATTTTTACCGCCACTTACTAGCCTGCTATCAAGCTTTGGGCGGTCCGTCCGCACTGTGTTACCACCGATCACTAATGTATCTATGACGCTTCTTAGTTTATGCACATGCGTGCGGCTAAGCTCATTTGTGATGATGCCGCCACTTGCCACGCCGTTTTTACTAAGGGCGATTTTTAAAAAGCTAAATCCACCATTTTGATATGCCAAAAATGGCTCAAGCAGCTTATCACAGCGCTCTTTTAAAATACCAAATTTAACTCTCACACCAGCACTTTGCAGCAAATTCGCGCCGCCACTTGCTATTTTATTTTCATCGTGGCTGCCGATTATGACCTCACTAAAGCCAAGCTCTTTTAGCAAATTTGCACAAGGTGGCGTTTTGCCATGGTGCGAGCAAGGCTCAAGAGTGACATAAGCTTTTGCATTTTTTAGTAAATTTGAGTGATTATTTAGTATAAATTCGTAGCTGGATTTTGGCTCCAAAAGGCCAAATTCGCCCTCTTTTATCTTAGGGCTAAATTTAGCATTATATGCTTTTATAAAATCATCTTTAAATTTTTCACTTTTTTTGCAAAGCGCAAAGAGTATCGCTGTCGGTTCAGCGTGTAAATATCCAGCCTTTTCATGAGCCTTGCAAGATAAAATTTCTCCACTTTCATCAAGGATAAGGCATCCAACGGCTGGATTTGGGTAGGTCAGGATCTGAAATTTCCAAGCCTCACTTAAAGCAAGACCCATGTAAAATTCATCGTTCATCCATGCCTCTTTAAAAAACACACCAGCCTTTGCCAGTGTGTTTTCATAAATTTACGACAAGCCGTCGATCTTGCCGTCTGCGTCTATCCTCATATTGACCGCAGCTGGCACTTTTGGAAGTCCTGGCATCAGCATGATCTTACCGCAAACCGCGACGATAAAGCCAGCTCCCGTTCTAATGTCAAGGTCTTTTACACTAAAAGTAAAGCCCTTTGCTCTACCCAAAAGCTTCGCATCGTCGCTAAATGAATACTGCGTTTTTGCGATACAAACTGGCAAATGGCTCAAATTTAGCTCTTTTATCATCTCAAGCTTTTTAAGAGCGGTCTCTTCAAAGACTACCTCACTAGCTCCATAAATTTCCTTAGCGACCTTTTCTATTTTAGTTTTCGTATCGTCGCTCATCTCGTATGTGAAATTTATCTTGCTTGGCTTATCGCACGCCTTTAAAACTAGCTCAGCTAGCTCAAGCGCACCTTTGCCACCTTTTAAGAAATTCTCACAAACAGCCACTTCTACGCCAAGCTTTTGGCAGTACTCTTTTACGAAATTTATCTCTTCATCAGTGTCAAAGCCAAATTTATTAAGCGCCACAACAACATTTTGACCAAATTTACCTTTTAAATTTTCGATGTGTCCGCCAAGATTTTCGATACCTTTTTTAAGTGCATTCATATCTGGTTTTGTGATCTCGTCTTTGTTTGCTTCGCCGTTATATTTTAGCGATCTGATAGTGCTTACAAGCACTACAGCGCTTGGTTTGATATCAGCAACCCTGCATTTTATATCTAAAAATTTCTCCGCGCCAAGCTCCGAGCCAAAGCCAGCTTCTGTTATGACGTAGTCAGCTAAATTTAGAGCCGTTTTTGTTGCGATGACAGAGTTGCAGCCGTGTGCGATGTTTGCAAATGGACCACCATGCACGAGTGTAGGTGTGTGCTCTAGTGTTTGAAATAAATTTGGCTTGATCGCATCTTTTAAGAGTATGCAAACAGCGTCTTGGCAGCCTAGATCACGCACGTAGATAGGCTTTTTATCGCTATCATAGGCGACCATGATGTTTGCCACGCGCTCTTTTAGATCAGAAAGGCTTGTTGCTAGACAAAGCACAGCCATGATCTCGCTTGCGGCGGTGATGTTAAAGCCATCTTCTCTTGGCACGCCATCAGTCCTGCCGCCCTGCCCCACAGTGATAAATCTTAGCGCGCGGTCATTCATATCCATGCAGCGCTTCCATAAAATTTTCTCTATTTTTAGTGGATTTTCTTGATAGAGGCTATTATCTATCATCGCTGAAATGAGGTTATTTGCCGATGTTATAGCATGAAAATCGCCAGTAAAGTGTAAATTTAGATCCTCCATCGGCGCAAGCTGCGAGTAGCCGCCACCTGCTGCTCCGCCCTTTATGCCAAAAACTGGCCCTAAAGATGGCTCGCGAAGTGCCAAGCAAACCTTTTTATTAAGTAAATTTAGTGCGTCAGCAAGACCTATTGACATAGTCGTTTTACCTTCGCCATATGGGGTTGGATTAGTCGCGGTGACTAAGATGAGCTTTGAGTTTGATGACTCAAGTCTAGGGGAAATTTTAGCCTTAAATTTGCCGTAAAGCTCAAGCTCATCTTCGTTTAAGCCTAGTTTTGCGGCAACTTTACTGATGTGTTCTAGTTTTGTTTGGTGAGTTATCTCGATGTCGCTTAGCATTTTACCACTCCAAATATGTTTTTGCTTTTTTTATCTCACTGATGTTGATCTCAAAAATTCCCTCTTCGTTTTCTACTGCGACGCTCTCTTCGTCAGCTTTTACAAGCCTTCCTGCAAATTTCTCAGCCTCGGTTTGAACTTTAACTAGCTCACCAACGCTCGCTTTAAAATGCGAAGGCTTGCTAAGCTTTCTCTCAAGGCCAGGCGAGCTAACCTCAAGATTGTAGTCTCCGCTAACTGGCGGTGTCACGTCAAAGATAGGCGAGAGCAGACGGCTCACTTTTTCGCAGTCTTCAAGGCTCACTCCGCCATTTTTTGTGATATAAACTCTAAAAATAGCCCTGCCATTTTCATTTGCGATCTCGCTGTCGTAAAGCTCAACGCCGCATTCGCGCACTAGTTTGTCTAAATTATCCATTTTTGTTTAAATCCTTTGAAATTTTATCAAACAACTTATCCATATGGTTTTGATACTCTAATCTATCGTCAAATTTAAAGTGAAAATTTGGACATCTATACCAGCCCTCAGCCGCCATACAGTGGTTTTGTAAATGTCTGCAAACTCGCTTTAAATGCCCCAAAATATACTCTTGCTCGCGCTCGTCAAACATCATCTTGTCAAGATAGACAAAGGCGTCATATCTGCCCTTTTTGCACTCGACGTCAGTGACACAAAGACCTTTTAAAATGCTATCTTCAAGAGTGGCTAAAGCCTCTGGTATGAGCTCTTTTAGCACGCTCTCTGTTCTCATACGCTTTATTTCGTTAGCGTTCATAGAGTAGCTTTCTCCTTGACTTCTTTGAAGCTTTCGATGTAGTCATTTTCTCTGATATCGTTGAAATTTTCGATACCAACGCCACACTCGTAGCCTTTAGCGACTTCTTTGACGTCATCTTTGAAGCGTTTTAGTGAGCTTACCGAGCCCTCATAAACGACCACGCCTTCTCTAATAAGGCGAATTTTTGCACCTCTGTTTATCGTACCCTCAGTGACTATACATCCAGCGATTGCGCCTACTTTTGGCACATGGATCACTTGGCGAACCTGAGCTTGACCAAGCTGCTCTTCTCTGATGATCGGCGACATTAGTCCGCCCAAAATCGCCTTCACATCGTCGATTAGGTTATAAATAACGTTGTAAGTTTTTATCTCGACGCCGCTCTCTTTTGCCTTCTCTTTTATCTCACCAGTTGGCCTTATGTTAAAGCCAAGGATGATACAGTCGTTACTTGCGCTTGCAAGCGCAACGTCGCTTTGCGTGATACCGCCAACGCCTGAGTGGATCACATTTACTCTGATCTCGTCATTTGCTAGTTTTTCTAGGCTCGCTTTTAGCGCCTCGAGTGATCCGCCAACGTCAGCTTTGATGATGACCGGAAGTGTTTTTAACTCGCCCTCAGCGATCTTAGCACTAAGCTCATCGATACTAACCTTTGTGCTCTTACTAAGCTCTTTTTGACGGATATATTCAGCCTTTTTCTGTGCGTATTCGCGAGCCTCTTTATCAGTTTTTACGCCTATTAATGTCTCGCCAGCCTCCGCTATCTCGCTAAGACCAACTATAACGCCACATTCGCCTGGTTTTATCTCTTTTAGCGGCCTGCCCTGATCATCAAGCAAGCTTCTTATCTTACCGTATGCAACGCCAGCTACGACAGTGTCTCCGACATGAAGCGTGCCGTTTTCAACGATGATGGTAGCTACTGGACCACGACCCTTTTGAAGTGAGCTCTCGATGACAGTAGCCTTTGCGTTTGCCTTTGGATTTGCCTTTAGCTCCAAAAGATCAGCTTGCAAAAGCACGATCTCAAGTAGATCATCTATGCCCATGCCTGTTTTTGCAGAGATCGGTACAAATTCATACTTGCCACCCCACTCTGTTGGCATGATGTCAAGCTCAGCAAGACCGGTTTTTACTAGATCAGGATTTGCTGACTCTTTATCCATTTTATTTATTGCGATGATTATTGGCACGCCAGCGGCTTTTGCGTGGCTAACTGCCTCTTTTGTCTGTGGTTTTACGCCGTCATCTGCTGCAACGACGATGATAACTATATCAGTTACACCAGCGCCCCTTGCACGCATAGCCGTAAATGCCTCGTGGCCTGGAGTGTCGATAAATGTGATGTTTTTGCCGTTTTTATTTACCATATAAGCGCCCACGTGCTGAGTGATACCACCAGCCTCTCCTGCTGCTACGCGAGACTTTCTTATGTAGTCAAGTAGCGAGGTTTTGCCGTGGTCGACGTGGCCCATGATGGTTATGACTGGCGCTCTTGGCTGGAGATTTTCATCATCTTTTATCTCCTCTTCATAGGCTGCAACGTAGTCAAATTCTTTTTGATCGTCGATGATATTTACCTCGACATTGAACTCATCAGCCAAAATTTCTATCGCATCTTCATCCAAAAAGTCGTTTTTAGTTGTCATCATACCAAGCATAAATAGCTTGCCTATGACCTCGCTAGGCTGTTTGTTTAGCTTTTCAGCAAATTCGTAAACGCGAATTTCTTTTGGGATATTTATCGAAGTTACAGCTTCGCTGTTTTGTTTATTTTCAGGCTTTTTGTGTTTTTTTCTAGCTCTTCTTTGTATGCCGCCTTCGCCAAATGAATTTATCGTGTTATTGACGGTTGTTTTCATCGCATTTGGCTGTTTTGTCCTTTGCATAGGAGCTGGTGCTGGTGTTTTGAAGCTAAAATCAGGCAATACAACCACATCTTCATCTTCAAGCACGATGTCGCCAAAGTCGCTTCCGCCAAGCAAGTCCATCTTCTGGGCACTATCTTTTTTGCTTACAACTGTTATCTTTTTCTCTTTTTTCTTTTTTCTAGCCAAATTTTCATCGCTAGCAGAGAACATACTCTTAAAATCGCTAATGTTAGCCACTGCTGCCTCAGCCTTTTTCTCCTCCTTTACTGGAGCTGGCGCCTCGAAATCTTTTTTCTTTTTAACTATCACAAGGCCGCGTCTTTTTTGAGTCACATCAGCCAAACTCTCTTTTGGCTTTGGTGCTTCAGCTGGCTTTTGCTCAACCTTTACAGGCTCTTCTTTTTTAGGCTCAGCTTTAGGTTTATCCTCTGAAATTTGCAACTCTTTTTTAGGCTCAGTCTTCGCCTTTTCAGGCTTTGGTTCAGCCTTAGTGGCTGCCTTTTTAGGCTCAGATTTAGGCTTTTCTTCTTTTTTAGCCGGCTCTTTTTCTGCCTCTTTTTTAGGCTCTTTTTTTGCTTTTGGCTCGCTCTTTTTCTTTTTAAATTTATCTGGTATTACGCCAGTTTGAACGTATTCATATATTGCTTCAGCCTCTTCAAGGCTCACAGCATTTGAGTGAGTTTTTACCTTTAGGCCTAGTTCTTGAGCTTTTTCGACTATCTCTTTACTTGGGTAGCCAAGCTCATTTGCGATCTCTGAAATCCTAACATTGCTCATTTAAGAGTATCTCCTTTAACTTCGGTGCGTCAAGTCCGAGAGCACCTTTAGTTTGTTTATCAATTATTTTTTTTAAAATTTTGTCGTCTTTTTGCAAACAGCCATCACACAGATAGAAACTGCGACCATTTCCTTTGCCGCACTCTAAATTCTTGCCTACCAAGCGGTATCTTTTTAGCAAGTTTTGAGAAAATTTGACTTTGCAAGCGACGCATGTCCTTACTGGATTATTTTTATTCATTATACCTTTTTAAACTTGTTTCTAGCTTTGCGTGATTTCGTATCCATCGTTATCAAATGAAAAAATTTCCACTCTAAAATCACTAAATTTACTCTTTAAAATATCTTGTAAATTTTTAGCGTCATCTTTATATGCGATGTTTAAAAAGCTTGAGCCTGAGCCTGAAAGTGTGCTCATTAGCGCTCCATTTTCATAAGCTACCTTTCGCACCTCAAAAAGCTCTTCTAAAGCGCTCATTCTGCGCTCTTCGTGCATCATATCTTCACTTGCTATCCTCAAAAGATCATATCTTTTTTCATAAAAACAAGATGTTAAAAATGCAGCATGAGAGAGGTTATTTACGCACTCTTTCATGGTGTAGTTTTTTGGCAAAATTTGTCTTGATGATGCCGTACTCATCGGCTTATTTGGGATGACAACAACCGCTTTTATATCATCGCTTAAATTTATTTTATTTGCATAAACATTGCCGTTTTTTACGATAGCACTGATAAATCCACCATGAACTGCTGGCGAGATATTATCTGGATGGGTTTCATAGATGATCGCTTTATTTAAAACGACGCTTTTGCTAGCCTTAAACCCAGCCATCTCGTAAGCTGAAGCTATGGCTCCAACGATCACTGCAGAGCTGCTACCAAGCCCTCTTGAAAATGGGATATTGTTTTCAAAAACGACTCTAAAATTTTCATTTTTTCCAGTTAGCTCTAAAAAAATTTCATTAAAAATGCTTAGAAAAATGTTGTTTCTCTTTAAATTTACGCTATCGCTTCCCTCGCCATTTATCGAGACCGAGCTAAATTTAGATGGTTCGATCTTTACGCTATTAAAAAGCTTTAAACTAAGCCCCAAAGCGTCAAAACCTGGTCCTAAATTTGCACTTGTTGCAGGGATTAAGATATTCAAATTTTCTCCTAAACAGCTTGGATGATATAATTTGGAAGTGTATCTGAATTTAGTTTTAATTCATCTAAATTTAAAGGCAACACAAATCTCACTGGCTCAACTTTTTCAAGTGAAATTTTGCCATCTTTTAAGACAAAGCTTAAATTTTTATTTGCCCTGATTGCTTGGCCACCATTTAGACTAAAGCCGCTAACTGCGTAAAACTCGCAGCCCTTTGCCAAAGAAAAAGTTTTTAAGATAACATAGGCCACCTTTAGTCCCATAAAGCTACCTGGTGTGTTTGCGTAGATGATCTTTGTGATGTTAAATTTAGAGGATAAATTTTCTAGGATTTTTATCAGAGCTTCGCTGACATGCTCGTCAGTTGTGATCTCATCAAATTTTACGCCATCTTTATAGACTCCAACTAAAAGCGGAGTCGATAAAGAGACTACTAAAATTTCAATATTTTTTATGCAAATACCTTTTGATACTCTTTTAAAAGCTCGCCACTAAGTGTTGCGATCTCATAATTTTTCTCATCTGCCATTAAAGCAAGTGTTAGTTTGTGATTTAGATCGTGGCTGCCAGCAAATGCTGTGTAGTCACCAAGCAATGGTGCTCCAAGCAAGCTCAAATCGCCAACTGCATCTAAAATTTTATGTCTTACAAACTCATTTTCAAATCTCAAACCCTCTGGATTTAAAATATGTGTATCATCGATAGCCACAGCGTTATCAAGTGACGCACCAAGGGCTAAATTTTGAGCTTGTAGGCGTTGCAAATCTTTTAAAAAACCAAAAGTTCTAGCACGAGCGATATTTTTTACAAATGAACTCTTGCTAAATTCAAAAAGATATCTTTGTTCGCCGATAACTG
This sequence comes from Campylobacter concisus, assembly GCF_003048375.1. Taxonomy (NCBI): domain Bacteria; kingdom Pseudomonadati; phylum Campylobacterota; class Epsilonproteobacteria; order Campylobacterales; family Campylobacteraceae; genus Campylobacter; species Campylobacter concisus. The sequence continues at coordinate 472,597 of NZ_CP021642.1, read as the reverse complement.
GGTGATCAAATTTGATTGTATAGTCAAATTTTGGATTTCTTGAAGGCGAAGTTCGCACAAATTTTGACCCCTCAACCACCTCGACCTCGCGGCGGACAAGGATGACTTTTTTACCAGCATCAAGATGTCTTATACCAGCTTCATCAAGCAACATACAAAAGCTTATCGCACTGCCGTCCATGACAGGAATTTCGTTTGCATCAACTGAAATTCTAATATTATCAATGCCGTATCCATTTACAGCTGCCATTAGGTGCTCTATCGTGCTGATAAAGCCCTTTTCGTTGCCAACGACGGTTGCCATTTGTGTATTTATAACGTTTTTAGGCTCAGCTTTAAAACTAATACCAAGATCTTCGCGGTGCAAAATAATACCTGAATTTGCATCAAGAGGTTCTAGTATAAGTCTTATCGGCTCACCCTTATGAAGCCCTATACCAACGGTCTCAACGCGTCTTGCGATAGTAGTTTGTTTCAAAAATTTTCCTTATATTTTTTTGTTCGCTTATGATAGCACTAAAAAATCAAATTTGCAAATTTAATTCTTATCTATCATCGCCTTTGCGGCATCTAAGACACTTGTCACATTGTCTTTTATCCACTTTTTATCCATCCATTGCTGAGGTCTTACCTCTTCGCCTTGGACCAAAATTCCAAAGTGAAGGTGATCTCCAAGTGCAAGACCGCTCGTTCCAGTTGTGCCTATTTGATCGCCAGCAGCAACCATGTCGCCCTCTTTTACTTTAGCACTTGAACAGTGTCCGTAAAGTGAATAAAGTCCAAATCCATGATCGATCACGATGTTCAAGCCATAAATTCCATTCTCAGATGCTAACACGACGCGGCCCGCATTGCTAGCTATTATCGGAGCTGATGCCACGCTTGCAAAATCTATACCCATGTGCCACGACTCACTTACTTGTTCGTTATTATATGTATAGAAGCGGTGGTCGGCAAAATCAGCCACTTTCTTGCCATTTCTAAGCGGGTAAAATGGAATTATATTAAAGCCATTAGTGATGTCAGTATCGGCGTTTGAAGTGAGTGCTGCTATCTTCTCTTCGTTTGAGTTTCTTAGCGTTTCATTGACAAATTTCATCTTATCAAGCCTTGAAAGAGCGTTTGGATCTTTGGCGTATTGATCTGTTAGATCAACGATCTTTCCGTCTAAAAATCTATCATTTAGCGCGATCGTTGAAGTTTTATACTTTACATTTTCATAAAAATATCTCACGTGAGACTTGCTCTCATTGCCCGCAAAGTCTCTTGCGATGACCTCAGCGCTAAAGTTTTCAACCTGTACTGGCCAAGCAACAAGTGCTGCATAAAAGCCCTCTTTGTAAAATGGCACAGCCTTAAATTTCTTACCAAAATTTGTCTGGACATAAACCTCTTTTAGCTGATTATCAGTCGCTCTAAAAACGACAACTGCGCTACCGCCTTTTGAGATAGAGTAAGACTGAGAAAGTACGTAAAGATCAGGCTTAGAGGTATCAAGTACGACTTCAACCTTTTTGCTTGCTTTATTGCCAGTAAAAAAGCCCCATTTGCTAGTATCGACCGCTTCTATACTCATCTCATAAGTGTCTTTTTGAGCAAAAAATCCAGTCTTTGGGAAGGTCAAATTTACATCAAGCTCAGTACTTGGGTTTTGTATGATTTGATTTAGTAAATTTAGGTCATTTTTGCCGTCATTTATGCTAATGCGCACAAATTTTATTCCGCTGTCATCTTTAAATTTGATATTCATAGGCGAGCGAAGGTTCCAATAAACCTTATCAGCAACGCCGATGATTGGCTCGTTTCGCTCAAAGTCTTTAGACATCAAAGCATAACCAAAGCCACCAGCCAATATCAAAACAAGTAAAACTACAACAATGCCAAAACCACCTATTCCACGTCTATACATATATTATTACCTTAAATTTTATTTGCGAAATTTTACATATAATCAATAAATTTTTAGTTAATTACAAAATTTCTCTTACGGCTCTAGCTTCGCTCATCCAATCAAAAAGCTCATCCCAGCGCTCGTCTTTTATAAGATCTTTGCATAAATTTAGCTCTTTTTCAAACATATTTATCGCGGCAACGACATTATTTTTATTTTGCTTAAAGATATCGCTCCACATAAATGGCGAGCTCTTTGCAACACGTATCATACCCTTAAATGTAGGCCCGCCAAGGGCTACGATATGCCTTTTATCCTCTTCTTTTAAGATCCCGCTAGCAAGCGAAAATGCAATAGCGTGAGGCAGATGCGAGATGAGACCCACGTGATGATCATGCTCTTTTGCACTCATGAAAATGATTTTCATGCCAAGGCAAGAAAATAACTCAACGCTTCTTTTTACATGTTTTTCTGCACTCTCAGCAAAGTCGCAAACTATGACAGTCGCCCCTGTGTAAAGTGACTTAAAGGCAGCCTCAGGACCAGAGTACTCAGTACCTGCCATCGGGTGAGCTGGGATGAAATTTTTACGAATTTTTTCTGGCACGGCTTCTATTATCTTTTGCTTTGTCGAGCCAAAGTCAATGATCGTCGTATCTTCACTAATGTCAGTTAAATTTTGCACGATGCTTACGATAGCCTCAACTGGAACAGCCAAAAAGATGATGTCACACTTCTTTTTCATCTCATCAATGCTTAAAATTTCATGCACCAAGCCAAGTTCTAGCGCTTTTTTGCTGTGATTTTCATCTTTATCATATCCGCTAACACATGAGATCAATTTTTCATCTTTTAGTGCAAGACCAAGCGAGCCGCCCATAAGACCAAGTCCGATGATACCTATTTTCATAAAAAACCTTTAAAATTATAAAATTTAAATTTTTTAAAAATAAAATATGATATTATACGCACTTATACTAAAACTCTAGGTTAAATTTAATGAAAAAGAAATTATTTTTACTAGCACTAGCTTTAAGCGGTCTAAATGCGCAAACTATTCAGTCAATAAATTTCAAAGGTCTAATCCACCTTTCGCCTGATGTAGCCACTCAGATAATGGGGCTAAAAGTCGGTCAAGAGCTAACGCCAAAGCTTAGCGACAAGGCTATCACAAATTTATACAAGCAAAATTATTTTGATGATATCTACATAGAAGATACGGGTAGTGGCAATCTTTTAGTAAAAGTAAAAGAGAAGCCAAGTGTAGCTAGAGTCGATCTAAAGGGCGTTGTGACAAACGACAAAACTGCGATCGAGTCGCTAATCAACATAAAACCTGGCAATATGTATGATGAGCTAACTATCGAAAAAACAAAAGAGAGAATTCGCCAGTATTACGAGTCAAAGGGCTACTTTGACACAGTTGTAGATGTAGAAAAACAGCCAGTTGCAGACAACGACAGCTCACTTTTTATCACTCTAAATATAAACCGCGGCGAAAATATGATAATCAAAAAGGTAAATTTAGTCGGCGCAAAAGAGTTTGACTATGATGATATCGAGCCAGTTGTTGCAAACAAAAGTAGAGAATTTATGGGTTGGCTTTGGGGCAGAAACGACGGAAAAGTTAAACTTTTTGAGCTTGAAAATGACCCAGCAAGAATTCAAGATAAATATTTTCAAAAAGGCTATCTAGACGCGACTGTTTCGTCACCTTATCTAAATGCATCATTTGATAACTACACAGCCGATCTTACATACTACATCCACGAGGGCGAGCCTTATAAGGTTTCAAACGTAAGCATCACAGCACCTGAAGAGCTAGGACTTGATACTAAAAAGATCATAGACGACTTTAGACTTGAAGCTGGCGATACGATGAACTCAGCAAGACTTCGCCAAGATATGAAAAAGCTTGACGATATGGTCGCTGACAAGGGCTATGCATTTGTCAAAGTATATCCAAAGACTGATAAATTTGATGAAAATAAAACAGTTGATATCGACTACGAAGTTGATCCTGGCGAAAAAGTATATATAAGAAACGTTCAAATTTCAGGAAACGATAGAACAGTTGATCGTGTCGTAAGACGTGAGCTATATCTAACTGAGGGAAATTTATATAGTAGAACCGACCTTCAAGACTCAAAAGATGCACTAAAAAGAACAAGCTACTTTGATGATGTCGAGATAGAAGAGGATCCAGTTGATAAAAACACAGTCGATCTAAAAGTAAAAGTAAAAGAGGCCTCAACTGGCTCAATAAGCGGTGGTATCGGATACGGAAGTAGCGATGGCTTGCTGCTAAACGCTGCACTTTCTGACACAAACATCTTTGGCTCTGGCCTTCAAGGACAAGTAAGCGTTGATAAGAGTGATAGAGAGCTTTCGGGTCAGATAAGTCTTACAAATCCAAGAATTTTTGACTCAGAGTATAGCCTTGGCGGAACACTCTATGCAAACGACTATGACTGGAGAACATATAAAGAGAGAAGCTACGGCTTTAGCACAACACTAGGTAGAAAATTAACCAGAAATTTAAGTGCATCACTTACTTATAACATCGAGCAAAGTAAAGTTACTTTAAAAGATGATGAGCTTAGAGATATAAATAGATACACAGGCAAAGAAATTTATAGAGAAGGCAAGGCTATAAAAAGCGCTATAACTCCAGCTTTAACATATAATAGCACCGATGATTACTACTTGCCAAGACGCGGTATCATAGCTAGCACATCATTTGAGATAGCAGGACTTGGCGGCGATATGGATTTTGTTAAAAACCGCACAAATTTCAACTACTATCTAGGTCTTAGAGAGTACATCGACTACGATCTTATCTTAAGATATAAAGCAAGCTTTGGCAAAATTTGGGAGAGAGGCTATACTCCGATTAACGAAAGACTTTACCTTGGTGGTATAAGAAGCTTACGTGGTTACGAGAGCAGAACCGTATCTCCAAAAGTAAAATATAATGGCGATTACTATGAATACGGCGGCGAGACTTCATTTAACAACTCAGTTGAGATGAGCTTTCCTATAATAGAGCGTGTCAAAATGCGTGGCGTTGTATTTTACGACTATGGTATGATCGGCGAAAATAGTCTAAATGAGATAAAAAGATCATCAGTTGGTACAGGTATCGAGTGGATAACACCTATCGGACCACTTCAACTAATCTTCGCAAAAGCTCTTAAACCTAAAGAGGGCGATGATACAAATACATTCGAATTTACTATCGGAAGACGCTTCTAATAAGATACTTTTAAGGGGCTAGTTTGCCCCTTAAATCCCCCACAAACAAACAAACTTTAAGTCATATAAGAAAAAGCAAGGCTAACATTAGATATAATCCCACAATTTTTAATATAAGTGGGTAAAAAGATGAATTTCTCAGACATTTTTTCAAAGATAAGAAAAGCTCAACCTCGTCCAGAAGAAGCACCTACACACTGGGTAAAATGCGACAACTGCCACTCACTGATGTATTACAAAGAAGTTGAAGCTTGTTTTAATGTATGCCCAAAATGCGGCTACCACATGAGATTAAAAGCTGATGATCGCATAAATTTGATCTGCGATGAAGGTAGCTTTGTAGAATTTGACGCAAATTTAAAACCAGTAGATCCTTTAAATTTTGTCGATAAAAAATCATACAAAAAAAGAATCACAGAAAATAAAGAAAAGACAGGACGCACAAGCTCAGTGATATGCGGCGAAGGCAAATGCAACGGGCAAGAGATCCAGCTAGTTGTTTTTGACTTTGGCTTCATGGGCGGCTCACTAGCTTCAGTCGAGGGCGAAAAGATCGTAAGAGCGATAAAACGCGCGATCGAAAAATGCCAAGCCTTAATCATCGTAAGCGCATCTGGTGGCGCTAGAATGCAAGAGAGCACATTTTCTTTGATGCAGATGTCAAAGACTTCAGCAGCCCTAAAACTTCTTGATGAAGCAAGACTACCATATATTTCTATCCTTACAGATCCTACGATGGGCGGCGTTAGTGCATCATTTGCATGGCTTGGAGATCTAATAATCGCTGAACCTGGCGCGCTAATAGGCTTTGCAGGACAAAGGGTTATCAAACAAACCATAGGCGCTGATCTTCCAGAGGGCTTTCAAAGGGCTGAATTTTTGCTTGAACATGGTCTTATAGATGACATCGTGCCAAGAAGCGAGCACAAAAAATATATAAGCGATATGGTTAAATTTCTTACAAGCAACAAAAAAGCCGTTAAAAACGAGGCGACAAGCGAGAGTGAAGCTGGCTTTGAGCTAAAGCTAAAAACCAAAGGGTAAGTTTGGAAATTTCGGTTTTTAGCATTCAAAAATCATCGCGTGATAACTTTGAAAACGAGATACAAGAATATATAAAAATGAGTGCAAAATTTGCCAAGATAAACGACAAAATCATATTTAATGAAAAGATAGCAAAGGCTCAAAGCAGCGGCAGAAGTGATGCGCTAAGAGCTTATGATGAAATTTACGAGCCAAATTTAAAAGGCTTTTGTGTGATGCTTGATGAAAATGGCTCACAGCTTGACAGCCAAGAATTTGCTCAAATTTTAAACTCAAATTCACAGATCAATTTTTTCATAGGTGGAGCTTATGGGCTTAGCCAAAATTTAAAAAACAAGGCACAAAAAGTCGTAAGCTTAAGCAAGATGACTATGGCGCACAAAGTCGCCAAGCTCGTACTTTTTGAGCAAATTTTTAGAGGGCTTTGTATCAATGCAAACCACCCATATCACAAATAAAGGAATATAAAATGACTCAAAACGAGCTAAATTTTTTCAAAAAACTACTTGAAGATAGAAAGTTACAAATCAAAAAAAATATTTATGACTCATCAGTTGAAGTAAGTGGCCTAAGAGATAGTGGAGTAAGCGATGAATTTGACATCGCTTCAGTAAATACTGACCAGCTTATAGAGCAGTCTATATCAACCCAGCAAAGAGCCGAGCTTCACGAGATCGACGAGGCGCTTGAGAAGATAGCAAACAAGACTTATGGAATTTGTGACATGTGCGAAGAGGAGATCGGCGTCCCTCGCCTAAAAGTAAAACCGCATGCAAAATACTGCATAGCTTGTCGTGAGATAATAGAAAAAACAGCAAAAAACTAAGGAGAAAATATGAAAACCAGAAAATTTCTCGTCTACTGCATCATCTACACAGCAGTTGTTGCAGGACTTACCTATTCTCTTAATAGTTCAGACTTCACCTTTGAGCTCTTAGGTCAAGCCATAACCTTGCCAGTAGCTGTCTGGGTGGCACTTCCAGTAGCCCTTTTGGCGCTCCTTGCCCTACTTCACATCGCATATCACGGATACGCCTTTTATAGATATAAAAAATGGATAAAAAAAGATAGCCAGCTCTACAAAGACCTTGCAAAAGAGACGCTTCTTGGCTTTGAGAGCAACAAAGACTTCAAAACCGATACTTACAAGATCGCCTCACAGCTCACACGCTCTATCTCACCAGTAGGCGAGCTTAAAGATGTTGGCGTTGATGACGGCGAGATAAATAACATTTTACAAACCATAAAAAGCATAAAAAACAAAGAGATCGTCGATCTAAAGAAATTTAGACTAGCAAAAGATAGCAAGCTAAACATCCTAAACGAGCTAAACAAGATCGAGCAGATGCCTACTTACTATCTTGATGTGCTTAAAAATCAAGAGCAAAACGATAGCCTTAAAAAGGCAGCCTTCTATAAGCTCATAAAAACAGCTTCATTTAGCGAGATTAAAAAAATCGATCCAGAGCTAGCAAGCGAAGATATAATGACCATTATCACGCGTTTTGTAAATGATGAGATCGACCTAAGTAGCGATGAAATTTTCGATCTTTTAAATAATGCAAAAGTAACAAAAGCACAATACGACAAAGCAGCTATAATGCTTAAAAATAAACTAAAACCAGACGCATTTATCGGCATCTTTGAGAAGCTAAAAAGCATCCATGCTGACGCTGATGAAGCCTACGTATATGCGCTATTTGAGCTTCAAATGCTTGATAAAGTAAGAGAAGCTATCGAGGGCAGCGACCCTGATGAGTTTAAAGAGATAAAGGTTTTACTATTTTTGCGAGATAACGGCAAAATGGTGCCTAGCTCGCTATTTTTTAAATGATAGACTTTAGTAAAAAGCCACTTTTCTTAGCGCCACTTGCTGGTTTTTCTGACCTGCCGTTACGAAGCGTCGTCAAGAAATTTGGCTGCGACGTCACTGTTAGCGAGATGATCAGCGCAAATGCTCTGGTCTATGAGAGCAGTGACAAAACCCTTGAAATGCTTAAAAAGTCCCCAAACGAAGAGCCCTACGTCGTCCAAATAGCTGGTAGCGACATAGAAAATTTAAAAAAAGCCGTGTTGATAATCAATAAATTTGATGGGATTTATGGGCTCGATCTAAACTGTGGCTGCCCTGTACCAAAGGTCGTTAGACAAGGCGCAGGATCGGCTTTACTAAACGACCTAGACAAACTTCAAAGCATAATCGAAGCCATAAAAAGCATCTCAAACAAAGAGAGCCTAAGCGTTAAATTTAGACTTGGCTTTAACGACAAAAATGAAGAGAAAATCGCAAAGGCCTGCGAAGAAGCGGGCGCAGACTACATCGCAGTGCATGGGCGCACCAGAGCTGGTGGATACAGCGCAAAGGTTGATTATGAAGCGATCGCTAGAGTAAAAGCGAGCGTGAAAATCCCAGTTATTGCAAATGGCGACATAAACGCGCAAAATGCAGATGAAATTTTAAATCTCACAAAATGCGACGCCCTTATGATCGGTAGAGCAAGCATCGGCAACCCTTGGATATTTCACGAGATAAAGACCAAAAGTAGCGTGGATAAGGCACTAAAACAAGAGATCATACTAGCTCACTTCGACGCTATGATCGAGCACTACGGCGAGCACGGACTTTGCATATTTAGAAAGCACCTCCACCAATACAGCAAGGGCATAGACGGCGCAACAACATTTAGAAACGATGTAAATTTTATCAAAGATGTGGCAGCGATGAGAGAGCGCATAAGGGAGTTTTTTGCCTAGATGCAAGGCTACATCCTGCGCGTGCAAAAGGTCAGAGACGAGGACCTTTTAGTCTTTGTGCTAACGCCAAATTTGCTCGTAAAGTCATATAGATTTTTTGGCGCACGCCACTCAAACATCATGACTGGCTACAAGATCGACTTTGAGCTCGAGCAAGAGGCTAAGTTTCTACCAAAGCTTAGAAGCATACTTCACCTTGGCTTTAAGTGGCTGCTAGAGCGCGACAAACTCATCATTTGGCAGCAGTTTATGCGCCTACTTTATGATCATCTAAAAGAGGTCGAGCAGCTCGATGAAATTTACTTTTTTGAGCTTGATCGCTGCGCCAAACAGATGCAGCTACAAAACCCAAAACGCCTTATCATCGAAAGCTACGTCAAAATTTTAGAGTATGAAGGCAGGCTTCACAGCGAGCTTGAGTGCTTTATCTGCGACGAGGAGATAGAAAGCGAGCTTTGCCTAACTCGTGGCTTTTTGCCCTCTCACAAGCACTGCCTTGATAGAAGCGAATTTGACGCTAGCAAGATCAAAAATTTGTTTGATACAAAAAGCACGATCGAGCTAAATGACGATGAGATAAACCGCCTTTATAAAATTTTACTTGACGGACTTTAGGCTTTTACCTTCATCCTCTCATCAAATTCTTTTAAAACATCCATTATTTTATTTGCTAGTCCCTCAAGCGTTTGATCTTTTTTTAGCTCTAAATTTCTAAGCTTTAAAATCCTAGCTAGTATATCTTTTAGATCTTTCTTGCCAGATAGTATCTCATTATAATAAGCTTTTGGTATGCCTATCTCGCTTCTATCTTGCTTTGTAAGTATGAGTTTGTCTCTATATACATTGCGAGCCTCATCAGTTATCCTTGTTGTGCCACCTTGCAACACAAGACCTTGCTCGTTTTTTAAAAATGCGACAAAGATTTGCTCCTTTGTATAGCCTTGTTCATTATCATATACAGACATATCAGGCTTAAAGTCATATCCAGCACTACTAACCCACATATAAGGGATAGTATGCTCAGTTGTCATAACTTCTGGAGAGAAGTCAAGGAAATTTCCATTAACTTCTACATTTATGTCTTTTAGATCATTCATTAGCTTACGCGCATCGTCTGCATCTTGGGCTGTCCTGAAGACATGAGTTACCTTCTCATTACTCCTATCAGTTAGCCCATCTATCTCATCGCTCGACATCCTACCCATTAGATATTCGGAATAATCTATTTTTTTATCTTTTGAAAAGTAGCCCTTTGGCATCTTTGCTAGATCTTCATTTGAGTAAAATTCTTTGCCCTTGCTAATAACTCCAGCTGAAATTTGATCAAAAATTTTATAGTATTGCTTGATGGTATCTGCTAGATCGATATTTGCAAAGCTATCCTCTCCAAATAGCACATTATCTTTTTTTGTATTCATTGAAAAATTTGTAAAGTTTGGGTGTTTTTGATTGTGTAGCACTATCGCATCAAGCGTGCTTTTGTGGATTTTAAAGTCCTGTGGCAAGCCTGCTGCCTTGTTAAAATCAGCTCCCATAAATCCTTTAGCATCTACACTATATCCATAACCCTCTTGTGAAGTAAATTTAGCCTGATAAAGAGAGTCGATACTACTAGATGAAACAAAGTCATTCTTGGGAGTAGTGGTTTGGCTGATCGAATTTATATTTGGAGTGTTAGGCAAGAAATTTGCAAAGCCTTCGCTTTTTGTCTGTTTTTGGTAGTGCTGTTTTGTTAAGATGGAGTTATAAGAGACTTTCATAGCTTACTCCTTGAATTTAGCTTCAAAGAGCAAGCAAAAGTTGTGCCGAAAAATTTGCTTCTTATCTATCTTTTGCAAATCAAACCACTGGAACACCTTTTGCTTTAAACATAAAAGAAGCTATGAGGTTAAGCTATGAATGATATTAGCATCTTAAGCACAAATGTAAATTCATATACTAAGCAACAGCACAAACAAGACAGGTCTTCAAATTTTAGTGATATCTTTAACCAAAAGACCAAAGAAAAGAGTAGTGAGCCAAGCCAAGAGCCAGCTAAATTTAACTATATCTCTTCTTCACAAAACAGCCTCATCTCATTAAATTTTAATGACCTTCAAGCTTATGGTTACACAGTAGATAAGGCTAGCTTTATGGGAGCTGACTTTAACAAAGCAGCAGGCTTACCACAGGACTTTAAAATCCATAAAAGCACGCTTGATGAGATAGTTAGATACAACAACAAAACATATCTCTTTACGCAAGATAGAAGCAAGGCTGCCTTTGAAAAGATAGACGTAGCTGATACTACAAAGCACTACTATAAACTTTTTAAAAGCATTGTAGGTGATGAAAAAGATAGATATAGCGAAGCTGATCTAGCAAATTTACCAAAAGGCTTTAGCTTGGATACCAACCAAAAAACATTTGGTAAAAATGCAAATTTCTTAAAAGATGTGAGCCTAATATCTGTTACAAATGTATATAAAACATTTGATCAATTTAACGATGCAAAGAGCGTTAGAGATGAGCTTAGAGGCTTTGGAGTAAGCCACGAGGTCTATGAGCTAAATTTTAGCAAAGAGCGTCTTGGCACAAGAGCCAGTGATGAATATACATTCAATCCAGATATGTCGGTATATCAAGCAGATAATACTTATAGCAATGCTGGTGTATTTGTGGGATTTTTAAAGAGCTTTAGTCCTATCGCTAGTGATAGTGGCGAGACGAAGCTTAGCGTGGAGGCAAGCTCTTACTCAAAGCTAATGAGTGAGCAAAGCCTAGCTGATGATATGGTGCCTCTCTCAAGGCTTTTAAAAAATGAGAAGATGATCAAATTTATTTTAGAAGAGTTACTAAAAAGAAATACTCACTTCAAAATACGGCAAAAGTGCTGGTGAGATAGTAGATAGTGTGCTAGCTCATGCCACAAAGCTTCAAAATGAGACAAAAGTTTAAATAGATAAATTTAAAAGGTGGCTATCTTTATCCATCAAGCCATCTTATTTAAAATTTGCTTCTTATCTATCTTTTGCATAAGCTCTAAGACATCTATGCCTCTTTTTTCTTTAAATTTTAAAAGTTCTCTTGCATAGAGAAATTTTTGATCCTTGTTTATATCATAGGTCTCATACTTCTTTTTAACCTGCATAGGTTTAAATTTCTTCTCGCTTTGCTCTTTGGCAAAATTTGCATTATATTCTTGTTCTTCTTTATGTAGTTTGGCTAGAAATTCTTTATGCTCTTTTGTGGTTTTTTCTACATCTTCTCTATAAAGCTTCTTAAACTCTTCTATGCTTAGATCAGCTCTAACAAACAAAGCAGCACCATCATTGCTCATCATAGTGCCTTCTGGAAATGATTTTACAAAGGCTTCTAGTTCTGCCTCCTCTTCTGCTGTGCCAAGACCAATCATAAAGCCAATTATTGTTGGCTTGCCATTAACAGAGTTGGTAAGTAGCCAATCCATATAGCTTTGCAGCTCTCCAACTCTAAATTCCTCCATAGTTTCTGGAGGGTATTTTGACGCTAAAGCTCTTCTTTCTTTCATGGGGTAATCAGACAGCATATTATCATTCGATTTATAGTATCTGTTATCCAGCCCTCTTTACTTTGGTCTATATCAATAAATTCTTTTACATTATCAGTCCAGGGTCTAAACATATACTTTGAGTAATCAAATTTTTCTTCGCTGACGCTTTTGTCTTGCTTGCCTTCTTTGGTTATATTTTCTGTTGCATTTTCTTTTTGAATAGTGTTATCTTGTATCGGTGTATTGATAAGTCCGTTTATGCTAGTTATCATTTTCAATTCCTTTGAAAGTAATGGCCTACAATAAAATTTGTAGACCACTTAAATTTTTACCAACCGCCTAGGTCAGATTCCATTCTTCTTTTAAAAGCGTCTCGTAATTGTCTAACAACGGTAAAGAACATCTCATGCTAATTAATTTTTAATAGCCTTTTTCGTTTAGCTTTCTGTAATTATCACATCCCAACTGAAGTCCTAAATCACAAGCATTCCCGTAATATTGTTTTGCAGTGTAAAAATCTTGTTTTACACCTCGACCGTTGTTGTATGAAACCCCTAAGTTATAGCAACCATTAGCATTTCCACTATCACAAGCTTTTTTAAACAGTTTAACAGCTTTTTGGTAATCTTGTTTTACGCCTAGACCGTTGTTGTGTGAAACCCCTAAGTTATAGCAACCATAAGCATTTCCACTATCACAAGCTTTTTTAAACAGTTTAACAGCTTTTTGGTAATCTTGTTTTACGCCTAGACCGTTTACATATAAAACCCCTAAGTTATAGCAACCCGCATCATTTCCACCATCGCAAGCTTTTTGATAAAGCTGCCCAGCTTTTTGGTAATCTTGTTTTACACCTAGACCGTTGTCGTATAAAAGCCCTAAGTTAGAGCAACCCTCAGCATTTCCACTATCACAAGCTTTTTGATAAAGCTGCCCAGCTTTTTGGTAATCTTGTTTTACGCCTAGACCGTTTACATATAAAACCCCTAAGTTATAGCAACCCGCATCATTTCCACCATCGCAAGCTTTTTGATAAAGCTGGGCGGCTTTTTGGTAATCTTGTTTTACACCTTGACCTTTTACATATAAAAGCCCTAAGTTATAGCAACCCATAGCCTCTCCACTATCACAAGCTTTTTTAAGCAGTTCAACAGCTTTTTGGTAGTCGCCTTTCTCGTAAGCTTCTATTCCCGATTCAATAAGATCTTTGGAAAACCCAATAGAAAATAAAACTACAAGTAAAACTAAAATTCTTTTCATTTTTACCTCTTTAATTTAACCTAATAGACGATATTTTGTCTTTTTTAAACTTAAATTATTATTAATTATATATTTACTTTTGTGATAAAATAGTATATATAAGCTTACCTACCATTTCCTATACTTTTTTCCTATACTTTTCTAAAAAATAAACTCTGGTTTTGGTTTATATTTTTTTAGGAGAAATGGGTCAAATTTCAAGCATAAATTTACTCCTAAACTCTCGTATCTACCTTTTTATAAAGCCTATCTTTGCTAGATAGTTCCTTAAATTTGATGCGAGCTTCATCTCATCTTCGCTACTAAAGATGTTTGTCACGACCTCGTTTTTGCGACTATTTAAAAAGTCAATATTTGATCTATCGCTCAAATCTGCGTTAAAATCGATGCCTTTCATACCTTGCGAGATGTAGCCTTTTGGCAAATTTGCTATGTCGCTATCTGTAAAACTATCTTTGTTTAAACTCTTACCCATTACCTGAGAAAAAATAGCGTAATACTGACCTATCGTGTCTGCAATGTCGATATTTTCAAAGACGTCATTGTCAAAAAGCTTGCCGCTTGCGTTGCTGTAAAGGACACTATTTATGTTATTTTGCTTTGTTGCGAAGTTTAGAAATTCTTTTATCGTGCTTTTGTGAAGCTTAAAGTCCTGTGGCAAGCCGGCTGCTTTATTAAAGTTAGCGTCCATAAAGCCAGCATTGTCGCTTTGATAAGCTAGCTCATTTTTATCTTTAAATTTCACGCTATAAATGCTTTGCTGTGTATCTTTTGTAAGCTCAAGTCTTTGTAAATTTTGTGCAATGTCTTTTATTTTTTCATTATTTGCAAGAGCGTTTTGAAATTTGACACTTTCGGACTGCTCTTTTTGAAGTTTCCTTGCTTTTGCCTCAGTAGCTACTGAGCTATACTTTTGCGTGCTAACACTAAAAATGCTCATCTTTCATCCTTGCTCATCAAATTTATATTTAGTAAGCAAGGAGCGTTCCTGCTTCAAAATGAGTTGTGACTTCTGGGTAGTTGTAAGAAATTTGGTTTTAAATTTAGCTCAAAAGGGCAAAAACGAAGAGTTAAATTTACTCTTCGCTGCCTTCGTTGATACCAAAAAATGTATCTGTGTGGATGTTTTCAAATGCTGCTTTAAGTGATGTAAAAAGCTTTGGATTTTCTTTCTCTAAATTTGCTAGAAGCTGCTTAGTCTCATATCTAGCATGTGGCATCTTCACGTCAAATCTCATCGCAGGACACGCCTCATCGCCAACAACCCTTAGCTCATTTTTGATCGCATTTTCGCGAAGCTGTCTCTCACGCACAAAGATAAATGGCCTGATCACAATGATGCCATTTTTTGCTTTGTATTTTGGAGCAAGCGTCCTAAGCGCGCCATTGTAGGTGAAATTCATAAAAAAGCTCTCTGCTGCGTCGTCCAAGTGGTGAGCGATCGCAAGCTTGTTAAAGCCGTGCTTTAGCGCATAGGTGTAAAGATACCCTCTTCTCATGCGCGAGAAAAAGCTGCAAAAGCTAGAATTTTTGCGGATCTTCTCCTTTGATATCTCAAATATCGAGCTATCTATCACCTCATGCTCTATGCCATGCTCGTTGCAGTGCTTGGTAAGATACGCGTAGTCTTCGCCCATGCCGTAGCTTAGCGTCACTGCCTTAAACTCAAATTTCTCAGGTGTGACGTTTTGGATGTGCTTTAGCACGTGAGCGAGTGCGAGGCTATCTTTGCCGCCGCTAAGACCGAGCAAGATCTTATCTCCGCCCTCTATCATCTTATATCTAGCGTTTGTTTGGCCAACTTGCCTAAGCAGTCTCTTGCTAAGCTCTATCATAAGCTCTCCACCATTTCTAGGATAAATTTAGCGCTGACGTTTGCTGAGTCTTGTAAGAATTTATCAAAGTCAAACTCAGCCTCATTGCCAGCTCCGTCGCTAATGGCTCTAAGGATGAAAAACGGCACGCCAAGCGTCTCGCAAACTAGCGCAACGCTCGCACCCTCCATCTCGGTAGCACTCGCGTTAAATATCTTTTTGATCCACTCTTTTTTCTCGTTGTCACAGATGAACTGATCGCCAGTTGCGATGATGCCTGAATTTAGGCTCATGCCCTTTTTGCTAGCGACATTTTTAGCTAGCTCATTTAGACCTTCATCGCTTTTTACAAATATGCTAGTCCCTGGCACAAAGCCGTATGGATGCCCAAACGCCGTGATGTCAAGGTCGTGCTGCACAAGGCTAGTGGCATATAGCATATCGCCTATCTTTAAGCTCTCATCAAGTGAGCCAGCAACACCAGTAAAAAGCAGTTTTGAAGCCTTAAATTTCTCTATCATCAAGGTCGCAGTGATCGCCGCATTTACCTTGCCGATCTTCGAGTAGGCGATGACTAGGTCTTTGCCTTTGTAGTTTGCCTCGTAAAATTTATTATTTGCATATTCGGTAGTTCTATACTCGCCAACCATCTCAAGGATCGGCGTGATCTCCTCTTGCATCGCTCCAAGTATCGCTATCATCTCTCCTCCAAAATCTTCACAACCTCTTCAAGGCTCGCCATGTCAGTGACGCTGTATGTCGGTTTTTCTGTGATCTTTTTGTTTATGCCTTTTAGTGTCGCAGCACCAAGCTCGATAAAGCAATCAACCTCGTTTTCGTAGTTTTTGATGCTTTGCTTATAGCGAACTGGATGCGTTAGCTGCTCTTTTAAAAGAACTAATGCTTCATTTTTATCGGTGTAAATTTTTGCATTTACGTTTGAAACGACTGGGGCAAAATTTGCAGCCAAAATGCCCTCAAGCTCGTTTGCTAGTTTAACACTAGCTGGCTCAAGTATCGGGCAGTGGCTAGCTACTGACATATTTAAAAGCATCGCTCTTTTTGCACCTGCTTCTTTAAATTTTGTCTCGTATTTAGCAAGGTCAGCCCTCACGCCAGCTACAACTATCTGACCATCGCAGTTGTAGTTCGCAGCGTAAATTTGCAGTCCCTCATCCTGTGCTTCTTTACAAATCTCCTCAACGACTTCATCGCTAAGTCCAAGCACCACCATCATGCCAGCATCTTTGCCAACGCAGGCTTCTTGCATAAATTTACCACGTAAATTTACAAGTCTAATCGCTTCAACAAAGCTAAACGCACCACTAACTGCAAGAGCTGTAAATTCTCCTAGCGAGTGACCTAGGCTAAACTCTGGCTTAGCCTTTATGCGCTCACTAAAAGCTAGATAGCTCATAAGCGAGTTTAAAACGATAGCTGGCTGAGTAAATTCTGTCTTATCTAGCTTGTCGTTTTGAGTAAATAAAAGCTCTTCAAAGTCAATGCCTGTGTCGTTGCAAGCGTCATTTAATAGAAGTTTTGCCGAAGAGAAATTTTCATAAAATTCTTTTCCCATACCAATATTTTGCGAGCCTTGACCCGCAAAAATAAAAGCAAATTTTTTCATTTTGGCTTCTTAGTGGTGGTGATGTCCGTGACCACCGCAACCGCAACCACCTTCGCCATGTCCGTGACCACCGCAGCACTCATGCTCGTGATCATGATCATGTCCGCCACAACCGCAAGTGTGAGCGCCTGCTACCATGCCAGTTGCTTTTTCATCTTCAGTAGCGTCTCTAACTTCTAAAATTTCAACATTAAACAGCAAGTCTTTGCCAGCGTATGGGTGGTTAAAATCAACTGTTACTTCGTCATCTTTGATCTCTTTAACGATGACACGAACGCTTGAGCCATCTTCATTTTGACCAAAAAGCTCCATGCCTTCATGTAGGTCTATGCCAGCAAATTGCTCTTTTGGAAGTGATTGGATGGCATCTTTATTGTATTCGCCACAACCCTCAGCAGCTTTAATGTTTATAGTAGCTTTGTCACCTGATTTTAGTTTGCTAACTTCTTCTTCAAGCTTTTCTATAATGTGGCCATGCCCTGTAATAAAAGAAATTTGACCACCTTCTTGCATATTTGACTCTAAAATTTCGCCAGTATTAGCGTCTTTTAGCTCATAAAACATAGTTATAACTTGATCTTTACTCACAATAATCTCCTTGGAATTTAGTTTTGATTAATGTGAGATTATATCTAAAAAAGAGTAAATTTTAGTTTCTGTTAGGAGCGGCTTTGGCTTCTTTGCTATCTGGATAGCCTACTTTTAAAGCCTTATAAAACCTGTTGGCACTTTGAGTATCACCGATCTTATCAAAGCTTATAGCTGTGTGATACAAAAGTTTTGGAGTGTAGTCAGCCTTATCTTCACTTTGTATACTTTTTTTATAGTATTGTATGGCTGTACTGTATGATTTTTGACTATAAGCAACTTCACCTAGATAATAATTTGAAGCACCAGTTTTATAGCCTTTTTTGTTTAAATATTCAAAATACTCAGCTGCTTCTGTGCTATTGCCAGAATTTAAAAGCTTAATGCCATCAGCTAAAATGTCCTTGTCGCTTTTGCCACTAAAATTTGAAGTTGGCTTATTTTGTTGTTTTGGATTTGCATTTTGCTTTGGTTGAGCAGCGTTTTTATCCATTATCGCGCCTAATTTATTTAAGGCAGCAGTAATATTTTTATAGTTTTTATCTTGTATATCTCTAGTCTCATCAACATAAGCTTTTAATGATGTCAAACTTACACCAGAATCGCTTATACCACCATTGACTTTGGTTTCGATATCGTTCATTCTTTGCTCAAGCTTGTTCATCCTAGCACTCATGCTCTCGATCAAGCTTTGCAAACCTTGAAGTTGTTCTGAAACATTATCCATGTTTTCTTCAATATTTTGAACACTTCTTTTATTGCTTAGAGTTGCCTTTTCATCATCTGTTAGTCCATATGGATTTGCGCTATCCATATTACCTGCGTCAAATGCCGAAACTTCTTGAGCTGAACTTATAGAGAAAGCGGCTCCAAGAAGAGCCGCAATGATTATTTTTTTATTCATTATTACTTACAGATTAAGGAAGTACTTTGAAATCTGCACGTCTGTTTTGAGCGTCGCAAGCTTTTGTTTTGTCTGTACAAACTGGGTTGCTTTCGCCAAAGCTTACTACAGCGATTCTATCAGCGCTAACGCCATTTCTTACAAGAGCATCTTTAGCACTTTTAGCACGTTTTAGACCAAGAGCATAGTTATACTCATCTGTACCCCACTCGTCGCAGTTACCTTCTACTTTTATAGAAAGAGCTTGAGCGTCAGCTTGGTTAAATACTGATGCATTTGAGCTAACAACACCTTGTTGGTCAGCTTTGATATTAAATTTATCAAAGTCAAAGTATACACTTTTAACTTGGCTCTCGATGTTAGCGATAAGAGCTGCTAATCTATCAGCATCACTCATGCTACCTGAGTTATCTGCAGATTGATTTGAATTTGCATTCATATCAACTTCAGGGTTTTTAGAGCTACAACCGCTCAACAATAAAGTTGCAACTGCAACACTTGCTAGAACTACTTTTTTCATTCCATATCCTTTTTGAAAAATTTGGTCGAATTATAACATATTTTTTTTAAATATTACCAGAATATTACCAATCAATAGATTGAATTTTACCTACTTTTAGTGGAAATTGGAAACTCCTGTTCTCATTTAATCTAACAACGCCAAGCGAGCTTTGACCGCCAAGTTCTTTGATAAAAACAACACTTTGACCATCACTTGAAAATCTTGGATAGTTATTTTTACCATTTGCTGTAAGCTGGCGAATAAAATCAGTTTGAGTTGAGATTAGATAGATATTAAAGCCACCACTAGCCTCTCTACTTGAATAAACTACATAGTTTTCAAAAGTGCTTACTGAGTTATTATTTTTGCCATGAAACACCATTTGCTCAACACTTCCGCCTGAAGTTGCAGGTGTTGCAAAGATGTTTGGATATCCAAGTCTATCTGAGACAAAAACTATCCTACTGTCATTATCTACGAAATTTCCATTTACATCAATGCCTGGATAGTTTGTGATCTGAGTTAAATTTTTGCTACCTGTATTATAGATGAAAATATCTGGTTGATCTTTTGGAGCCATAGTTAATAGAATTTTACTTCCATCTTTGCTAACATCAGATGCTATAAGCATACCCATACTATCTATTATCTTTGTTTTAGTGCCTGAATTTAGATCATATCTAAACAAAGTTGGTCTATTATTTACATAAGATGTATAGTAAAATTTACTCTGATCAGCGCCTGCCCATTTAGGGAAGATATTTAGACCGCCGCTTACGATCGTCTTTTGATACGTAAGTGTGTAATCAGCCACTATAATAGAGCTTTGGCGAGCCGAAGTGTATTTTGCTAGGATGATAAATTTCTCCATCCAGCCAACTGGTGGTAAATTTAGCTCATTTGTTAGCTCAACTATACTTTTGTGTGCCAAAAACGGATACTTCGCGCCATCAGGCATGTTATATACTCTCTCATACCTTGTAGTTGCAGTTTTAGCATCGATGAGTTTTACTCTTAAAGTAAGAGGTGAGCCCATAGAACCCTCAAGAGCATATCTAAAGATAAGCTCAACACCTTTGTCGCTCATTGTATTTGTAGCTGCTGTTCCCTCATAGGTTGAAGGCACATGATCTTCGATAACCTCAAAGTCTGAGCTAACTTTCAAGTCACCTAGCATGATCTTAAAGAATTTATCTTTAAAGCCTGCATCACTAACAGCTGTAGTTGCATCTTGCAAAGCTATCTTTGGCAAAGCAACACCTTGGTTGATAACAGATATCGTCGCATCAGCAGCATAAAGCCCTAGAGCAACGCACAAAAAAAGAAAAATTTTCTTCATCTCTACTCCGTAAATTTATAAATTTTAGTTTATTTTATCTTCTAAATTTAAATTAAAAGTAGTACTTTTGTCTGGATTAAATGGAAATTTCTCTGCAGTAAGCTTTTCCAGACACTCTCTAACCTTTGCATTAAACTCTTCATTATATGATAGCTCTAAAATTTCATAGCTGAAATTTCCACTCTGATCTATCATGACTTTTACTTTGGCAAGGTTTGCAGAGTCAGCTTTATAGCTTTGCCATCTTCTTTGAATTTGTTTTGTTATGGCTCCCATCAATGGATCATAAGTGCCGGTCATTTGTGACTTTGGAGCTGTTGGGTTTTGATCTATCTTTAAACTCTTAATTATGTCGCTAGCCTCTTTTGCAGCTTTTGAGCTAGAAGCCTCGCTTTTTTTGCGGCTTTGCACTTTATTTTCAGCCTTTTTTATACCATCATCTTTTTTAAGCTTAGTCGAGTCTATGTCACTAAAGAGATCTTTTATATTTGGCTCTTTTGGTTTTGGCTTTTCAACTGGCTTTGGCGTAGGTTTAGGCTCTGGTTTTGGCTCTGGCTTGACATCCTCTTTAGGCTCTTCACTAGGTTTTGGGATTTCAGGTTTTGGTTCTGGTTTTTTAGGCTCAGGTTTTGGCTCTTCTTTTGGAGGAGTTGGCAAGCTTGGGGTTGGTAATGGCTCATCTGGCACAACAGGTTTATTTGTAGTCTCTTGTTTATCTTCTTCTGACTCTTTTTTAGGTTCTGGTTTTGTCTCTTTTACGACCTCTTTTGCTTGTTTTGGTGCTTTTATGGTTTGATCAACTTCTCTATCAACCATAACTACATCCATAATAGCATCTTTGTCATCAGTATATTTTTTAGGAGGTTCGCTAAAAAAAGTAAGCTTTATAAACAAAGCAAGCACAATGATAATGTAAATACAAAACGCTACAAAAAACGAACTAAGCGTTGGAAATTTAACTTTATTAGGCATCTTAACCGTTTGTCTCTAAAGCTACTTTATTAAAACCAGCACCTTTTAAAGTCTTTAATACAAACATAACATCATCGTATTTTAAATTTTTATCAGCCTTTATGTATATAGGCGAGGTTTTGTCATATTTTGCACTCATTAGTGCAATGTTATCTGGAAGTTCAGCAAGGCTCATTGTACTTTGATCTATTCTAACTTGTCCTTGTGCATTTATAGAGACTATAAGATCTTTTTGTTTAGACGTAGATGTTTTTGCCTTTGAGCCATCTGGCAATGTTATATCTTCTTGATATGTTATAGTTGGCATTGTAACCATTAAAATAGCCAACAAAACAAGCATGATATCAACAAGAGGCGTTATGTTTAACTCTGGTGTTTCGTCGTCAAATTTAAGAGCCATCTATAACGTCTCGTCATCTTTTTTAAGTGCTATCATAACGTCAGCTTGACGCTCGATAACGCTCATTAATTCGTAAGCTTTTCTTTTTATAAGCAAGTTAAATGTATATGCTGGGATCGCAACAAAAATTCCACAACCTGTCGCAACAAGCGCTTCTGAAATAGCTGGGGCTATAACTCCAAGAGATGAACCTGCACCATTTCCTAGCTGTGAAAATGTCTCCAAGATAGATACAACTGTTCCAAAAAGACCGATAAATGGAGAAGTAGAAGCTATTACACTAAGCCATGTAAGCCCACTTGTAGCATTTTTTTCGGCAATGCTTATGCAAACATTTAGCTTTTCTTTCGAAATTCTACCACTTGCACACTTCTTTAAAGATGAGTCATTTGGTATATTTTTAGCGCCCATAAGTAGTGCTTCTAGCGCATTTTGCTCGCGTTTTTGCCAAGCTCCTATGCCAGCCATTCTTGAAAAAAGAATTGTAAAACTAACTATAAAATATATTGACAACCAAGTTAAAACTATAATTGTAATAAAGCTACTTCTTTGAATGTAATTTAAAAATATATCTATTCCGCCCACTTATCTTGCTCTCACTACATTTTCCATTTTTGATATAGTTGCTGCAAAAGCATTTGTATCACTGCTCATACTCTCTATCAAATTTCTAGCAGCTTCTAATGAATTTGCAAGCTCACTTTCGCTATTGCCAGAGACATAGACCGCACCGTCAGCTAGTATAACTACCTTGCCTTCGTCGATCTTTGCATAGCCCCAGTTAATAGCAACTACATCATGCTTTTTATGCTTATCTTCTATATCTATAATACCTGCTTTTAAAAGAGATATTAATGAGGCGTGGTTTGGCAAAACACCAAACTCACCCTCGCTACCTGGAAGCACTACACTACTCACGTCATCATTAAATATCTGACCTTGAGGAGTTACGATCTCTAAATGTAATTTATCCATTACGCTTCCTTTTTAAATTTAAGCCTTAAGTTTTTCAGCTTTAGCTAAAGCCTCATCTATATTTCCAACCATATAAAATGCTGCTTCTGGTAGATGATCATATTTACCTTCTAAAATTCCCTTAAAGCCAGCGATATTTTCGTCAAGACTTACATATTTGCCAGGGCTACCTGTAAATACTTCAGCAACGAAGAATGGTTGAGACAAGAATCTTTCTATCTTTCTTGCTCTATCAACTGTTAGCTTATCTTCTTCGCTAAGCTCGTCCATACCAAGGATAGCGATGATATCTTGAAGGTCTTTATATTTTTGAAGCACAGCTTGAACGCCGCGAGCTACCTTATAGTGATCTGCTCCTAAAATTTGAGGATCGAGCATTCTTGATGTTGAATCAAGTGGATCAACAGCTGGATAGATACCTTTTTCTGCAATCGATCTGTTAAGAACTGTCGTAGCATCAAGGTGAGCAAAAACAGTTGCAGGAGCCGGGTCTGTAAGGTCGTCCGCTGGAACATAAACAGCTTGAACAGAGGTAATCGAACCTTTTTTAGTTGATGTGATCCTCTCTTGGAATTTACCCATCTCACTTGCAAGAGTTGGCTGATAACCAACAGCTGATGGGATACGTCCAAGTAGAGCTGACATCTCTGCGCCTGATTGAGAGAAACGGAATATGTTATCGATAAACATCAAAACATCAAGTCCCATCTCATCACGGAAGTACTCAGCCATTGTAAGTCCAGTTAGTGCGATACGGTTTCTTGCTCCTGGTGGCTCGTTCATTTGGCCATAGCACAAGGCAACTTTATCCAAAACGTTACTTTCTTTCATTTCGTGATAAAGGTCGTTTCCTTCACGAGTTCTCTCGCCAACGCCTGCAAATACAGAGTAACCGCTATGCTTAAACGCAACGTTGTGGATAAGCTCCATAATAATAACTGTTTTACCAACACCGGCACCACCAAATAGACCAACTTTACCACCCTTTGCATAAGGAGCTAGAAGATCAACTACCTTGATACCAGTTTCGAAAATTTCGCTCTTTGTACTTTGCTCTTCAAATGGAGGAGGATCGCGGTGGATAGACCAGTGCTTATCAAAATTTATACCCTCGCCCTCGTCGATCAAATCGCCAACTACGTTAAAAATTCTACCCAAAACCTTTTCGCCAACTGGCACACTTATAGGTGCACCAAGCGCTTTAGCCTCTAAACCACGAGTCAGACCCTCACTCATATCCATAGCGATCGTTCTAACTCTATTATCACCTAGGTGAGCAGCAACTTCTAATATTAGTTTATGTTTCTTGCCCTCAACCTCAAAGAAAACTTCGATAGCTTCATTGATCTTCGGCAAGTAGTCATTAAAGTCAACATCGACCACAGGGCCCATAACTTGACTAATAACACCCTTCATTCATACTCCTTTTATTTCATTGATTCAACACCACTGATGATCTCGATAAGCTCAGTGGTAATAGACTCTTGTCTTGCTTTGTTGTAAGCAAGATTTAACTGTTTGACGCGTTGTTTAGCATTGTTTGTTGCATTATCCATAGCTTGCATTCTAGCGCTGTGCTCAGCCGCTAAAGAGTCAACTAAAGCATAATACATACTATACTCAAAATATTTATTAAGCAATTCATCCATAATCTTAGTATAGTTGTCCTCTGGCTCAAATTCCATCAAAGAATTTGTCTCAACCGCAACTATCTTAGACGGCTCAATAGGCACAATATCATTTACTCTAATCTCTTGAGAAATCATATTTTTATAGCCATTGTGTATTAGCACAACCTTATCTGTTATACCATTTGTAAAGTCATCAATGGCATCTTTTATGATCTTTTGAGCTTTTTCATATGTAGGAGAAGAGCTAGCTCCAACATAAGTCTCAAGTAGTTCAACGCCTTGGAAATTGAAAAATTCAATGCCTTTTTTACCAACAGCTCTTAGTCTAACTTTGATCTTTTTGGCTTTTAGCTCATCGATCATGCGCCTAACTGTCTTTATGGTCTGGACATTAAAGCCACCGCAAAGCCCTTTATCAGCGGTAACAAATATAATATCAACCTTTTCTACACTCTTTGTTGTGTTAAAAAATTTACTCTCAGTCATAACTGAAGCGTATTGATTGATCTTATAAGCTATCTCCGATAAAACCTCATTGATCTTAAGTGCGTAGACTCTAGAGTAGCGTGCAGCCTCTTCAGCTTTGCGAAGCTTTGCTGTTGAGACAAGCTTCATCGCACGCGTCGTCTTTTGAGTGTTCTGGACGCTCTTGATCTTTCGTTTTATATCTTTTAAATTTGACATATCTTAGCCCTAGTTAGCGGCAAAAGTCGCTTTAAAATCTTTCAACGCTTTATGTAAAATTTCTTCTACTTCTTTATCAAGAACCTTTTTAGTTCTGATCTGCTCAAAAATTTCAGGGTATTTTGCCTCGATATATGGATATAGCTCAGCTTCAAATTTTGTTACATTTGTAGTTGCAACGTCATCTAAATAGCCCTTAGCACCAGCAAATATAATAACTACTTGATTCTCAACTGGAAGCGGAGAATATGGAGGTTGTTTTAGTACTTCAACCATCTTTTGTCCGCGCTCTAGTTGTTTTCTTGAGCTCTCGTCAAGATCGCTTGCAAACTGAGCAAAAGCTTGTAGTTCGCGGTACTGAGCAAGGTCTAGTCTTAACGTACCAGAAACTTGCTTGATAGCTTTGATCTGAGCTGCACCACCGACACGAGATACAGAAAGACCAACGTTGATCGCTGGGCGGATACCTGAGTTAAATAGGTCGCTCTCAAGGAAAATTTGACCATCTGTAATAGAAATAACGTTTGTTGGAATATAAGCTGAAACGTCGCCTGCTTGTGTCTCGATAATAGGTAGAGCTGTTAAAGATCCGGCACCTAGCGCGTCATTTAGCTTACTTGCTCTTTCTAGAAGTCTTGAGTGAAGGTAGAAAACGTCACCTGGGTAAGCTTCACGACCTGGTGGTCTTCTTAAGATCAAAGACATCTCACGGTAAGCAACCGCATGTTTTGACAAGTCATCATAGATGATTAACGCGTGGCGAGAGTTGTCTCTAAAGTATTCACCCATTGTTACGCCAGCGTATGGTGCAAGGTATTGAAGCGCAGCTGCGTCACTAGCACCAGCATTTACAACTATCGTGTAGTCCATAGCGCCATATTCTTCAAGTTTTTTAACGACTTGAGCAACGGTTGATTGTTTTTGACCGATAGCTACGTAGATACAAACAACATCTTGACCTTTTTGGTTGATGATAGTATCGATAGCAACTGTTGTTTTACCAGTTTGGCGGTCGCCGATGATTAGCTCTCTTTGGCCTCTACCGATTGGCACAAGTGCATCGATCGCTTTGATACCTGTTTGAAGTGGCTCATGAACGCTCTTTCTAGCCATGATACCTTTTGCTTTTTCTTCAACAAAGCGAGATTCAGTAGCTTCGATTGGACCTTTTGCGTCGATTGGCTCACCGAGTGAATTTACAACACGGCCGATCAATGCGTCGCCAACTGGAACGCGTAGAAGTTTTTTTAGTCTTTTTACAGAGCTTCCTTCTGTGATACCGCTAGTTTTCCCAAGGATAACTATACCAACACTGCTCTCTTCAAGGTTAAGAGCCATGCCCTTTTCGCCGCTTTCAAACTCTACCATCTCACCAGCCATAACGTTTTTCAAACCATAAACGTTAGCAACGCCATCAGCGACTGAGATGACTTTACCGGTCTCTTCTACATCAACACTTAAATCAAAATTTTCAATACGCTCTTTGATTATCGTGCTAATTTCGTCAGCTTTAATTTTTGCACTCACGCTTTCACTCCTTTTTAAATTGCTTTTAATATATATTCACTCATTTGACTTTTTAGTCTGTCGATAGAGAAATTTACCTCGACACCTAAATCGTCTAACTCAACTTTTACACCGTTGTAATCGCTATTTGAGCCATCAAGCTTAATCTTAGAGTTAAATTTCTTAGAGAAATTCTCTTCTAAAGCTTTTAGCTGCTCAGCGCTTAGATCAAAATTTCCAACAACCTCGCCGCGATATGTATTTTCAAGTAAAGATTGCTCTATCTTCATCTCATCTAGTATCGCAGGTATAAGCTCTAGCCTTTTGTTTGCACCAAGAAGCTTTATAAAATTTGCAAATTTAGTATCTTGATTTTTAACCAAAGATAGTACAAATTCAACCTTTTGTGAAGCCTTTAGTGTTGGCAAACTTATAATGCTTTTAAATTTATCGCTAGTAAAAGCAGCAGCTAGCTCTGATAAATTTTCAACAAATGCATTAAGCTCATTGGACTTTACGTCGCTTAAGATCGCTTTTACGTATTTTTTAGCTACTACTTCATTCATTAGCTAACCTTTTTAAGTATGATATTTACAAGCTCTTTTTGATCGACTTTTAGGCTATCACTTGAGAAAATGTCGCTCAAAATTTCATTTACAACGCCTTTTGTCATCTTGCGCTCTTCAAATTCTTTTTGCTCTTTATAGCCTTTTTCGATATTTGCGATATCGTTTTGAGCCTCTTTTTTAACTTTAGCAGCTAAATTTACAGCCTCTTTTTTCGCAGTTTCGATTAGAGCATTTGCATTTTGCTTAGCCTCTTCTACACGCTTTAAAACGTCATCTTTTTTAGCTTTTGACTCACGAAGCTTCTCTTGGATACTCTCAAGCTTATTTGCGATCCTATCGATCCTGCTTTGATAAAGAGCTTTTAGTGGCTTAGCAGCAAAATAGACCAAAATAGCAAAGAAAAGTAAGAAGTTTAGCGTTCTCTCGACTATGTCGTAGTTTGTTCCACCATGCTCGCTAGCGTATGCTAGAAATGGAAGTGCTAGAAAAAATAAAATTTTTATCTTCATAAATTTCCTTTAAATTTTAGAGAGCTTAGCGTTTAAAGCTGCTCTAAGCTCAGGTAGTTTAGCTGATAGATCTGCCTTTAGGCTATCTTTTTGAGAGCTTAAAGCGTTTAAAAACTCATTATAATCAGCCTCTAAACTACTTTTTATTGCATTTATCTCTTTTAAAGACTCTTCTTTTGCCAAATTTAAGGCCTCTTGTCTTATTTTGTTAGCCTCAGATCTTGCATTTTGTATGATCTCTTCGATCTCTTTTTCATGAACGCTTAAGTCGCTTGCATTTTTGCTAGTGCTCTCTTCGTCATTTTTTATAGAGGCATTTCTGTCGTCTATAAATTTAAGCATTGGCTTGTATAGCAAAGGATTTAAAATGGCGATCAAGACAAAGAGAACGATAGCCGTTAAAAGCATCAATGGCACATCTATTTCTAACATCCACTCTCCTTATTTTGTTATTAAGTTTTATTTAATATTCAAATCAAAGTCTGATTTTACAATAAAATACTAAAAATAAAAATAAATTTGTAATTCTATTTTAGCTTATCGATAAATTCTTCTACCTGTGAAATATCGCTAAATTCTAATATTAAATTTTTAGATTTTACCTTCGTCTTTATCTTTAAATTTTTAAAAATTTCTTGTAAATTTGATAACTTTTTGCTCATCTCCTCTGAAATTTGAGGCTTTGGCTCTTTTACTTCTTCTTTATTTTTTATCTTTTTTACTAAGATTTCTGTATCTCTAACGCTTAGCTTTTGTCCGATGATCGTATCGACGACCATTCTTTCTTCTTCACTACTAAGTCCTACGATAACTTTAGCATGACCTTGCGTGAGCTTGTCTTCTTGCAAAAGTCTTTGCGTGTAGTCGCTAAGTAGCAAGAGCCTCATTGTATTTGTTATCTGAGTTCTACTCTTATGGATGATGTTTGCTAAGCCATCTTGTGTGATCTTATACTCGTTTATGAGCTCTTTATATGACTTTGCGAGTTCGATTGGATTTAAATTTTCACGTTGTATGTTTTCAATAAGCGCAAGCTCTCTTAAATTTTGAGACTTGATATCAGCGATGATCGCCTTTATCTTGCTTGCTCCAAGCATCTTTGTAGCACGGTATCTACGCTCACCAGCTATTAGCATATAGCCGTCATCCTTTTTGATGACGATTATTGGTTGTATGAGACCGTGCCTTTTGATGCTGGCACTTAGCTCTTTTAAGGCCTCTTCGTCAAAATGCGTCCTTGGCTGGTAAGGGTTTGGTAAAATTTCATCTATACTTATCTCTTCGACTATCTCAGAGTCGTTTAAATTTGCGATCTCTTTGCTGTAGGCCTGCTCTACATCTTCAAGTATCGCGCTAAGTCCGCGCCCTAATCCACCTTTTTTCGCCATTTTTTTCCTTATTTTTTAGTTTAAAATACAATATGCCAAATTTTGATATGCGATCGAGCCTGGTGATTTTATATCATAAAGTATCACCGGCTTACCAAAACTTGGGCTTTCAGCAAGTTTTACATTTCTTGGAACGACTACAAATTCCTCTTTGCCGTCCTTGCTTTTAAAGAGCTTGTTTTCAAAATGCTGCTTTAAATTTGCAATAGTCTCTTTTGAGAGATTATTTTGCGAGCTAAACATAGTCGGTAAAAAGCCCTTTATATTTAGCTTTGGATTTATCGTTTTTTTGATGATCTTAACTGTGTTTAGGATCTGCGCCAAGCCCTCAAGTGCGTAAAATTCGCACTGGATCGGGATGATCACGCTATCGCTTGCACTAAGAGCATTTATCGTGATGCTTCCAAGCGCTGGAGGACTATCGATGATGATAAAATCATAGTCGTCTACAACTTCTGAAATTTTGTTTTTAAGGATTAGTTTATAGTCTTTGCTTTGATCGTTAAATTCTTGCTCGATGCCGACAAGTCCGATGTTTGACGGAGCTAGAAAAAGCGTTGGGATCTCAGTTTTTAGCACGATTTGTGAGAGTTTTTTCCTATCTGTTAAGACGTGATAGATGTTAAACTCATAGTCGCTTCTGCTAAAACCAAGTCCAGTCGTCGCGTTTGCCTGTGGATCGATGTCTATTAATAATACTTTTTTCTCAGCAACCGCCAGTGATGCGGCTAAATTTACGGCCGTTGTGGTCTTGCCAACGCCGCCTTTTTGATTAGCTATTGTTATTATCTCGCTCATCTTAAAGAATATACCTTTTCCCCGTTTAATAATATCGCTCCATCATCGCAAATTTCAGCATCCTGAAGCGAAACAGCTCTATTTGCAATATGCGTAATAAAACTTTTTGACTTGCAAAAGTCTATCCTAAATTTGCTAAAAATTGGCTTCCATAAAATCTTTTTATCAAGCATGCTAACAAAGCCCCAAACTAGCTCATCTACGCTAGTTTTGATGTCCAAAATGCCCGCGTTTTCGGGTGCGCTAGCTAAATTTATTCCCATGCCGCAAATATAAATTTCATCCACTTTATTTGTCAAAGTGCCGCCTATTTTGCGCTCGTCCACGTAAAAATCATTTGGCCATTTTAGCCAGCACCTTGAGCCAAGTTCGCTCAAGACTTCACGCATCAACATAGAAAAATATATCGAGATCGAGGGCGGAGGTATGTCGCTTGGCAGCTCATCTTCGCTTACGCAAAATGACATAAACAAATTTCCGCCAAGCCCCTCCCAGCTGTTGCCGCGGCTGCCGACCCCTTTTGTTTGATTGTACGCTACGATCATGTGTGGTGGCTTTATCTCGCCGTTTTTTAGGGCTTCTATCAAAAATTCCTGCGTCGAAGGCAGACTTTGAAAAAACTCTACTTTCAAATCACACCTTAAATTTATAGAAGTGATTTACCGGATTTTGTCCACCACCGATGATAACCGCGTTTTTAATAGCGTTAAAGATATAATCATGCGCATTTTTCACGCTCTCTTTTAGACTATGTCCATTTGCTAAATTTGAAGCGATCGCGCTTGATAGCGAGCAGCCTGAGCCATGTGTCGCAGTCGTTTTTATGCGCTCATCACTAAAAATTTCATATTCCTTGCCATCATAAAATATATCAAGCGACTTGCCTTCTATCTCGCCACACTTTAGATAGACGCTCTTTGTGCCAAATTTCAAAAGCTCCTTGCAAGCCTCTTTTAGCTCGCTCTCGCCCTTTAGCTCACGCTTTAAAATTTCGCGCGCTTCAAAAATATTTGGCGTGATCACGCTTGCAAGCGGAAAAAGCTCCTCCACGATCGCGTCTTTTGCAGCGCCTTCTAGCCAGATGTCGCCATTTTTACAGCTCATTACAGGATCAAGCACGACTGGTGGTAAATTTTTGATCTCTCTTAACGTTTTTGCGACGCTTTTGATGATCTCAACGCTTGGGACAACGCCTATTTTTATCACATCAACTCTTATATCATCAAATATCGCCTTGATCTGATCCTCGATGAGCTTTGGCTCAACTAACTGCATGCCAAATATGCCCTTTGTATTTTGAGCAGTGACCGCTGTGATCGCTCCCATCGCATATACGCCGTGTGCTATAAATACCTTTATATCAGCTAAAACTCCAGCTCCGCCACTTGGATCAACCCCTGCTATACTTAACGCATTTTTCATAACCGCTCCTTTAAATTTATTTTAATTCATCGCCAACACTAAGGCGCTTACCATTTATATATGCTTTTGCGTTTGTTGGCTTTTTACTTGGCTCTTGAAGCTCATAAATTTTGACCGCCCCACCCTTGCAAGCAACCACAACGTGGTCCTTTTCTACACTTAAAATTTCTCCGCTTTTGCCACTTTTGTCGCTTAGCTCAAGCGATAAAATTTTTAGCCCGCTTGCCAGATAAAGCCCTGGCCAAGGTGTTAATGCACGAAATTTATTATAAATTTGTCCCGCCTCTTCATCAAAGCTAAAAAGTCCGTCGCTTTTACTTATCTTTTTGCAGTGCGAGGCTTTGCTCTCATCTTGCTTTTGTGGCTTTAAATTTTCAAAATTCTTAAGCACTTTTACGATTAGCTCACCGCCAAGCTCGCCTAGCTCACTAAAAAGCTCGCTCGACATCTTGCTCTCGCAAGGCGTGTAGATGAAGTCTAGCATATCGCCAGTGTCAAGCCCAGCGTCCATTAGCATAGCTGTGACGCCAGTTTGTTTCTCACCTGCTAGGATCGCGCTTTGAATGGGGCTTGCCCCTCTATATTTTGGCAAGATTGAAGCGTGTAAATTTATACAAGTCGCCACGTCAAGCACGCTCCCAGGCAAAATTTTGCCATAAGCTGCCACTACGATAAATTTAGGCTCAAATGCCTTTAGCTCGGCAACCACCGCCTCATCTTTTAGCGTATTTGGTGTAAAGACTGGCACGCCTGAAAGCTCATTTTGCGCATAAATTTTAACCTCACTTGGGGTTAAAATTTGCTTTCTGCCAACTGGCTTATCAGGCTGGGTAAAGACCGCTTTTATATTAAATCCAGCCTCTTTTAGGTGCCTAAGTATCCTAACAGCATAATCAGGCGTCCCCATAAAAACTACATTCATCACTTTTCCTTACCGACAATCCAAATTTGTCGTTGACTGGTTATATCTGAGTAAATTTTATCATTGCCTTTCCAATCTCCTGCAACGACTATATTTCCGCCTCTATTTTCTAAAATGCCACTCAAAATTTTATTAAATAAGCTCTCGTCATTCAAATTTAATGTGAAGATAAATCGATCCTCCAGCTTTACAAAAATTGTTTTGCTATCTTTTGAATAATTGCGAAATTTTGCTTCTATCAGCTTTTTCCCAAAAACGCCTTTCGTATAACTTTTTACGCTTCTATTATCCAAAAGCATTTTCCAAATTTTTATACCCGCAAATTCGTCGTTTATATCCATACTTTTACAAAGATCATATATTTGGCGTATCGTTCTTACTTGTTTGATTTCGTTGCCTGAGGGCAATTTTGAATTATTCAATGGGAGAGCGCTGCAGTTTTGCGGCACGGCAAACTTAAATAGATTGTCCATAAAGCTATCAAATTTAAATGCTTTTTCGTCAAAATTTTCAATACTTCCGACATTTGAATTTTTATAATAGCAATCAAGGTTGTGTGGGTGTGATTTCAATGTTGCTCTAAAATAAGCCTTTGATACACCATCTTGATTACATAAAAAAAGATGAGCGTCGCACTGCGGATTTGGACAATAAAAACGCTTGCTTCTATCTGAACACTTGGATGCTAGAATTTTTTTTTGTCTCGATAAATCCTCAAAAGCAAATATAGACACATTAATCCTTTTTAAGTAGCTCAAGCAGTGCAAATTTAAGCTCATCGATGTTCTCATTTGTCGCTGATGAGATTGGCAAAACAAAGTATGGTTTTTTCGCGTCAAAGCTGTATAGGTCTTGCTTATAGATAAATTTACCAACTTGATTTGGCTCTAAATTTATGTTTTTCATAAATTCTTTTATATTTTCATCTAAATTTTCAGCCGCATCGACTCTGGTGAGCGCGATAGCATAGTCCCTGCTAGCAAGCACACTTGAAAATTTAGCGACCTCATCTTTTAGCACGCTAAACTGCTCGCTCATACTTCTGTAGTTTGCGCTATCTATCATAAAAAGCAAAATTTTATTTCTCTCGATGTGCTTTAAAAACTGCACACCAAGACCGCGTCCGTCGCTCGCTCCCTCGATGATGCCAGGGATGTCAGCCATGACAAAGCCACTAAACTGATCGACCTCGACAAGTCCGAGCTTTGGCGTAAGCGTGGTAAATTCATAGTTTGCGATCTGTGGTTTGGCGTTTGAGACGGCTGAAATGAGGGTTGATTTGCCGACATTTGGAAAGCCAACAAGCCCCACGTCAGCTATCAGTTTTAACTCTAGCCTGACCTCTACGCTCTCTTCTGGCATGCCCTTTTGAGCGTATTCTGGGGCTTGGTTGATAGAGTTTTTAAAGTGAAAATTTCCAAGTCCGCCCTTGCCGCCTTTTAAAAATAGCGTCCTTTGCCCCTCCTCTACCATGTCGCAAAGCAGCTCGTTTGTCTGTGCGTCATAGACCGCCGTTCCTGGTGGCACGATGAGCTCTAGGCTCTCGCCCTTTTTGCCAGTCATTCTTTTGCCCATGCCAGCCTCGCCGTCGCTCGCTCTCATCGCCTTTTTGCCCTTGTAGTTTGCCAGTGTGTGGGTGTTGTTGTCGCAGACAAAATATACATCTCCGCCGTCACCGCCATCTCCGCCGTCTGGGCCGCCTAAAATGACATGCTTTTCGCGGCGAAAGCTTACTGCACCAGCTCCGCCATGGCCTGAGCTTAGGGTTAATTTCACGCTATCTATAAACATTTTTTACCTTAAATTTATCTATTATTTAGTTTGAATTTTAGGCGAGATTATATCTTTTAAATGATTAAAATTTGTTTTGCGTTTAAAATCTCACTTTGTTTTTAGCATCTTATAAATTTAGAAAATCAGCCAAATTTTTGCCTAAATTTCATAAAATGGCGCAAAAAGGATAGAGAATGAAAACACTTACGATTATTGATACTTTTGGCTTCTTTTTTAGGCTTTACTACGCTATGAGCGGGCTTAAAAACAGAGATGGCAAACCAAGTGGCATGATAAGTGGCTTTGCAAATTTCATAGCAAGCCTAAAAGACGAGTACCAAAGCGACTACCTCATCTTCGCACTTGATAGCAAGGGCAAGACCTTGCGCCACGAAATTTTGGGCGAATACAAGGCAAACAGGAGCGAGCCGCCAGCTCAGCTAAAAGAGCAGCTGCCAGTTTGTATAGATATGATAGAAAAAATGGGGCTTTACAGCCTTAGCCGCGAGGGCTACGAGGCTGATGATATCATCGCAAGCACAGTTAAAATTTGCAAAGATAAAGATATATTTGTGCGAATAGTCACGCACGATAAAGACCTTTACCAGCTCATAGAGGACGGCAAAGTGAGCATCTACAGCCCACAAAGCAAGATCGACCACGATAGTGCTAGCTGCTTTGAAAAGTATGGCGTATATCCAGCGCAAGTGAGGGACTTTTTAGCGATTGCAGGAGACAGCTCAGATAATATCCCAGGCGTCAAAGGTATCGGCGCAGTGGGAGCTAAGAAGCTTTTGGCTGAGTATGGCAGCTTAGAGGGAATTTATGAAAATTTAGCCCTTCTTAGAAACGAGCGCACCAAAAATATGCTAGCAGCCGCAAGAGACGAGGCGTTTTTGAGCAAAAAACTAGCCACACTCTTTGATGACGCCATCACTTCGCTTGATCTTGAGCACTCTAAATTTCCAGAGCAAAATCCTCTGATAAATATCTCAGAAATTTTAAAAGAGTATGACCTAAACAGGCTTCTTAAGAGCTTACAAAAAGAAGAAAATGCCGAATTTAAGCTTGGCTTTAGAGCAAATTTACTACTTGATGAGGCAAGCATTGAAAAACTACTCTCAAGCGTCACTCCAGAGACCATAGTCGCCTTTGACACCGAGACCACGGGCGTTGATAGCAAGAACGCAAAGATCGTTGGTTTTAGCTTTTGCTTTAACGACGAGGACGCCTATTACGTGCCAGTGGCTCACAACTACCTAGGCGCGCCAAAGCAAATAGACCTAAAATTTGCCACTTGGGCGGTAGGGCAAATTTATAAAGGCTGCGTAATCGGACAAAATTTAAAGTATGACTTTGAGATCGTGAAAAACAACCTTGGGCTCAACCCGCCTGCAAATTTTAAAGACACGATGATACTTGCTTGGCTTAGCGATCCAAACTCAAGTGTCGGCATGGACGCGCTAGCAAAGAGACTATATGACTATGACACGATCAAATTTGAAGATGTGGTCAAAAAGGGGCAAACTTTTGGCGATGTGCCGCTAGAAAATGCCGCTAAATACGCGAGCGAGGACGCTTGGATAACGCTTAAATTTTATAAAACTTTTCAAAACACGCTTGATAAAAATTTACTAGCCCTTGCCGATACGCATGAGTTTCCTTTTATCCTCACGCTCTTTGACATGGAGCAAAACGGCATCAAGATAAATGAAGCTAAGATGCAAAAGCTCATCCTTGAAAACGACACCAAACTAAAGGCGCTAACAAGTGAAATTTACGAGCTAAGCGGCGAAAATTTCAACATAAACTCCGTAAAACAGCTTGGCGTCATACTTTTTGAGCACTTAAAACTCCCTACCAAAAAGAAGACAAAAACAGGATATAGCACCGATGAGAGCGTGCTAGCTGAGCTTACGGACGCTCATCCAGTGATAGAGAAAATTTTAGCTTACCGCGAGCTATATAAACTGCAAAGCACCTACTGCGAGCCGCTTTTAGCACTTGCGAAAAAGGATGAGGGCTCGCGAATTTATACGAGCTTTTTGCAAACTGGCACGAGTACTGGCAGGCTTTCAAGTAAAAATCCAAATTTGCAAAATATCCCAGCTCGTGGCAACCTCGCAAAAGATGTCAGAGAGTGCTTTGAGGCGCGCGAGGGGTATAGTTTTGTGGGGCTTGACTACAGCCAGATCGAGCTTAGACTGCTAGCTCACTTTAGCCGTGATCCTGCGCTGCTTGAAGCGTTTAAAAATGATGAGGATATTCACGCAAGGACGGCTATTAGCATATTTGGTAGCAGCGACGGGCAAAATAGAGCCGTGGCAAAGAGTATAAATTTTGGCCTAATTTACGGCATGGGCTCAAGCAAGCTGGCAAATCAAGTAAATATCACAAGAGCCGAGGCAAAAGAGTACATAGAGCGCTATTTCAAGGCGTTTGCGACGATCAAAGAGTTTTTAGAGAGCATAAAAATCTCAGCCAAAAACGATGGCTTTGTGCAGACACTACTTGGCAGAAAGCGCTACTTTGACTTTAAAAGCGCTACGCCTATGCAAATAGCGATGTTTGAGCGCGAGGCGGTAAATACGGTTTTTCAAGGCTCAGCGGCAGATCTAGTTAAGATGGCGATGGTAAAAGTTAGGGCAAATTTAGATGAAAAAGCGAGTATGTTGCTTCAGATCCACGACGAGCTGATCTTTGAAGTAAAAGACGAGTTTGCACAGGAATTTGGCAGAGCGACGCAAAAGACGATGGAGGAAATTTACAAGCTAAATGTGCCACTTAAAACATCGCTAAATATCGCCAAAAACTGGGGTGAGTTAAAATAGAGTAAATTTTGGCTAGAAAGAGCGACGGTAGGTTTTAATACCAAGCACACAGCAAAAACTAGAGAAATTTTAGAAGCAGCAATAAACAATGCGCTTTAAATTAGCCTAAATTTTAAAGCGCATTTATAAGCTATCAAGCCTAAATTTATCTACTTTATAAACCCTACCTGCGGTAAAATTTCAGCTAATGCCTCGTCCTTTTTCTCGTTAAATTTGACCTTATTTTGCTCAAAAAGATTGTTTCCATGCGCATCTATCGAGACGATTAACGGGCCAAACTCCTTGACGCGGCACTTCCAAAGAGTCTCAGGCATACCAAGCTCCGTCCAGTCCGCACTCTCTATCTCTTCAACCTGCGTTGCGGCCACCACCGCACAGCCTGCTGGAAATACACAGTGAACAGCGCCAAACTCATTGCAACCGCTCATAGTGCCCTCACCCATACCGCCTTTGCCCACGATGAGACGAACGCCAGTTTTTGCGATAAATTCTCGCTCAAATTTCTCCATTCTCATGCTGGTTGTAGGTCCTACTGAGACCATCTCAAAGCTTTTTTCGCCAGTTTTTCTGATGATCGGCCCTGCGTGTAGGATCGCACCGCCTGTTATATCTAGCGGTAGCTCTCTACCCTCCTCCACTACGCGTCTGTGCGGCACGTCTCGGCAGGTAACGATGTGTCCCGTGAGGTATATGACATCGCCGATTTTGATGTTTGAAAGATCCTCGGCGCTTATTGGCGTGGTTAAAATTTTCTTACTCATAGCGCGAACTCCTTGTGCGATTTTACGTCGAAATTTAGATCTGTGTCCCAGACGATGTGACCCTTGCGGTGCGACCAACAGCCCACATTTACGGCGACAGCTATGACGCTTGGGTGGCGAGCACAGTTTTCTATATGCACGCCCATGACAGAGCTTGCACCGCTCATGCCTTGTGGTCCAAGGCCAATTTTATTGATGCCCTCTTCTAGTAACTTTTCAGTTAATGCGGCTCGTTCGTTTGGATTTTTAGAGCCCAAAGGCCTCATCAGCGCCTTTTTAGAAAGCAAGGACGCTACGTCGATCGAAGTGCCCACGCCAACACCCACTAGTAGCGGCGGGCAGGCGTTTATGCCGTAGCTTGTCATTATATCCATGACAAATTTAACAACGCCCTCATAGCCCATGCCAGGCATCAGCACGGTTGCTTTACCAGGCAAGCTGCAGCCACCACCTGCCATATATGTGTAGATCTCGCACTCGCTGCTATTTGGCACGATCTCCCAAAACACACTCGGCGTGCCCTTTCCGACGTTTTTGCCGGTATTGTACTCATCAAATGTCTCGACGCTGTTGTGACGAAGCGGGGCCTCGCGAGTAGCTTGCAGTACCGCCTCTCGTAGCAGCTCTTCAAGCTCGCCGATAAGCGGAAAATTTGCGCCACATCTTACGAAAAACTGGATCACTCCAGTATCCTGACAGGACGGGCGGTTTAACTCCTTTGCAAGGCGCTGGTTTTCAAACATCGTTTTGTAGATCTCCTTTGCCAGCGGTTGCGTCTCGCGCTCGCTAAGCTCAAGTAGCTTCGCCGTCACGTCGTCAGGCAGCACTTTGCCCGTGTAGCCGACAAATTTCGCCATGACCTCAGTCATCTTTTGCACAGCTTTTTGTTTATCCATTTCAACTCCTTAAGCCTTAACAAGCAAGTTATATAAAATTTTATCAAAAAGCTATTTATTTTATGGAGTACAATTTATAATCTAATAATTTTAATGCATTTTCATAAATCTAATTAGCTTATTTAGATATTTAAGAGAGACAATAGCTCCTTTTCTCTATGTAATTAAAATATTTATTTTTACTCTTTGTCTAAAAAAGTAAATCGGTTGTAGTATTCTAAATTTTCTACTATATTTGCTAACTCTTCTGCTCTTTGTTTAATGGTGTTTATAAGACAATATGAATGTCCAAGAGTTTCAGTATTATTGTACATAGGTAGAGGATGTTCTGCGATACACTTAGCATCTCTATATGCTATCCATTTACGTTGAGCATCTTTTAGATTATTTTTAATTTTTTGTACTTTTAAACCATTCATTGCTTCTTTATATTCTTTATTTAAAATTTCATCATAAACCTTTTCCTCTATTGACGCACACTCCTCCATATCTAATGTACTAATTCCTTTACAAGCTGGTGTTTTTTTCTTTAAATTTTCTATTATTTCTTGTACCTCTGTTTTTGGCTGATTTGCACTTATGCATTCCTCAATATCTTGCGTATTACTTGCCTTTTTTAAACACTCTTTTGTTGCGATTGTAAGTTCGGTTTGCCCATACAATGCTATGTTTAAAAATAACACCACTGTAAGTAGTTTTTTCATCTTATCTCCTTATAAATTTTGTATAACGATTGTATAAAATTTTGTTATAAAAAGTCAATTTTCACACAATGAGGATTTTGCTTAAAATATGGTTTGGTGCTTTTCTAATAGCATATAATTTATAATACAGCCAGCCGCGTAGCAGAGTAGATCGGTAAGATCAAACGTCCCGCCGATCATTATCTTTAAAATTTTATTTTCTATGCCTAAAATTTGCACCACTCCAAAATACTGCGCAATCTCCAAAGCCGCCGCAAAAGCAAAAATTTTAAGTGGCAATTTTGATGGCGCTACGCTAAAAATAGCTCTCGCCAAGGCGTAAAGCAAGATAACAGCCAAAACGTCGCCAGCGTAGTGACGCACAAAGCCACCCTTTACGCAAACTGCGATGTAAATTTCAGCTGTCAAGATCACGCCAGCCACAGCTAAAAACGCCAGCCTCGTTTGCAAGCTTTCTCTTTTTGCTAAAGTTTCTTTTTGCCAGCTTAAATTTATCTCTTGCAACGCTTTTTCCTTTAAATTTAGCTCATTTATCCGCCGAGACGCAAACATAACATAAATTTAGAGATGATTTATCAGGCTTGCGTTATATGCGGCGCCGTATCCGTTGTCGATATTTACGACGCTAACGCCATTTGCGCAGCTGTTTAGCATGGCTAGCAGTGCTGCAACTCCGCCAAAATTTGCCCCGTATCCCACACTAGTAGGCACTGCGATCACTGGAGAGCTTACAAGTCCAGCTAGCACGCTAGCAAGTGCACCCTCCATGCCAGCAACGGCGATCACGACCTTTGCACCACGTATCTCGTCAAGCTTTGCGACCAGCCTATGTAGCCCTGCTACGCCGACATCGGTAAATTTTCTCACGTCATTGCCTAAGAATTTTGCTGTCTCGTAGGTCTCCTCCACGACTGCGCCATCAGCAGTGCCAGCAGAGACTATCGCGATGTAGCTTTTTGTGAGTGCCTGTTCTTTAAATTTGACGCTGATCACCCTACCGCGAGCGTTAAAATTTGCCTGCGGAAAGATCTCACGAATGCGTTTAAAAACACTCTCATTTGTTCTTGTGATCAGGATATTTTCATTTTTTTCGCCGATCGCACTAGCAATTTGCAAAATTTCATCATCTGTTTTATTTGCCCCGTATATCACCTCACCAGTGCCATTTCGCAAAGCGCGCTGAGTGTCGATCTTGGCGCATCCGATATCGTTAAATGGGTAGTTTTTTAGATACTTTAGCGCATCTTGCTCGCTCATCTTGCCGTTTTTTATACCAGCGATAAATTCTAAAATTTCAGTCTCGCTCATGCCAAAACATCCTCTCTAAGCCCCTTTAGATCAAGCGTCACCTCTGCCGCGCCAAGTGCGACTAGCTCTTTAACGATAGACTTAAATTTTACGTCGTTTAAAAAGTTTTGCATGCTAGAAAATGGCATTTGCAGCTTCATTTTTCTATCATCAAGCCTTGCTCGCACATTTGCGTAGCCGCTTTTTATCAGTAAATTTTCAGCCGCTTCTACTAAATTTAGATCGCTCACGCTTATCTCTTTTTCATGAGGCAAACGAGTTAGCAAGCATGCGTAGCTTGGCTTGTCTGCTGTTGCTAAATTTAGCTCGCGTGAGAGCTCGCGGATCTCAAATTTACGTAAATTTACAAGTGGCGAAAGCACGCCAAGCTCCTCTTTTGCCTTAAGCCCTGGGCGATATTCGCCAAGATCGTCCTTGTTTGTGCCGTCAGCCAAATTTGTAAATCCAAGCTCTTTTACACGAGCAAGAAGCCTTGAAAAAACTGCTTTTTTACAAAGATAGCAGCGATTTTGTGGATTGAGCTTTATCTCATCGGCGATGCCTACCTCAAATACCTCGTGCCTGATGCCATAAAATTTAGCAAATTCTATCGCCTCATCTATCTCGCGCAAAGACATATAGGGCGATTTTACCGTGAGTGCTAGCGCATTCTCACCAAGTACGTCTGCAGCGACCTTTAGCAGTAGTGAGCTATCTACGCCACCACTAAATGCAACGGCTAAATTTCCTAGCTTTTTTATATCATTTTTTAGAATTTCTAATTTCGTCATACTTTTTAAAAATTTCTTTTTTTACTTGAAATATCGATGTTTTATGCATAAGTGCCGCGCTTTTGCACTCGTCAAATTCAGGCTTTGCTTTTTCATCATCGCCTGAAATTTTTAGTCTTATATCGCCAAATTTAGTCTCAACAATTACAAATTTTCGCTTTAGCTCGGTTTTTACGACATCTATCTCGCGAACACCGATGGCCGTCGTGTGCGTAAATATAAGCTCTTTTAGCTTTTTCGTATCTTCGCTTTTACACAAGACGTTTAGCTCAAAACCGATGCGTCCTTTTTTCATATATATAGAGTGACTAAAGACATCTAGTGCGCCATTTTCGCGTAAAATTTCACACGCAAAGGCAAAGCTTTCTGCGTCCATATCATCTATGTTTGTGGATATCATTTTTTGCACCAAATTTTGGCACTCATCCACCTCGCAGATCATCGCACGAAGGGCATTTGCAAAATTTGGAACGTTTTTTTCACCAGCCCCGTAAGCTACTCTTTCTATTTTGAAATTTATCTCACCCACAAACTCATCTGCGCATGCTTTTAGTATCGCAGCACCTGTTGGCGTAGTCATCTCAAAATTTGCTCGCCCAAGACTAACTGGCACATCTTTTAAAATTTCACAAACCGCTGGCGCTGGGACGTTAAGATATCCGTGGTCGCACTTTACTACGCCGCCGCCAAGCTCGATCTTTGAACTAACGACTCTAGAAATGCCAAAATTTTCTAATAAATACTCAAAGCAGATCGCCGCTCCAACGACATCTACTATGCTATCAACCGCTCCAACCTCGTGAAAATGCACCTCATCGATGCTAACTGCATGCACTTTTGCTTCAGATTGAGCGATCACGTGAAATATCGCAACGGCCTTTTTCTTGCAAAATTCGCTCAAATTTGAGCTAGCCAAAATTTGCTTGATATCAGCGTAGCTTCTAGCGTGAGGCTGCGATTTTAGTAGCACGACGTCGATTTTGGTCGCAGCGATGCCGTTTTTTACTACGTTTTTTTGCTCTAAGCGAAATTCTCCGCTCAAATTTAGCTTCTCTAGCTCAGAGCAAAGATAGCTAAAATCCACTCCAAGCCCGACAAGAGCGGCTAAATTCATATCGCCACTAATGCCAGAGCTTGCGTCATAGTATAAAATTTTAGCCAAACTCACACCTTAGGCACGGTCATAGAGCCAAACGGCAAGATGATTATTTTTGCATCCGCACCTTTTTGCACTAGTGCCTCATCTACAGCCTTTTGTAGGTCATGATACGGCTTTAGATGCACAGCTCTCATCTCATCGTCGCTTAGATCAGTCACAGCCCAAGTCTGCGCCCAAAGCGAAATTTCAGCCATTTTTGCAGCTTTGTGATAGCCAAGCTTAAAGCCAGAATTTATCTTTTCTAGCACTTTTTTTGGCGTATCGGCCGATGCCATAAGGTCAAAGAAAGGTTTTGGACCGATGCCTGTGCGGCATTTTGCGACCATTATTAAAATTCCATCTTTCGCAAGCGCTAGTTTGCCGTTATCTAGGGCTTTTTGCGCCTGATAAAGATCGACATCCATAGGATATGGTGCCACCGAGATCACGATGTCAGCCTTTTGTGGGATATTTACGCAAAATACCTCATCGGCCTTTTTTACGCAGTCATAAAAGCTATCGTTCAGATCGCCAGCACTCGCATAATAGACGCCGTGCTCGCTATCAAGCACGGTTTGTATAGAAAATACGTCGATATTTGAAAGAACTTTCATCGCATCGATCATATCTTCATGCACAGGGTTGCCCTCAAGGCGCAGCGCCTGAGCGTCAGGACTAAGTGCTAGTTTGTGGTTTTGCGTGATGCTTTCGTATGAGGCAGTGCCTGGCAAAAAGGCCTTTCTACCGCCGGTGTAGCCTGCGAAATAGTGGGGTTCGACTGAACCTATGACGATCACTTTTTTAGCTTCAGCCACGATCTTGTTTAGATACATCTGTGTGCCGTTTTTGCTCTCGCCTAAAAAGACCATCTCATCGTGCTTTGAGTCGTGGTCGTGAACCTCGTTTTTGGCTCTGATCTCTGGGTAAATTTCTTTAGAAAATATCATATTGTATTCATCTAGCGTGCCCTCTCTGTGACAGCCAGTGGCGATGATGAAAATTTTATTTTTATCGCGAAGCTTTGGGTAAATTTGCTTTAAAATTTTAGCAGTTGGCGTAGGTCTTGTGCCGTCATTTACGATGATAACGATCTTTTCATCTCCAGCGATAAACTCATCAAAGCTCTTTTGATTTATCGGATTTGCTAAAGCCTTTGCGATAAGCGCTGCTTCGTCAAATTTAGCGACCTTGTTTGGGTCAAAAACACCAAGCAGATTTTTTTCGTCTATTTTTAAATTTATATGGTCATCTTTGCCATAAGCGATAGGGATTTGCATGCTTCTCTCCTTAAATTTAACTATTAGTTGTTTCCTTTTAGGATTTTATCTCAATCTTTCTTTTAAATATATTTATTTTTCCACAAAAATATAGATAAGATAACAAGAATTAAATGTAATATTAAATTCTACATATCTTTTTTAATTAGTATTTAATTTTAATATTTATATACTATTTACGTAATTTTCGAAAAGGGAGAAATCATGGAATTTCTTACAAGTTTGTCTGAGAGTACGCAGTTTTTCTTACAATTAATCGTCGTGCTCGGCTGTTTGTTCTACGGAGCAAAAAAAGGTGGTATGGCACTTGGTGTCCTTGGCGGCATCGGTCTTGTTATTTTGGTATTTGCATTTGATTTAAAACCAGGTAAGCCTGCTATTGATGTTATATTAACTATTCTTGCAGTTGTTGTAGCAAGTGCTACACTTCAAGCAGCTGGTGGTCTTGATGTTATGCTTCAGATCGCTGAAAGAGCGCTTAGAAAACATCCAAAAACAGTTTGTTATCTTGCACCTATTTGTGGCTGGACACTAACAGTGCTTTGTGGTACAGGTCACACAGTTTATACACTTTTACCGATCATCTATGACGTATCAATGAAAAGTGGTATCCGTCCAGAACGTCCGATGGCAGCTACTACGATCTCATCTCAGCTTGCCATCATCGCAAGCCCAGTTTCAGTTGCTGGTGTGTCTATGGTTGCTGTTCTTCTTGGTACTGGTACAGTTCATATTGAGGGCTTTACAAGCTATGTTGATCTATTAAAAGTTACCATCCCTTCTACATTTTTAGGTGTGCTTTGCATAGGAACTTACTCAGTATTTAG
Source organism: Campylobacter concisus (assembly GCF_003048375.1). Lineage (NCBI taxonomy): Bacteria > Pseudomonadati > Campylobacterota > Epsilonproteobacteria > Campylobacterales > Campylobacteraceae > Campylobacter > Campylobacter concisus. The sequence continues at coordinate 428,047 of NZ_CP021642.1, read as the reverse complement.
AGGTAAAGATCTTGATAAAGATCCAGAATTCCAAGCAAAAATAGCTGATCCAGAGCAAAGAAAATATATATATGGTTCTGATGAGGCACATTCATTGATCGGTGTGCATTTGCCAAAAAAACAATGGAATGTTATGTGGATATTTCTAGCTACAATCGCTGTTGTTGCGGTTCTAGGCTATTACAAACAACTTCGCCCAAGCTGGACAAGCAATGTTCCTGGTAAATCAATAGAAATAATCGTAGATAAAAAAACAGTTAAAAACATCACTGTTAAAGACGGACAAGTTGTTTCTATGGTTGGCGATAGCAAAATCGTTTCAAACGTAAAAGACAATAAAGTAAAAGACGCTACTAAATTTACAAGCGTTCAAGTGCTAGATAAAGACAACAAAGTAACACAAAGCATTGTTTTAAATGGCGCTGATGTTGTTATCACTGCAGGTGATAAAAGCGAAACTATCGCAAACGCGAACATTGTAGTAAAAGATACTATGAAAAAGACTGCACCACTTGGCATGGTTGATACGATCCAAATTTTCATGCTTTTAGCAGCATCTATCATGATGATCTACTCAGGCATCAAAGCAGCTAAGATCGGTCAAAATGAAATTTTCCACAGCGGTATGGTTGCACTTGTTGCGATTTACGGCATTAGCTGGATGGCTGAGACAATGTTCCACTCACACATTGATATGCTCAAAGGCTCACTTGGCGAGGTTATGAAAGCATATCCTTGGATGTATATCATAGTTGGCATGCTTATATCAAAATTCCTAAACTCTCAAGCTGCTGCAGCTGCTACATTTGTGCCACTCGCTGTTCAAATAGGCGTTCACCCAGGCGTTATTGTCGCATTTGCTACTGCTTGCTATGGATACTTCATCCTACCAACGTACCCAAGCGACCTTGCAGCCGTGCAGTTTGACCGCTCAGGCACAACACATATTGGTAAATATGTAATCAACCACAGCTTTATCATCCCTGGTTTCATAGGTGTATTTAGCTCTTGTGCTGTTGGCTGGGTGCTAGCAAATATCTACGGATATCTTAACTAAACTTTTATTTCTGACAAGCTGTTTTAAAGACAGCTTGTCTTTTTTCTACAAAATTTACTACCACTTTTATAAAAATTTTTGGCTTAATGCTCTCAAAGTTTATCTTGAAATTTCTGCTTATTACTCATATAAACAAAGCTTAGCACTTCAGCTACAGCCCTAAAAAGGTGCGCTGGTATCGTATCATCGACCTCACAAACCCTATAAAGCTCCCTTGCAAGAGGTGGGTTTTCATAAATTTGCACTCCGTTTTCAACCGCTACCTTTTTTATCTGAAGCGCCAAGAAATCAACCCCTTTAGCAAGTATTATCGGCGCTTCGTCACGGCTTTTGTCGTATCTGATCGCCACGGCGTAGTGAGTTGGGTTTGTTATGACGACGTCAGCTTGTGGGATATTTTGCATCATTCGGCGTTTGGCTGCACGCATTTGCGCTTGGCGGATCCTGCCTTTAACCTGCGGGTCACCCTCCATCTGCTTGTACTCGTCCTTGATCTCTTGCTTGCTCATGCGAAGGTCTTTAAAATACTGAAAACGCACGATGAGCAGGTCAGCAAGGCCGATCACAAAAAGTATAAAAAGCATGACGCTAACTAAGATGATGAGCTTCTCTTTTAGCCACGCGAGCTGGTCAAACATAGAGAAAAATAGCGTGTGCGGAAGCTCTTTTATAAACTGCAAGAAAAAGTAAAATCCAACTCCAAAGACGATGCTTACTTTAACGACGATCTTGACGCTCTCGATCGCCTTTTTCATTGAAAATAAATTTTTTAGCCCTTTTAGCGGATTTATCTTGCCAAAATTTGGCGTTATGGGCTTTGTGGTAAATATAAAGCCAAACTGCATTACATTTGCGATTATGCCGGCAACCGCGACGCAGATGCAAACTGGCAGGATCATCAAAAGCGCCCTGCCAAAGGTATTTACAACGATCATTTTTACCGTTGGCAAAGTCAGTGGTTGACCGATAAATTTAGAATAGTAGATGTAAAGCGAGATGACCTGATCTTTCATAAAATTTAGCATCGCAAGCAGCACGCCAATAGCGATAACTAGGGTCACAAAGCCTGATAGGTCCTGACTTTTGGGAACGTTGCCGTCCTTTTTGGCGTCTTCTATCTTTTTGGGGGTCGCTTCTTCGGTTTTTTCCTGATCTTCGCCTGCCATCTTTGTCCTAAGCTCGCTTAAATTTGGGCGATTATAGCCAAAATGCGGTTAAACTATCCGCTAAATTTAACTTTTGCAATTCAAAAAACTAAGCCATTTTAGGCGTTTTTGGCTAAAATTAGCAAAAATAAGGAGAGGCAAAATGTCATTTTTAGAAGGCTTGTTTAATATTTTTAAAGCTAAAAAACCGCCAAAAAGCGACGAAGAGCTACTTTTAGATGAGTATGCAAGCATTTACGCTGAAATAAAAGAGAAAAATTTAAATGAATACGACTTTTTATGTGAGCTCATACGATTGCTCTCTTTTTCAAGAGCTAGACGATACGACTTTTGCCTTGAAAAGTGCCTAGCTGATGGCGACGCCGAGGCACTAAATGATCTCATTTTTCAATACGCTAAGCTAAATTTACTCCCAGGATGCAGCGGTGGATATGACCAGTGCGAGAAGCTCATACCAGCGTTTTTTGCTATCGCTTGTGGCGACACAGATAGTATGGCAAGCATCTTTCCAAAAGGCCTGCCACCTAGCAAAAACGGCTATAAATTTCTATGTGTTATGCATGATCTGCTCACTGCGATGCTTTGGCAAGATGAAAATTTACTTGCCCCTGCCCTAGAAAAAGCTCGCACTTTTGCAGAGTCTAAAAAGCCAGCAAACGAAAGAGAGGCGGTTAAATTTGTGCTTGCCTTGCATGAAAAAGATACGGCTGCTATGAGCGAGCATTTGCAGAAATTTTGCTCCACTTTTGGCAGGACAGATGCGCCCAAATTTGAAAAACGCCTCTACATCTTTGCGCACGGACTTCATGCCTTGGCGCGCTACTTTTTACCGCTTGAACTCTTTAAAGAGATAAAGCTACCAAAAAACGAAAATTTCAGTAAATTTTATGCGCAGAGGCTCTTTCAAAACGAAATTCCCAAGCCAAAACTTTATTTTACTTTTCCACCCGAGCTTGAACTGATAAATGTGATCTTAAGCGCTCCAGCAGCTAAAACGCTGGTATATCAGCCACACTTGCCAAGCGACAAAACATTTTTCTTAGATCACACATCTATGATAAGAAATTTAGCCGACAAGATCATAAGATCAGGGGCATTAAAGTAGAATTTATAAACTTTTGGCTAACATTCACACCTTACAACCAACAAAGCTCCATAAATCTTTTGCAAAAAAGTGCTTTTTGGTCTTACCAAATTTTAGAAAGGTAGAGTATGTCAAAATACGCTATATTTAAGCATGGCGGTAAGCAATATCGTGTTAGCGAGGGCGAGTTCCTTAAGCTAGATCACTTTAGCGCTGAAGCTAAATCAACCGTTGAGATTACAGAAGTTTTAGCTGTAAACGACGGCGAAGTAAAGGTAGGTGCGCCATTTGTTAAGGGTGCAAAAGTTGTTCTTGAGGTCGTTAATGAAGGCAAAGACAAAAAAGTAGTTATCTACAAAAAACGCAGACGTAAAGACTCAAAACTAAAACGCGGCTTTAGAAGACAATTTACACGTGTAAAAGTCGTAAGTATCGCAGCTTAAGGAGATAAGATATGGCACACAAAAAAGGTCAAGGTTCAACCCAAAATAACCGTGATAGTATCGGACGCCGATTAGGTGTTAAGAAATTTGGTGGTGAGTTCGTTCGTGCTGGAAATATAATCATCCGCCAAAGAGGAACAGCAACTCACGCTGGAAATAACGTAGGTCTTGGCAAAGATCACACTATTTTTGCATTAGTCGATGGCTTTGTAAAATTTGAAAGACTTGATAAAAACAGAAAAAAAGTATCTGTTTATCCAGCTGCATAATCCCAGGGGCATTCGCCCCTTTTTCTTTTAAATCCACTTAAAAATTTAATAAATTTAATTTATCTTACATATTATATAGCTTGGCATTTTAGACAAATACAAACCATATAAATTTATTTTATTTCGCTTTTAACAAAGCAAGCTCTTGCGCTAGGAATTCCCCTGTGTAGCTGCCAGTTTTTTTGTAGTTTTTAGCTACCTCTTTGACGCTGCCACACGCTATTACTTTACCGCCTTTTGCACCGCCTTCTGGTCCCATATCTACGATATAGTCGCAGTTTTTGATAACATCCATATTATGCTCGATCACAAAGACTGAATTTCCAAGATCGACCAGGTGATTTAGCACCTTTACTAGCCTATCAACATCTGCAAAATGAAGTCCCGTCGTTGGTTCATCAAGGATGTAAAGTGTATTTCCAGTGTCACTTCTACTAAGCTCTTTTGCTAGCTTCACACGCTGCGCCTCACCGCCACTAAGTGTGACTGCGTTTTGTCCAAGCGTGATGTAACCAAGCCCCACGTCTTGCAGTGTGGTGAGCTTTGAAGCGATCTTTGGCACAGCCTTAAAAAACTCAACCGCTTCATCTATGCTCATATTTAGCACCTCGGCGATATTTTTGCCTTTGTATAAAATTTCCAAGGTCTGAGCGTTATATCTAGCGCCATTACAAACATCACAAACCACGTTTATATCAGGCAAAAAGTGCATCTCGATCGTGATCTCACCCTCGCCTTGGCACTTCTCGCAGCGCCCACCTTTGACGTTGAAACTAAAGCGCCCTATTTTATAGCCTCTAAGCTTGGCCTCTTTAGTCTGCGCAAACAAATTTCTTATCTCGTCCATCACGCCGGTATAAGTCGCTGGATTTGAGCGTGGAGTGCGGCCGATCGGGCTTTGATCGAGGTATATGACCTTGTCTAAATTCTCAAGTCCGTTTAAATTTACCCCAGCTATTTTTTTCACTTTTTTAGCTCTATTTAGCTGCTCCTGCGCCTCTGGAAGCAAGGTCTGAAGCACTAGCGAGCTCTTGCCAGATCCTGAGACACCAGTGATGCCAACAAGGTTTCTAAGTGGAAATTTAGCGGTTAAATTTGAGATATTGTTGATATTTACATTTGAAATTTCGAGCCACTTCTCAGCTTTTCTATTTTTTTGATAGTCGATCTTTTTCTTGCCGTTTATGTATTGTGCAGTCTGGGTATCTGAGCTTAAAAGCTCTTTTGCCGTGCCTGCAAAGACCACGCTACCGCCAAATTTACCAGCTCCAGGACCGATATCTACGATATAGTCAGCCTCCTCTATCGTCTTTTTATCATGCTCGACGACGATCACGGAGTTGCCTTTAGCTTGCAAATTTCTAAGCGTCTTTATGAGTTTTAACGTATCTCGCTCGTGAAGGCCGATACTTGGCTCATCAAGCACATACATGACGCCACTGAGCCCACTTCCTATCTGGCTCGCGATCCTGATGCGCTGTGCCTCGCCACCGCTGATCGTCCTAGCGTCGCGCCCAAGCGACAAGTAGCCAAGCCCCACGTCATACAAAAAGAAAAGCCTCTCGTTGATCTCTTTTAAGATAGGCTTTGCGATCGCCTTATCGTAGTCACTTAGGTAGGCAAAATTTTTCTCATTTGAGAAAAATGCGGTGCAGTTTTCTATGCTCATATCTAAAATTTCACCAAGCCCAAGGCCAGCGACCTTGACCGCTAAGCTTTGAGGCTTTAGTCTGTGGCCATTACAAGCGTCACAAATTTTCTCGCTCATATACTCGTCAAAGTCCTTATAATCCTTCAAAAGCCCGTGTGAAATTTTGACCACACCATCAAATTTTCTAAGCAGTTTATTTCGCTTCCAAAAAAACTCAACATCCTTGACGTTGCCATATAAAACGAGCCTCTTTTCATCTTCGCTAAGCTCGTAATATGGCTTTTTGATATCGATGCCGTTTTGCTCGCAAAAAGCAAGTAAAAATTTATAGTAATAGCTCATATTGTAGCCGTAAAGTAGCTTTATTGCGCCGTTTTCTATCGACTTTTCCTCGTCGATGATCTTGCTCATATCTAGGCTATATCTTATGCCAAGTCCGTCGCAGTGCTCGCAAGCGCCCTTTGGCGAGTTAAAGCTAAAGCTTAGCGGCTCAAGCGGCGTAAATGAAATTTTGCAGTCAAAACAAGCCATGTGCTCGCTGTAGTGTATAAAACTCTCTTTTAAGCCCAGCTCGTCAGCGTTTGCGATCTCTATCTCGACCTCGCCAAAGCTCTCATTTAGCGCCTTTTCAACGTCACTTGCTAGGCGCTCGTGATTTTGCTCATCGATGGCGATCCTATCAACGATGACCTTTATCGTGTGTTTTTTCGTTTTTGCAAGCTCGATCTCCTCGTCAAGCCTCACCACCACGCCATCTATCTGCGCCCTTACAAAGCCTTTTTGGCGTAAATTTTCGATCAAGTCTGCCCATGTGCCCTTTTTCTCACGAACTAGCGGCGCATAGATGATCACCTTTGCGCCAAGTGGGAGCTTTGAAATTTCATTTATGATGTCGCTCGCACTCATTTTTGAGATAGGTTTGCCGCATTTATGGCAGTGCTGCACGCCAACCCTTGCGTATAAAAGCCTTAGATAATCATAAATTTCAGTGATCGTGCCAACCGTTGAGCGAGGATTTTTTGAAGTTGTCTTTTGATCGATCGCAATTGCAGGCGTTAAACCCTCGATCTTATCAACATCAGGCTTGCCCACACGGTCTAAAAACTGCCTAGCGTAGCTGCTAAGGCTCTCCATATACCTGCGCTGCCCCTCGGCATAGAGCGTGTCAAAGGCTAGCGTGCTCTTACCACTGCCGCTAAGGCCGGTAAAAACTACTAATTTATTTTTAGGAATTTCAAGGTTTAAATTTTTAAGATTGTGCTCTCTGGCGCCAGTTATTTTTATAGTATCATTCATTAAATTTATACGACCTTTTTAAAATTTTAATCTGTAAATTTAGTCTAAAAGTGATAAAAACTTTATAAAGTAGTTTAAAGAAATTAAGCGTGCTATGAAAATTTAAGAGTATATTTATATCATTTTCAGTTTTTTTTGATATTCTACGCCAAAATTTTATTTAAGGAGAAAAAATGTCTGTAAAAATAACCGATATATGCATAAGCTGTGGTTCATGCATCGATGAGTGCCCAGTTTCAGCTATTGTTGATGATAGCGATAACCCAACTGGAGCAGATACATACTATGTTTATTCAAACAAATGCGTTGAGTGCGTAGGCTACAACGACGAGCCAGCCTGTGCATCTGCCTGTCCAACTGATGGTTGCATCGTTTGGGATGCCGTAGTAGCAGGACAACCTTCACGTGATCAAATCGGTGCTGATGCTCGCACTGGCAGTACTCCGGTTATCCAATAAATTTACAAAATTTAGGCTCAAATTTGAGCCTATTTTATTTTTAAGCTTTATTTGATATAATTGCCAACTTCATTTAAATAACCTAAATTTTAAGGAAAATTTATGCAAAGAACACTTTCTATTATTAAGCCTGACGCTGTTAAGAAAAATGTTGTTGGAAAGATTATAGATAGATTTGAAAGCAATGGCTTAAGAATCGCAGCTGCAAAGAAAATCAAACTTAGCAAATGCGATGCAAAAGCATTTTATGCAGTTCATAAAAATAGACCTTTCTTCAACGATCTAGTTGATTTTATGGTAAGCGGACCAGTTGTGGTTATGGTTTTAGAGGGCGAAAATGCAGTTGCTAAAAACCGCGAGCTAATGGGTGCAACCAACCCAAAAGAAGCAGCTCCTGGCACTATTAGAGCTGATTTTGCTGATAGCATTGATGCAAACGCAGTTCATGGAAGTGACAGCCTAGAAAACGCTGTAAATGAGATAAATTTCTTCTTTGCTTCAAGAGAAATTTGCTAATTTTGGACTAAAACTTGATTATTCCGTTTTCTAAAATAGCAAACAAAGAGATAAACTTTGAGCTAGTAAGAAACAATGATCTAGTTTTTAGTGGAATTTTAAAAAGAAAAGATCCTTTTTTGGTAAAATGCCAAGGTACTATAAAGGGCGAGATAAAATATATTTGTGATCGATGTGGTGATGAATTTATGCTACCTATCGATCAAGACGTAGAGCTAAATTTAAGTGACGGTGTCTATAAAGACAGAGAAAATGAGCTTAGCGATACGGTTGAATTTTTTGATGGCAATATTGATTTAAAAGAAGTTTTTGAAAGTGAGTTAGAAGCTTTTAAGAGCGATTATTTTTATTGTGAAAAATGTAAAAATTTATAAAGGAGAGTAAAATGGCAGTACCAAAGCGAAGAGTGAGTCATTCTCGTGCAGCAAAACGTAGAACACATTACAAAGTTACACTTCCAGTGCCTGTAAAAGACAAAGATGGTTCTTGGAAAATGCCTCACCGCATAAACAAAACAACAGGTGAATACTAAAATATGATTCGCATTGCTATTGATGCTATGGGTGGTGATTTTGGTGCAGAACCTATAATATCTGGCGTTATCGAAGCACTGAAAGAGGCAGAATTTAAAGCTGTATTAGTTGGCGATAGCAATGCCATAAAACCACTCATTCCACAACCCTATTTAAAAAATATAGAATTTATAGAAGCTACCGAAGTCATCTCTATGGCTGACGGAGCGACAGACGCTCTTAAAAGAAAAGATAGCACGATCTACAAAGCTGTTGAGCTTTTAAAAGACAAAAATGTCGATGCTGTCGTTTCTGCTGGTCACAGCGGTGCTACTATGAGTTTAGCTACGTTAAGAGTTGGTAGATTAAAAAATGTATCTCGTCCAGCGATCGCTACGCTTATGCCTAATTCAAAAGAGACAGCTACTTTGGTTTTGGACGTTGGTGCAAATGTTGATTGCAGAAGCGAACACTTATTTCAATTTGCCATAATGGGCGAAGCCTATGCAAAAGAAATTTTAGGCAGAAAAGAGCCAAAAGTAGGTCTTTTGTCAAATGGCGAAGAAGAGAGTAAAGGCAATGAAGTCAGCAAAGAGGCTTTTAAACTAGTTTCTAGACTTGATAGCTTCGTTGGCAATGCAGAGGGCAATCAAATTTTTGATGGCAGCATTGATGTCATGGTTTGCGACGGTTTTATGGGAAATATCCTACTAAAAACAAGCGAAGGCGTCGCTGATGCCATAGGCAAGATCATCAAAAAGCAAGTTAAAAAATCACCCCTTGCTATGGCTGGATCGGTACTTATGAGAAAAGTTTTCAAAACTCTAAAAAAACAAGTCAGTTACGATGAGTATGGCGGTGCTCCGCTTCTTGGCGTAAATGGCTGCGTCATCATAAGTCACGGCAAAAGCAACTCAAAAGCTATAAAAAATGCAATCTTTCAAGCAATTAAATTTGCTAACTCGAATATAAATAAAGTTATAGAAGAAGAACTTTCACACTTTGCAAGGTAAAATATGCCAAAAGCTTCATTGATCTCCATTGCGTCATATGTCCCAGAAAAAATTTTAACAAATTTTGATTTTGAAAAAATGGTCGACACGAGCGATGAGTGGATAGTGAAGCGAACCGGTATAGAACAAAGACATATCGCAACGACTGAGATAACAAGCGATCTTGGCACAAAAGCTGCTGAGCTAGCTATAAAACGCTCAGGGCTTGAAAAATCACAAATCGACGCGGTAATCTGCGCTACGATATCTCCAGATCATCTTTGCATGCCTTCAACTGCCTGCAAGATAGCTTCAAATTTAGGCTTAAATTTTGGCATTACAGCTTTTGATATAAGCGCAGCTTGCACAGGATTTATCTATCTTTTAGAGCTTGCAAATTCTCTTATCATAAGTGGTGCTAAGAAAAATGTCTTGATCATAGGAGCTGAAAAACTAAGCTCGATAATCGACTACACAGATAGAAGCACATGCATACTTTTTGGTGACGGAGCTGGCGCTGCTGTGATAAGCGCTAGCGAAGAAAATGAGATCATCGACATCCACACTGCAAGCGATGGCAGACAGGCTGAGCTTTTGATAACTCCAGGATGTGGTAGTGCATTTCCAGCTAGCGATGAGACGCTAAAAAATAGACTAAATTTCATCCACATGAGCGGGAATGAGGTCTTTAAGATAGCGGTTCAAACGCTTAGCAAAAGCGTGATAGAAATTTTACACGCAAACAAAATGCAAAGCGAAGATATCGACTTTTTCATACCTCATCAAGCAAATATCAGGATAATAGACGCCGTAAAAAATAGGCTAAATTTTACAGACGAGCAGTGTGTTTTGACAGTTGCAAAATATGGCAACACAAGCTCTGCTTCGATCCCAATGGCTATAAATGATGCTTACGAGGATGGGCGCATCAAAAATGGCTCTGTTTTGCTTCTTGATGCATTTGGTGGTGGCTTTACTTGGGGTTCGGCGATACTAAAATTTGGCGGTAGAAATTTTAGCGATCTGTAATTAATCGCTTCTATACCCAAAACTTTAAATTTAATAAAATTTCTACAACATCTTCTATAAATTTTTAAAAATTTCCATTCATTTTCAAATGCATATTAAAATTACACTGTTTTAAATTTTTAGATCTATTTAATTAGAATTTAAATTTTTATGGATATAATTTCGCAATCAATAAAATTTATTATTAAGGAGAAAAAATGTTAGTAACAAAAAAAGCACCTGACTTTACAGCTGCAGCAGTTTTAGGAAACAATCAAATTGTAAATGATTTCAACCTTTACAAAAACATCGGCGAAAAAGGCGCTGTTGTATTCTTCTATCCAATGGACTTTACATTCGTTTGCCCAAGCGAGATCATCGCATTTGATAAAAGATATGACGAGTTCAAGTCACGCGGTATCGAAGTTATCGCGGTTTCTTGCGACAACCAGTTCTCACACTTTGCATGGAAAGAGACTCCAGTAAATAAAGGCGGTATCGGCAAAGTTCGCTTCCCGATCGTAGCTGACATGACAAAATCAATCGCTCGTGGCTTTGACGTACTTCTAGAAGATGCTGGCGTAGCACTTCGCGGATCATTCTTACTTGATAAAGACGGCACAGTTCGCCACGCAGTTATAAATGACCTACCACTTGGCAGAAACATCGACGAGATGATTAGAATGGTAGATACTATGTTATTTACAAACGAGCACGGTGAAGTTTGCCCAGCTGGCTGGCACAAAGGTGACGCTGGTATGAAACCAAGCACTGAAGGTGTTGCTGACTACCTTTCACACAACGAAAGCAAACTATAATTATTCAAATTTCTAGGCAGCTTTGCCTAGAAATTTCCTCTCTACACAAATTTAAATATTTTTTTAATATAACTTTATATATGATAGCGATGTTTTAATAAATAACCTTTTTTGGAGACCCCATGGAGTTTAAGGGCAGGCAAGAACTTGTCGAAAATTGCGAGGATTGCATACTTGGTTTAAGAGCTAAATTTATAGATGAGGGCATCAAATTTTGCAGACAACTAACCCTTGTAGTGCCACACGAGCAGATGAAAATTTGCCTTGAGAGTATCTTTGACGCGCTACTCATCCAAAAACCAAATGCCACACAAATTCGCGACGACTTAAACAGCCTAATACCAAAACTAAACGCAAAAGATGAGCTAGTAAATTTCTTGCTCTTAAATTTGACACTAAATTTTAGTCATGCTTGCGACGATGCAGTATATGTGGGCTATTTTGTAAATGCTGTCTCAAGAATGAAGGAAATTTTATATAACACGCAGGATCACCAAGAAGCCACGGTAAAAACGATGATCGATACTGGCTCATTTTTTTACGAAGATCCGATCAACACATTTACACGCATGAAAAATGCCAAGGTCCGCCCTGAGTTTTTAAATTTATACGACGGACTAAATATAAAATACGAAGCCGAAATTTTAGAGGTTAAAGAAGATAGCGTCGTTTTTCGCGTAGATATGATGCAAATTTTAGCTATGAAGCAAGATGGCAAGGGCTTTATCCTGCCAAACAGCTTCTTCTCAAAGCAACTTCGCGCCGACATCATCGACTACAATATCGCCGATAAAAGTGTCACCCTTTCAAATTTCTCGCGCACAGCGACCATGCATGCAAACAAGAGAAAATTTCAGCGCGTCTTGCCAAACCGCTTTACCAAAATTTCTCTAAAAGGCGAGCAAGGCGAGCTTGTTGGCAGCCTTTATGACATCTCAGAAGGCGGCATGAGCATATTAAGCTCACAAGCTACAAATTTTAAAGACGGCGAAGAGTTGGAGGCAAATTTTGACATCATGCTCTCACCAGATGAAGTAAAAAACGTCTCTTTGAAGCTAAGGCTCGTCACTGAGCTAGCATACAAGGGCTACATCAGATACTGCATGCAGCTAGTTGATGATGACAAAACGATAAAAGACTTCACACAAAAGCGCGTCAAAGAGACACTGGACGAGCTTCGCTCACGCATAAATTTATACGAATAAGGCAATTAGTGAAAACCATACAAGAGAATTTAAAGCTTTTTTACATCGGACTAAAAGATAAAGAGCCATTTTTTTATAAAAACAAGGACCTAACCACCCACGCAGCCATTATCGGTATGACTGGCAGCGGCAAAACAGGCCTTGGTATCACACTTTTAGAAGAAGCCTGCATAGACAATATCCCCTCCATCATCATCGATCCAAAGGGAGATATCACAAATTTAGCCCTCACCTTTCCGCAGATGAGAGCGGAGGATTTTTTGCCTTATGTCGATGAAGCAGAGGCTACAAATAAAGGTCAAAGTGTAGAGGAATTTGCCACCTCTCAGGCCGAGCTTTGGAGAAACGGCATAGAGTCGAGCTTTCAAGACCTTGAGCGAGTAAAAATTTTAAAAGATAGCGCTAGCTTTAATATCTACACACCAAAAAGCTCAGCTGGCATAGGTGTGGCGCTACTTAGCGACTTTGCCTGCCCAAATATTAGTGACGAAGAAATTTTTAGCAACTATATAAACTCACTCGCAGCGTCGGTGCTATCGCTTATTGGCATGAGTTCAGAGGATATGAGCTCAAAAGAGCAGCTGCTTATTTCCACTATATTTGAGACTAAATTTAAAGAGCAAAAAGACGTCAGCATCGAAGAGCTTATAAATTTCATAGCAAATCCGCCGTTTAAAAAGATAGGCGTTTTTGATGTAGATACCTTCTATCCAAGCAGTGAGCGTCTAAAGCTTGCCATGAAGATAAACGCACTCATCGCAAGTCCAAGCTTTAAGGGCTGGACGCAGGGCGTTAGACTTGAAATTTCAAAGATGCTTTTTGACGAAAACGGCAAAGCAAAGTGCAATATCTTTACGATCTCACACCTAAATGACGCTGAAAGGATGTTTTTTGTCACCCTTTTACTAAACGAGATCATCGCGTGGATGCGCGGCACAGAGGGCACTAGCTCACTTAGAGCGATCCTATATATGGATGAAATTTTTGGCTTTTTTCCGCCAAACGCAAATCCTCCGTCAAAAACGCCTATGCTCACACTTTTAAAACAAGCCCGTGCATTTGGTTTGGGCTGCGTTTTAAGCACGCAAAACCCAGTCGATCTTGACTACAAAGGCCTTAGCAACATCGGCACTTGGTTCATCGGCCGTCTCCAAACAGCGCAGGATAAAGCCCGCGTGATCGACGGGCTAAGCGGCATCGCAGACTCAAGCTTAGACAAAGCCTCACTTGAAAATCTCATATCAAATTTAGCCAAAAGAAATTTCTTACTCAAAAATATAAACGAAGATGGCCTAAGCGTCATCTCCACGCGCTGGGCACTTAGCTACCTAAAAGGTCCGCTCAGCCGCGAGCAAATTTCAAATTTGATGAAAGATAAAAAAGAAAATTTAAGCAGCCAAGGCGTAGATAAAAGCGAGATGAAATTTAGCGCAAAACCTATCATCTCAAGTGCGATCACGCAGCTTTATGCTAGCTCAAAAAGCCTCACACCAAATTTACTAGCAAGCGCAAAAGTGAGAATTTATGACGCCAAAAAAAGCATAGATAGCGTTTGTGAGGTGAGCTATCTTTACGAGCTTAGTGAAAACGACAAAGAGCCAAACTGGAGCGAGGCTAGCGAAGGCATGCACGTTGATGCGAGCGAAAATGAGCCAAGCGGCGCAAGCTTTGCTACTGTGCCAAATTTCGTAACGAGCGCTAAAAATTTTAACGCTTTAGAGAAAGAATTTAAAGAGTTTTTGTATAGAAATTTCAAATTTAACACCTTTGAAGCGATGGGAATTTACTCAAAAGAAAACGAGTCAAAAGAGGAGTTTTTCATAAGACTTCAAGATAAGTGCAATGAAATTTTAGAGGAGCAAACCGCAAAGCTCACTGCTAAATTTGAAAAAGAGCAAAAGAGCTTGCAAGATAAGCTAAACAAAGCCCTTGCAAAGCTTGATAAAGAGCAAAAAGAGATGACCACAAGCGGCCTTGATGCGGCTATAAATATAGGCGCAAGCATATTTGGAGCGATATTTGGCAACAAGCTCTTATCTCGCCAAAACGCCGGCAAGATCGCATCAAGTGCAAGAAGCGCAAACAAGGTCTTAAAAGAGCGAAGCGACGTCAAGCTTAGCGAGCAAAGCGTAAATGATATAAGCTTAGCCATAAGCGAGCTCGAAGAGAAATTTGCACAAGAGTGCGATGCGCTAAAAGAGGCGAATGATGTTAAAAACATCACGATAAACGAAACGCAAATTTCGCCAAAGAAAAGCGACATCTACGACGAAAAAATCGTGCTTTTGTGGAGATGATTTATAAAAAAATTAGTATTTTTTTAATATCATATCTCTTTAAATTTAAAAGGTAAAATATGCAAAATTTAATACTTTATGCCGTTAGCTACCTGCTTGGCAGCATCCCATCAGGGCTCATACTAGCAAAAATTTTCGGACATGTTGATATAAAAAAAGAGGGCAGCAAAAGCATAGGCGCGACAAATGTTTTAAGGGTTTTAAAGCAAACAAACCCAAAACTCGCCAAAAAATTAGCCATTTTAACAGTAGTTTGTGACGTTTTAAAGGGCGTTTTGCCACTTATCGTAGCCTCTTTGCTTGGAGCTAGCCAAAGCGTGCTTTGGACGATGGCAGTTTTAAGCGTTGCGGGGCATTGTTTTTCTATATTTTTAGGCTTTCAAGGAGGCAAAGGCGTGGCGACCGGGGCTGGCGTGCTCGCATTTTTCTTGCCAGTTGAGATCATAATCGCTCTTGTCGTTTGGTTTTTGGTCGGTAAATTTTTAAAGATAAGCTCTCTAGCCTCGTTATGCGCGCTGATAGCTCTCATCGCATCAAGCTTTATTATCCACCCAGAGCTTGATGAAATTTACACTCACGCGCCGATCCTTATCATTGCTTTTTTGGTAGTTTATAAGCACATACCAAATATCGTTCGCCTGCTTTCAGGCAAGGAGCAAAAAGTCGTATGAAAAGTGAAATAATAACGATCATTAAGGATTATAAATTTCAAACCGTTATCGGGATGTTTGACTTTGAGCGAGTTGCAAAGCAAGAGGTAAAAGTAAGCTTAGAATTTCGCTCGACTAGCTTGATTGATTATGTTTTGGTGGCGGATTTTATAAAAGACTTTTACAATGAGATGAAATTTCAAAGCGTAGAAGAGTCGCTAGAAGCAACCTGCAAAGCGCTAAAAGAGAGGTTTAGCTCGCTTACTAGCTTAGATATGGAGATTTTAAAAACCGAGATTTTACCAAGCGCAATCGTCGGTGCAAAAATCAGCACTGTTTTTTAAAAATTTATTAAAGTATCTTGAAATATTTCTTAATTTATGATACAATCGACCATAAATTTTAGTTTAAGGAAAAGAAATGCGTATTTTAATAGTAGAAGACGAAGTAACGCTAAATAAGACGATTGCTGAGGGCTTGCAAGAGTTTGGTTATCAGACAGATAGCTCTGAAAATTTCAAAGACGCTGAGTACTACATCGGCATCAGAAACTACGACTTAGTTTTAACTGACTGGATGCTTCAAGATGGTGACGGCGTTGATCTTATAAACATCATAAAACATAAATCTCCACGTACTTCAGTCGTAGTTCTTTCTGCAAAAGACGACAAAGAGAGCGAGATAAAAGCGCTTAGAGCTGGCGCTGATGACTACATCAAAAAACCATTTGATTTTGACATTTTAGTGGCTAGACTAGAGGCTAGACTACGCTTTGGCGGCACAAATATCATCAAGATAGACGAGCTTATCATCAACCCTGACGAAGAGAAGATCACATATCTTGGCCGTGACATCGAACTAAAGGGCAAGCCATTTGAGGTGCTTACTCACCTTGCAAGACACTCAGATCAGATCGTATCTAAAGAGCAACTACTTGACGCTATCTGGGAAGAGCCAGAGCTCGTAACTCCAAATGTTATCGAGGTTGCTATTAACCAAATTCGCCAAAAAATGGACAAACCGCTAAATATTTCGACAATAGAAACTGTTAGAAGACGCGGATATAGATTTTGCTTTCCCAAAAAAGCTTAAGAAATAGATTTATACTGCAATTAGCATCTGGTGCGATGATGCTAATTGCCGTTGTTTCGGTGATGCTCTATCACTACATAAGAGTCACCGTTTTTCAAAGCGTAGTTAGTGAGTTAAACCAGCAAGCCACAGCTTATAAAAACAATCCACAAAATTTCAATCCTAACAATCTAAAAACTTTTACTATAGAAATCCCAAACAAAACTCTAGCCACCGTAAAAGTGGGCGAGCTTAAAGGCGAAAAGCCCTACCTTGTGATGCAAAAGATAAAAGATAAGAGTATAACCACTCTAACAACAAGGCTAGATGACAGTAGCTACTTAGTCCTAGAAAAAGAGACGACGCTTCAAAGCCAGATAGTCGAAGAAATTTTTATAGATATTATAATCGTAAACGTCACAGCGATACTTTTGGTGCTTTTTTATGCACTATTTTTATCAAGAATGCTTTTAATACCTATAAAAATTTTAAGTCACAAGCTTACAAATTTAGATGAGAAATTTCTAAAAGAAATCGATATCAAAAGCTTGCCAGACGAGTTTCTGCCACTTGGTAATAGCATAAATAGGCTAATTACTCGCATACAAACTTTTGTCTTATACCAAAAAGAGCTCTTTGTAGGCGTTGCACACGAGCTAAAAACTCCACTTGCTGTCATGAAAACCAAAAATGAAGTTACGCTTTTAAAACCAAGAGATAGCGAAAAATACATAGAAGCGCTAAAATCAAATAACGAAGCGATCAACGGCATGAACGCTATGATAGGCTCGGTCCTTGAGATAGGTCGTCAAGAGGGCGCGCAGTTTGAAGAGCCAGTAAATACCGACGTGATCGCATTTTTGAAAAAACTAGGCAAAAACTACGAGGTGCTCGCAAAAGGTGAAGAAAAAAATCTCGCACTCGATCTAAAACCTGAAATTTTTAATCTAAATATCCAAACCAGCCTACTAACTCACATCGTGCAAAATTTCGTCCAAAATGCTATCAAATTTTCTCCAAAAAATAGCACGATTACAATTAGCTCAAAGCTTGAAAAGAGCAAATTTATCATCGAGGTTACCGACGAAGGCGTGGGTATAGACGAGAGCAAGGACTTGTTTGCTCCATTTAAAAGATACGGCAACAAAGGTGGTGCTGGACTTGGACTATTTCTCGCAAAGGGCGCAGCACAGGCACTTGGCGCTGAGATATCTATAAAAAATAGAGAGAACACAAACGGAGCAGTTGCAAGCCTCGTTTTAAATTTAAAAGGATAAAAAATGGCAAAGAGAACCGCAGTGATCGATCTTGGCTCAAATTCTATGCGTATGGCGATATTTGAGCGCACGTCACGCTTAGCATTTTTTATACTAGCTGAATATAAAACCAAAGTGCGACTGGGCGAAGGTGGATACGGCTCAAACAACGAAATTTCAGAAGCTTCAATGCAAAAAGCGATCAAAGCTTTTGGCGAATTTGATAACATCATAAAAAGCTACAAATGCTCCAAAGTCCTATGTGTAGGCACTTCAGCGCTTAGAGATGCTCCAAACTCATGCGTTTTGATCTCTCTTTTAAGAAAAAAACTTGGCATAAATTTAAAAGTAATTGACGGCAAAGAAGAGGCTACTTTTGGAGCGATAGCGGCTAAAAATTTGCTTCACAATCTAGCCGAGTGCGTCACTATCGATATCGGCGGAGGCTCGACCGAGCTTGCTAGGATAAGTAACGGCAAGATAGTCGATGTCCTCTCACTTGATATAGGCACGGTTAGGCTAAAAGAGCTGTTTTTTGATAAGAAAAATTTAAACAAACTACCCAAATTTCTATCACAGATCACAGCGCAGATAGATGAGCGATTTAAGTGTCCAAATTTAATAGCCATCGGCGGCTCTTTAAGAGCGATCTCATCAGCCATAATGAGCAAAAATTTATATCCGCTCTCATCGCTGCATGGCTTTTGCTACAAGCTTAGCGACGAGCAAGCCTACATCGAGAGCATCGCAAACGTTAGCGTGCTTGAACTAAATAAATTCCCTATAAAAAAAGATAGATATGACACCATAAGAGAGGGCGCACATATATTTTTAGCCCTTGCCAAGGCGCTAAATGCCAAAAACGTCATCACAAGTGGCGTTGGCGTAAGAGAGGGCGTATTCTTAAAAGACTTTTTGCGTCCAAGTCTTAAATTTCCAGAAAATTTTAACCCAAGCGTCAAAAGCCTGCAAGACCGCTTCATTCTCTCTTGCAACAAAGCCGTGGCAAGATACGCAAAGGATATTTTT
This sequence comes from Campylobacter concisus, assembly GCF_003048375.1. Taxonomy (NCBI): domain Bacteria; kingdom Pseudomonadati; phylum Campylobacterota; class Epsilonproteobacteria; order Campylobacterales; family Campylobacteraceae; genus Campylobacter; species Campylobacter concisus. The sequence continues at coordinate 409,269 of NZ_CP021642.1, read as the reverse complement.
GTGGCGCTTAAAAAGCTTCATGGGCTAAATGAGAGCTATCTTGAGACGCTGCTAATTGCTGCAAAGCTCCACAACATCGGTCAAGAGATAGGCTTTTACGGCGATCACAAAAACTCAGCCTATATCATACTAAATGCCCTAAACTACGGCTTTTCACACGAGCAAAAGGCACTAATAGCCGCAGTCATCGGCACAAATGGCAAGAAAAATATTTATGAGTTTGAAAAGTATAAAAATTTATTACCAAAGGCTGAGTGTGTAAGGTGGCTAAGCTTCATCCTTGCGCTAGCCAAGGCACTTGATATAACCTGTGAGAAGTTAAATTTAAGCTTTGAGTTTAGCGGTCACACACTAAAAATAGAGGGCGCAAAAGAATTTGCTATGGCAAAAGAAGAGATAAAAAAGATCGCAAAACCTGAAATTTTTGCCATTTCGTTTGTATAGGTCAAAAGTAGCTGGTATTTTTAAAAAAACGCTAGTGTATTTGGGCAAATTTTAAATTTATTTCATTCTAAAAACGAGACTGAGCGACTATTGCTTGAGATTACGAGATAGCAAAATCTATTCACTACGTTAGCAGCGCATGAGTTAGCGTATATTACATATGATTATGAGCGAGCGCATCACACTTCTAAATTTAGTAAGCCGCTAAGGCGAATGTAAAAAGTTTTCAAATTTGTAAATTTGCTTTATTAAAGCAGGCAAGTATCAGGCAAATTTTAAAATTTCATGAACGAGTAATTTCGGCTCTAAAATTTGAGCTAAGCTGTAAGCGAAGCCAAATTTTAGTAGTCAATTTTTGCGAGTGAATGGAATTTTAAAATTTGTAAAGACAGTTTGATTAAATTAATAAATTCTTTTTATCCAAAAGGGAGACAAGGGGACTTGAATTTTGCTTCGCAGGCTCGCAACTGCGTGGCAGACACGAAGCCGTCTCCTTATCTCCCTTCAGATCCCTCGTCTGCTTGCAGTTACGAGACGAAGTCGAAGTAAAGCCCGACGACGTTAGATGTGGCATGCAATGGTGCTTGCGCACTGCATGCGGTTAGAAATTCAAGCAAATTTTAAAATTTATGAACGAGCATATCACAGCTCTAAATTTAGTGGCGAGTGGCTACGAGACCTAAATTTAGTAGTCTGCTAAGGCGAGTGAGTAAGATTTTACAATTTGCGAAAATGCTCTTCTAAATTTTTAAATTTAGTAGCGAAGCGGGACTAAAATTCCCCGCTCATTTTATCTTTGTAGTTATTTAGGCTATTTTGGCGCTCTTGCAAAAATGAGCCAAGTTTTTTCTTATTTTCTTCAAAAAATACCGCAAAGTCCTGCTCATTTTGGATCTTCTCTTCGCCAAAGCTATCAAGCATGACGTTTGAGTTGCCAACTATCACTAAATAGCGTCTATTTTCGTAGCTTAGAAGCATTAGCTTGTTTGTGCGGTCAAGATATTTTTCATAGATGATATTGACGCCGCTATTTTGATTTTTAAGCAGCCAGTTCATCGACTTTGTGTCGTTTTGTGGTTGATTTTGTGGCGTTTTGAACCCGCTAAAGTCACTACTTTTTGAAGTGATATATCTTTTAAAAACATATAAAAATATAAGAAGCGCGATGAGCACACTTAGGACGATGAAGTATCTCGAATCAATATTAACCATAGGTTCATTTTCTGTCTTTGGCGTGCTAGCAGTTTCTATCTTTGCGCTAGCTTGAGGCATATTTTGCACCTGCGTTTTTGTGTTTTTTAGCGTTACACGGATGCGAAGTCCGAAGCTATCTGTTGTCTTTGAAGCATTTACGATGATCGCATCGTTTGAGCGTAAATTTAAAACTAGAGAGTTTTGCTTTGGCTCGATCTCAAGCTCTTGAATGATCTTTGAATTTATATCCTTGCTCGCGCTTTGATCGTAGCTTAGAGAATTTAGTATCAAAGAGGTAGTATCTTTTTCACGCTTTTGAAAGATGTTGCCCTCATACGGCGCATCAAAGCTAAGCATGATATCGACCCTATCGGTGCGCTCATAGATGTTGTATGTTAGCAAGTTTGAGGCAAAGATCTGCGTAGCAAAAAGCACAAAAAATAGTATAAATTTCATAAAAGTTCTTTTTTGAAGTACTGAATAACTGACTTTGAGTCCAAAATTTCATTTATCCTGATGGCTAAATTTTTCTCATAAACCATTACTTCGCCTTTTCCAAAAATTCTATTATTTATATATAGCTCCACGCTCTCGCCAGCTGGTTTTTCGAGGTCTATGACCGAGCCAGCTTCAAATTTCAAAAGCTCATTTATGCTAACTGTGGTAGTTCCTAGCTCAGCTATAAAATCAACGCTTATATCCATAAGCTCGTCATAGCTCTTAAAAAGCCCTAGCTGTTCTAGTGTCTCTATCGCACCTTCGTCGTTCATTGTATCTTGTAGCCTATTTGAAATGTTCTATTTTTTATCTTATATATAAATTTCTCTTTTAGCTTTATGCCAAAATTCTCAACCTCGCCCAAAAACTCAGGCGTTCCGAGTTTATAAGCATTTGGCTCTTTTTCATTTAGCAGATTTTTAGCCTTGCCGATGATCTGATTAGCTATCTCTTTGCAAAGATCGTCCAAATCGCCACCATCGACATCTTCGTGACCAAAAAAGGCATTCATAAAAATTTTCAAAGTATCTTTTTTAAAAAATAGATAAAACTGATACTCGCTTTTACCCTTATAAACTGGTATGCTAGCCCCGTAAAATCCCTTACCAAGGCTCTTGCCAAACTCTAAATCCAGCCCCAAAGTATCCTTGCAAAGATAGCTCGTGGCTTCATCTATAACTTTTCTCATATCTCTTCCTTAAGACTTGAAATGCGCGTTAATTATACTTTGGCTTTACTAAATTAGCTATAAATTTATTAAGCATTTTAAAAGAGTTTATCGACTTCTTTAACTAGCTCTTTTGCGCTAAATTTGGCGCAAAGCTTGACTATTTGCGTGCCTATGATCGCAGCGTCAGCGTACTTTTTAACCTCACCAACGTCCTCTTTGTTTTTGATGCCAAAGCCCACAGCCACTGGTAGATCGCTCTTTTTCTTAAGCTCTAGGACTAAATTTTTTATCCTATCTTCATCGGCTCTTTTTGAACCGCTAACGCCGATAGCACCTAACACGTAGATAAATCCTGAGCCAAATTTTAATATCTCATCCGCCCTGCCCCCAGAGGTGACGCTAATAAGTGGCACAAGGCATAAATTTAGCTCTTTGCACTTTAGAGCAAACTCCTCACACTCCTCACAAGGAAGATCCGGCACGATAAAGCCGCTAACTCCAGCTTCACGTGATCTTTTTAGAAATTTATCAACGCCATAAGCAAAAATGATGTTGTAATAAACTAGAAAAACAAGTGGCTTTGTCACTTTTGCCTTGCAGCCCTCAAGCATATCAAAGACAACGTCGGTATTTACGCCACTTTGAGCTGTCTCAAAGCTAGCTTGCGCGATGAGTTTGCCATCAGCCAGCGGGTCAGAGTATGGGATGCCGATCTCAAGCAGATCAAGCGTGCTCTCATCTAAATTTTCTAAAAATTCCTTAGTTTTTTCTAAGCTTGGATAACCAGCCACGATGTAGCCGATGTTTGCCTTTTTGCCGTTAAATGCGCTTCTAACCTTATCCATAAATTTTTCCTTTTTCGTAGCCGATAACTGTGTTTATGTCCTTATCGCCCCTGCCTGAGATATTTACGACGATGACGCTTTTTTTATCAAGTTTTGGGCAAAGTTTCTCCAGATACGCCACCGCATGCGCGCTCTCGATGGCTGGGATGATGCCCTCCATCTTGCTTAGAAAATACAAGGCATTTATGCACTCATCGTCGGTCACGGCTTCGTATCTTACCCTTTTGATGTCGTTTAGGTGGGCGTGCTCTGGGCCGATGCCTGGATAGTCAAGACCTGCTGAGATGCTATGCACTGGCGAGATCATGCCGTACTCATCTTGCAAGACCGTCGTTTTCATGCCGTGGATGATGCCGGTTTTGCCCTTGCTAAGCGTAGCTGCGTGATAAGGGGTATCTATGCCAAGGCCGCCAGCTTCTATACCTACTAAATTTACGCTCTCATCGTCCAAAAACGCACTAAAAATGCCAATAGCATTACTGCCGCCGCCAACGCAAGCGATGACGTAATCCGCCTTTTTGCCGTAGTCTGCAAGCTGGGCTTTTGCCTCTGTGCCGATCACGCTTTGAAAGTCACGCACGATCTTTGGATATGGGTGTGGGCCAACGGCTGAGCCAATGACATAAAACGCGCTTTCTATCTCATTTACCCACGCTTGTATGGCCGCCGTAGTCGCCTCTTTTAGTGTTTTTAAGCCATCTTCTACGCTCACCACTTTTGCGCCAAGAAGCTGCATACGAAAGGCGTTTAACTGCTGTCTAGCCACATCTGTTGCGCCCATATAGACGTCACACTCTAAGCCCAAAAGTGCCGCTGCAGTCGCTGTTGCCACGCCGTGCTGACCAGCTCCAGTCTCAGCTAAAATTTTCTTTTTACCCATTTTTTTAGCAAGCAGTGCTTGAGCAAGAGCGTTATTTATCTTGTGCGCGCCCGTGTGGTTTAGATCCTCTCTTTTTAGGTAAATTTCATGTCCGTAGTGCTCGCTTAGGCGCTTTGCAAAAAAGAGCGGACTAGGCCTGCCAACGTAGTTTTTCAAAAGATCATTAAGCTCGTCTTTAAACTCTTTTGTCTTTGCGATGCTCTCATAAGCATTTTCTAGCTCATCAAGGGCAAACATCACCGTCTCAGGCACGAACTGCCCGCCAAATTTTCCAAAATACGCCTTACTATTCATCTTCTACCTCACCTATGATCTTTAAAATTCTCTCTATCTTTTGCGCATCTTTTATGCCGTTTTCGTCCTCGACTTTTGAGTTGATATCGACTAGATATGGCCTAAATTTCAGCGCCTCTTTTATGTTGTGCTCGCCTATGCCCCCAGCCATGCCAAATTTAAATTTAACCTCTTTTAAAATTTCCCACTCAAAACTGGTACCGTTTCCACCGGCATTTTCGCCCTTGCAGTCAAAAAGCGCCATGTCAAAATGCTTAAAATCAACCTCTGGTAAGCTATCTTTGACGCTAAAAACCTGCCAAATCTCAAGCACCATATCTTTTAAATTTGCCTCTAAATTTTCACTCACCACTCCATGCACCTGAGCCACGTCAAGACCAGCAAACTGGCAAATTTCCATTATCTCGCAATCACTTTGCTCCGCAAAAACGCCAACTACTTTTTTGCCCTTGCTGTGGGCAAATTTCGCTATCTGCCTAGCTAAATTTAGCTCGACCTTTCTTTTGCTTTTGGCAAATATCAGCCCGATAAAATCAACATCCAAAGCACAAACCGCACTTGCCTCATCTAGCGTTTTGATGCCACAAATTTTAACTAGAGATTTCATTTTTGACCTAAAAAATATAATATCGCAAACTTGTTTCAGCGATTTCTTTCATTATTTCAAACATTTCATCTATACTCCATTCATGTTTTCTAAAATACATGCTAACTGGAGAAAATTTATTATGTTCACTATTACCATCTAATTTAAAAATATATGTTTTATTAAGGTAATAAAATTCATTCATAGTGCTTAATTTTGAAAACATATTTTTAGTACTAATATCTTTCTCGTTAAAATCATCACCACTTCCGAAACAAACAAAAGGAGTTATGTCTTCGTGATTCATCATAGCCCTTATGCCAATCAAATTTTTTCCTAAACGTTCTATAGCATTGCCTCTTGCTTGTCTTTTAAGACCTTCTTCCTCTCTCTTATCATTTGTTCCTTGTCGTTTAACCTCAGCTGCCAAAATAAGTTTCTGATAATTGTCATCATCTCGTTTTTTTAATATTAAAAAACCACCATCTGGCTTAATTGCATTACTTTTCCAAGATGTATCGAATTGCTTTCTAATACCTCCATTTTTTATATTAGCCATCATTTCATCAAGAGATAGTTTTGAACTAAATTCTATATAGAATCCATTGAAATTAGTTATATCGCTAAATCTTTCTTCTATATAGCTAATCGTTTTTTTCATAGACTGGGCTATATTTTTATCATCAAGTTTAGACTTAGTATTTTTTGGTTTGTGCTGATTTTTGTTTTTTCTTAGGTCATTACTACTTGCCATATTAAACCTTTTTTACAATATAAAGATATTCTGTTACATATAAGGAGCGGTTGTTTAAATTTCTACTAGCACGATAGGTTGGATACTTAATTTCGTGTTTTATAACTTTACCTATTTTAGACAAATTTAACAAAAATTCATTTTCACTAATAAATCCTTCCGAATTAAAAGAAATAATCAAATATTTAGATGGAAAGTTTGTTAGTAATGTAAAAAATTCCTCTGCTGCCTTTGATTTTTTATTAAAATTTGAACGATTCCAATCATTTGGTATACCAGATACTTCACTAATAGTTTCAATTTTTGGTGCTTTAAAATTTGCTATTAAATTTAACATAAAATAGTTTGATCCATAAGGATGTTGATTATATGGCGGATCAAAATATGCTATATCTGTTACAGACAGATGACTAGCTAATTTTAAAGCATCTTCCTGATATACCTCAAAATCACTTTTAAATTTTGAAAAAATAGGTTTTTTTAGTGAAATTTCACCTAAAATTCTAGTCAGAGCATTTTCTCCGCTTCCACCAAATTTACCAATTCCATTTTTATCCTTATAAAAGCCTTTAAAAACGCCTCCAGTATTTGAATGAATACTTGCCTCACTAAGAAGTGGTGCTATAAAAAAATGTTGAAATTTTAGGTCTATTTTTTCTATAGATTTACGTAAGCCACCAATTATAAGTGCATTTTTGCGGGTGAAAAAAACTCTTTCTCCTTTACTAATATTCTCATCATTTTTTGGAGCATAAAGCTCGCTAATAAAACTTTCGCATGGATTAAAATTAGATAAAATCTTCTTAAAATTTTGATCTATTTGATCCCTAAGCTCATCTGAAAAATTCGATAGATAACATAAATTTATAATACGAGAGTAAGACTCTAGGTCATTTGCAATAACTAAATTTGAATGTGCTTTGGCTGCTCTTGCAACCACGCCTGAACCGCTAAAAACATCCACAAAGCTTATTTTATCCCTTTTGAGTTCGTTTTTTATTTCATAAATGACTTTTAAAATTTCATTTATTATTGAACGTTTGTTCCCAAGATAACTAATCAATTGTTCCTTTAAAAAAGCAGGGTTTTCAGAATTTTTCAAATGACATCCCTTATAAACTCTTCATAAAATTTATACGCCTTACCAGAATTTATAGCCTCTAAAACCATTTTTTTGGCCTCGTCTGGGCTCTTTGCGCCATCAGACGCGTAGAGTGCAAACATCGCGTTAAAGACCACGATGTCAAATTTCGCCCCCTGCTCCTCGCCTTTTAGCGTGCGTATCAAGGTTTTGGCGTTTTCTTCAGGTGTGCCGCCCTCAATATCGCTGTGAAGCGCTCTTTTAAAGCCAAACTGCTCTGGCGTGATGCTGTATTCAAAAATTTCGCCATTTTTTAGCTCCACAACACTTGTTTCACTGCAAAGTGTGATCTCATCAAGTCCGTCATCTCCGCGAACGACCAAAGCGTGCTTTCTGCCAAGTATCTTAAGCGTCTGGGCGTAGAGTTTTAAAACAGGCTTATGATAGACGCCAACTAGCTGATTTGTAAGGTTTAAATTTGGATTTAAAAGCGGTCCAAGCACGTTAAATACGGTTCTTATGCCAAGTCTTTGGCGCACTTCTCTCACCTCGCCAACTAGCGGATGGAAAAATGGAGCGTGGAAAAAGGCTAAATTTTTACTAGCTAAATTTTCACGCTGTTTTGCCAGTGATTTTTCACTTTTTACGCCTAAAATTTCAAGCACATCAGAGCTGCCTGACTTGCTTGAAACTGCCTTGTTGCCGTGTTTTGCGACCTTTATGCCAAGGCTTGCAAGGATAAATGCCACAGTAGTTGAGATATTTATCGTCTTAAAGCCATCGCCTCCAGTGCCGCAAAGATCGATCATAGGCGTATCGTCGCGGTAAGTTTGCGAGTATTTTAGGATATTTTTTGCAAGCGCAGCGAGGCTTTTTGGATAGAGGCTCTTTTCGCTAATAAGCACTAAAAGGGCTGAAAGCTGCACGATCTCGTACTCTTTGCTGGCTATTATCTCGCAAATTTGCTCAAAGTCGCTATCATCAAGTGGGATGTTTTCTTGAAGCTTGATAAGATATGGCTTGAGTGAGCGAATCTTTGGCTCTTTTACCTCTTTTTTTGCCTTGTAATTTACAAAATTTTCAACTATCTTTTTGCCGTATTGCGTGAAGTAGCTCTCAGGGTGAAACTGGATGCCAAAGATCGGCTTATCTTTAACGCTAAGTGCCATAACTACGCCATCATCGCTCACCGCATCAGCGCTTAAGCTAGCTGGGAGCTCATCGACATAGAGTGAGTGGTAGCGCATAACTTCAAAACGATCAGGCAGCCCTGCAAAAAGTGGCTCTTTATTTTTCACGTCGATAAATGAGGTCTTGCCGTGAAGTGGGTCGTCTAGTCTTTTTATCTTTGCACCAAAACTAAGCCCTATGGCTTGGTGTCCAAGGCAAATGCCAAGCACTGGCACGCCAAGGTCTGCTTTTAAAATTTCTAAACAAACTCCACTATCTTTTGGGTGCTTTGGCCCTGGGCTTAGGATGATCTTACTTGGGTTTAGTTTTTTGACCTCTTCAAGCGTTATCTTATCGTTTCTAACGCATCTAATCTCTTCGTTTGTGAGCTCTTTTACGTACTGTTCGACGTTGAAGACAAAACTATCGTAGTTATCTATAAGTAAAATCAATCTCTATCCTTTTAAATTTAGCGGCGATTGCGCAGACTAAATATTATAAATTTAGGTGAGATTATAACTAAAAGAAATTTTAATTAGGCTTTTGTGCGGCTCTCGTAGGCTTTTAAGAGTGAGAGCATATCGACATTTTCTAAATTTACACCAGTTGGCACGCCTTGAGCGATCTTGCTAAATGAAATTTCACTCATGGCAAGCTTATCCTCGACGTAAAGCATGAGCGCGTCTGAATTTAGCCCCGGCGTAAAGGCAAAGACGACCTCTTTTGAGCCATTTTGCTTGATAGCACTTCGCAGCCTCTCTATGGCATCCTCGTCGATCTCGTCAAGCACGAAGTAAAGGCCATTGTAGATGCCATTTTGCTCAAAAACCAAGATATCTTTTGGGCTCTCAACCAGCAAGATGACCTCGCTATCCCTACTCTCATCGCTGCAAATGTCGCAAATTTCATTTTCGCTTAGCCCGCCACAACGCTCACATCGCTTGATAAATCTCACCGCATCTTCGATATTTTGCGCGAGCCTTAGCCCCGCAAAGCTATCTTGCATGCAGACAAAATAGGCAAATCTTGCGGCTGATTTTTTACCCACACCTGGCAGCTTGGCAAAAGACTCGGTTAGCTCGTTAAATTTCTCTAAGCCCCTTTTCATGCGCGTTTTGCCTTTGCACGAAGTAAAATTTTAAAGACGTGATAGCCGTCTTCGTAGTCGTAAGCAAGCTCAAATTTTTGCATCTGGCAAATTTGCTCGATGATGTAAAGTCCAAGCCCCATACCGCTCCCAGCACTCACTTTATCGCCTCTAACAAAGGCTTGTTTATAGTAATCAATCGGGTGATTTAGCTTTTTGCCTAAATTTTTAACCGCTATAAATTCACTATCGCAGATCAAGATGGCTTTCTTATCCTCTGCGTATTTTAGGGCATTGTCTATCAAATTTTTAATCGCCAAACTAAAAAGCTGAAAATCAACTCTTAATATGACGTCATCTCTAATATCACAGCTCACACGCTCCTCAAATTTATCAAGCATGAGCATATCTTGCACCTGCTCTAAAATGAGCGAAAAATGGCACTCTTGATAGTTTAGCGCGTAGCTTTTTGAAAGGAGCTGCTCGACCTTGCTAAATTCATTTATAAGCATCTCGAGGCGCTCAAAAACGTTTATGAGTCTCATCTTTTGAGTGTCGTTTGCGACCATTTCAGAGACGATCCTGCCCTTGCCAATAGGCGTCTTTAGCTCATGCATGATCGCACGTAAAAATAGCTGCCTTGAGCGAATTAACTCTCTGATCTTGCAAACGGCGTTGTCAAACTCAACTGCGACCTGCCCGATCTCATCTTGCTCGTTTTCATTTAGCCTAGCAGTCATCGCCATCTCCATATTTCCGCTGGCAAATTTCCTGATATCTTTGCTCAGTCTTCTAAGCGGCAAAAGGCTTCTAAGCACCGAGACATAAAGCGAGATAAGTAGAGCCGAGATGATCAAAAATGCCACCCAAAGTGGGTCATTTACGTGTCTTGCGTCGTTGCTCTCAAGTAGCAGCTGAAAAGATGGATTTTTGATAAGTAGATACAAATCACCTTTGTAATTAACAGACTGCATCATGCCAAGAGGTGTGTGCTGCGTAAAAATGGCGTTTCCGCTTGAGGTAACTGAGGTGGCTAAATTTTTGTTGCCGACGTATTCTAAGTTGAAATTTTTAAAGTAGTGCTCCAAATCTCTTGGAGGATTGCCACGCTCGTAAAGCGCCACAAGATAGTTCATGGCGCTTATTTGCTTATCTTTTAGCTTCTCAAGCGCACTTTCTTGCTGAATGTTTGCAAATGTCACAAAAAGCAAGCACATCAGCGAGAAAGCGATGGCAAAGATTATAGTTATCTTGGTGGTTATGGAGTATTTCATCCGATAAGCTTATATCCTATGCCTCTAACTGAAAATATATGTTTTGGCGCTTTTGAGCTGTCGCCGATCTTTGTTCTAAGGCGTCCGATGATGACATCTAGGCTCTTTGAGTCCTTGTCTTTTAGGCTCTTGCAGTTATAAACTAGCTGCTCTCTTGATACTGAAAAGCTGTGCTGTTTGATGAGATAGGTTAAAATTTCATACTCAGCTGGTGTTAGAGCAAGAGCCTCGTTATTAAAGTAAATTTCATGGCGCTTGTCGTCTATCCTAAATGCGCTATCAACGACCTCTTCTTGAACTTCGTTTGTCTTTTTATATCTTCTAATAAGACTTGTGATACGAGCATACATCTCTTTTGGATCGTATGGTTTTGGCAAATAATCATCCGCTCCAAGCTGAAGGCCAACGACCTTGTCACTGATGTCACTGCGAGCTGAGCTTATGATGATAGGGATGTCATATTTTTGGCGAATTTCTTTGCAAACTTCAAGACCATCAATGCCAGGTAATGTAAGATCAAGTATGAGCAGGTCATAGTTTTTTATCCCTGCACTTAGCCCTAGATATGGGTCTTCAAAGTTAGTCACTTTTATATTAAAACTGTCAAGATATTCAGATAAAATTTGTGCAAATTCTGGATCGTCTTCTATCATTAAAACGTTAATCATAAATCATCCTTTTCATTGAAAAATAGTAGAGATTATACGGCAAAAATGTAAATTTTTTTTTAAATTTAAACTTTTTTGGATAAAATCTCACATTTAAAATAAGCTTAATAAACAAGGAAAAATGTGGAGTTTGATTATTACGAGATCCTTGAAATTTCAAGAAATGCAAGTGGCGACGAGATAAAAAAAGCCTTTAGAAAGCTCGCTTTAAAATACCATCCAGACAGAAACGCTGGTGACAAAGAGGCTGAGCAGAAATTTAAACAGATAAACGAAGCCTATCAGGTCTTAAGCGATGAGCAAAAGCGCTCAATATACGACAGATACGGCAAAGAAGGGCTTGAGGGTAGATTTGGCAGTGGCGGTGGCTTTAGCGCTGATTTTGACCTCTCAGACATTTTTGACTCGTTTTTTGGTGGCGGTTTTGGCGGTGGCTCTAGACAGAGAAAAAGACGAAGTGAAAAATACTCAGCCGACCTTGAAATTCCTATAAATTTAGAGTTTAATGAAGCTGTTTTTGGCTGCGAAAAAGAGATCAAATTTGATCAAAAAGTGCCTTGCCCAACATGTAACGCCACAGGCAGCAAAGACGGCAAAAACAAAACTTGCCAGCACTGCGGCGGAAGCGGCAGGATCACGCGCGGAAATGGCTTTATGAATATCGTTCAAGAGTGCCCATACTGCCACGGATCTGGCGAAGTGATAAGCGAGCCATGCCCTGATTGCAATGCAAAAGCTTATAAAATCCAGCAACAAAGCGTCAAGGTCACGATCCCAGAGGGCGTTGATAGTGGCATGAGGATGAGGGTCGCTGGTAAAGGCAACATCGGTGCAAACGGCGTTCAAGGCGATCTTTATGTGAGCATAAATGTAAAAGACGACAAGCACTTCATACGCCACAACGATGATGTTTATATAGAAATTCCAGTATTTTTTACCCAAGCTGTTCTTGGTGAGAGTATAAAAATCCCAACTCTTCGCGGTGAAGCCGAGCTAAAACTACCAGTTGGCGCGAAAGATAAACAGCAATTTGTCTTTGAAAACGAGGGCATCAAGGGTGTAAATTCACGCAAAAAAGGCAGACTTGTAGCTCAAATTTCTATCCAAACACCTGATAAGCTAAGTGACGAGCAAAAAGAGCTTTTAAACAAGCTTCAAGCTAGCTTTGGCATAGTTTCAGGCAAGTCAAGCACCGATGAGAGCGTCTTTGACAAGATAAAAAGCTGGTTTAAAGGCGATGAGCCAAAAGGCAAAAAGAAAAAATAAATTTAAATTTGTGGCGTGAAATTTGGCGTCACAAATTCTTTCAAAATAAATTTTATATCCTAATTTTTACAAGTAAATTTCACACAAATTTTAAAATTTATGAGCGAGCATATCACACTTCTAAATTTAGCGGCGAATAGTTATGAGCCCTAAATTTAGTAAGTTGCTAAGGCAAGCGGGTAAGATTTTAAAATTTGCAAATTTTTTTATCAAGTCAAATAAGTGTCTGACAAATTTTAAAATTTCATGAACGAGTAATTTCGGCTCTAAAATTTGAGCTAAGCGGCAAGCGAAGCCAAATTTTAGTAGTCAATTCTTGCGAGTGAATGGAATTTTAAAATTTACAAAATAGCAAATTTCTCTTTTAAAAATACAGACCTTAAATTTAAAAACTCTTTTATCCAAAAGGGAGACAAGGGGGACTCGAGTTACGAGGCCGTCCCCTTATCCCCCTTTTTAAATCCCCCAATCCCCTCGCACGTTAGAGGTGCATGCAATGGCGCTAGTGCACTGCATGCGTTTTGTTATCAGGTGAATGTAATGCAAATTTTAAAATTTATGAGCGAGCAATTTCGGCTCTAAAATTTGAGCTAAGCGGAAAGCGAAGCCAAATTTTAGTAGTCAATTCTTAGGGGTGAGTGAAAGTTTAAAATTTGCAAAACAATCTAATCAAATTTAAATGTTTGCTTCTTTGTTAAGGGGGAAGAGGCTTGAATTACGAAGTCGCTCCCTTCCCCCTTAACAATCCCCTAACCCCGACAACGTTAGATGTGGCATGCGTCAGTGCTAAAGCACCGCATGCGTTTTATGTGAGAGAATTTATAACAAATTTTAAATTTAGATCCGGCATATCACGGCTCTAAATTTAGTGGCAAAATGAAGAATTTAAATTCGGTAGATTTTCAAGGCGATTGCATAAAAGCGCATAAATTTAAAAGAAATTTTAGTGCCCAAAGTATCAGGCACTAAATCCATAAATTTACTCGGTTGCAAGATCTAGGTAATAATCAAGCTGGTCGCGTCTAATTATACGTATGAGGTTTGTGCTGCCCTCTACGCCTGTTGGATGGCCAGCTGTGACGAGATAGGTCTTGTCATGCTCGACGTATCCAGCATCATAAGCCTTTTTGATGACATTTGCGAGAAGGACATTCAGCTTTGTCTTTTCAAGCACGAGCGCTGGCGTCACGCCCCAAGCGAGGGTAAGCATATGAGCTGTCTGCTCGTCGTGTGCGATAGCGATGATGTCGATGTTTGTGCGGTTTCTAGCTAGCTTTATTGCTGATTTGCCAGAGCCTGTGATAGAGAGTATCGCATTTGCCTTGATACGCACGGCTAGCGAAGCTGCGCTATTTGCGACCATGTCAGTCTCGTCCAAAAAGTCGAATTCGTCAAATTTATTGTATGGATAGATGCTTTGCGTTTGTATGATCGTTTTGCTCATCGCCTCTACGACTGCGACTGGGTTTTTGCCGATCGCGCTCTCCTCGCTTAGCATAACCGCGTCAGTGCCGTCTAGCACGGCGTTTGCCACGTCACTAATCTCCGCTCTTGTAGCAGTTTCATGCTCTGCCATGCTTAGCATCATCTGCGTTGCTGTGATGACTGGCTTGCTGGCTGCATTTGCCTTTTTGATGATGAGCTTTTGTATGGTTGGCACATTGTAAAATGGCACTTCTATGCCAAGATCGCCACGAGCTACCATGATACCATCGCTCTTTGCGATGATGTCGTCTATGTTTTCAACTGCGTCAAATTTCTCGATCTTAGATAAGATAGCCGCACGTGATCCAAATTCTTTTAAGATATTTCTTGCTTTTATCACGTCATTTGCGTCTTGCACGAAGCTAATGGCAACGAAATTTACGCCCTGCTTTGCGCCAAATTCCATATCTTCTTTATCTTTTGGCGTGATAATGTCAATGCCAAGGGCGGTGTTTGGGAAATTTACACCTTTGTTTGAGTTTAAAATCCCGTCATTTTCGATGATCGTTTTTACCACATCTTTGCCCTCGCCTGTAACTCTTGCTCTGATCGAGCCATCGTAGAGATAGACGTACTCGCCAGCCTTTAGCATAGGTAAAATTTGAGGCTGATTTAGGCTCACTCTATAAACGCCCTTTTCGATCTTTTCGCCCACGATATCCTCGGCATAAATGCTAAGCTCGTCGCCAGCTTTTAAGTAAAATGGCTCGCTAAGCTTGCCAACTCTGATCTTTGGACCGCAGATATCTTGCAAGATACCTATGCGTTTGTTTAGTCTTTTTTCGATGTTTCTTATCTTGTCGATGTTTGATTTGTGGTATTCATGTGTTCCGTGGCTAAAATTTAAACGAAAAACATTAACCCCTGCTTTAACCATCGCTTCCATCGTCTCTTCGTTGTCACTTGCTGGCCCTAAAGTCGCTACAATTTTCGTCTTTTTTATCATTTTTATGCCCTGTAATTTGATTTTTGCGATTATAACACATTTTAATAATGTAAATTTTTTGTATAATATGCAAAATTTTTAAAGGAGAGAGTATGAATAAATTTTTATTAGCATCTCTTGGCCTAGCAGCTCTTGCTTGCGCTGCTATAGGAGATGACAAGGTCTATAAGCTCAAGCTTGCAACCTCATGGGAGAGCACTATGCCAGTGCTTGGTGACGTGCCAAAAGAGCTAAAAGAGAAGGTCGAAAAGATGAGTAACGGCCGCATCGAGATCAGGATCGACTACCCGTCAAAACATAAGTCGCCTTTTGCGATGCTTGACTTTGCAAAGAGCGGTCAGTACGACATCGGCTACACAGCTAGCTACTACTACAAAGGCAAAGATCCTAAGACAATGTTTTTTACAGCAACGCCATTTATGATGAATACCGACGAGCAAACAGCTTGGTATGAATTTGGTGGCGGCAAAGAGCTAGAGGCGAAAGTTTTTGATCCATATAACATCAAAATTTTTAGAGCTGGTAACACTGGCATGCAAATGGGCGGCTGGTTTAAAAAAGAGATCAAGTCAGTTGATGATATCAAAGGCTTAAAGATCAGAATTCCAGGCTTTGGCGGTGAAATTTACGCTAAACTTGGCGCAAACATCAACACTATCCCAACAGGCGAGCTTTACATGGCGCTTGAGATGGGCACTATCGATGCAGTCGAGTGGGTTAGCCCAGCTTACGACATGGCGCTTGGCTTTCACAAAGTGGCAAAATACTACTACACAGGCTGGCAAGAGCCAGATGGCGAAACTCAGTTTTTCTTCAACAAAAATGCATATGAAAAACTTCCAGATGATCTAAAAGCCATCTTTGAAGCTGCTGCTGCTGAAGTAGCAAGAGATGTGAATACTAAGGTATTTTACGCAAACGTAGAGTACTGGGACAAGATGAAGGCTGAGTATCCAGACATCCAAGTAAAATCTTTCCCACCAGAGGTCATCGCAGCTCTTAAAAAGGCTACAAATGAGCTACTTGATGAAGAGAGCGCAAAAGATCCACTATTTAAAGAGATCGTCGAGTCTCAAAGAGCTTTCCTCAAAAAAGCAAGAGAATGGACTAAAATTTCTGACTACGCTTACATCAAAACAAACGAAGAGAAATAACCACAGCAGGGAGCTCTCCCTGCTTTTTAAAATTTAAAACTACAACAAAAAACCAGACTTTAAAGCAAAAGATAAGACAATAGTGAAAATTTAAAAGGATTTATGATGAAAAAAGTCAAATTTATAGTTTTTATCTGCTTATTTATACTACTACCACTTGCTTATTTTAATGGCTTTATAAGAATTTCTGATCTAACTAGCGAACAAGAGAGCATTGCTAAAAAATATGGTGGTGTTTATGTATTTGATGAGAAGCTGGAGAGGGAGATAGATAAGAGAGAAGGTGAGAGGAATAAAGTTAATAAAGAAATACTAAAAGAAGTCTCAAATATACAAGACAAAGAAGAACAAAACAAACAACTAAGGTTACTACTACAAGAGAAATTTTATGATAATCCTAAACTAGAAAGGGTTTTATCTAATGGCAAAAGATATTACTCCAGAAAAGACAATATAAAAATAGATAACTATAAAATTTTAAATAACTATGAAGAAAAACTAAAAGAATTTATGGGCAAAGATTACGATCAATATGAAAACTATCTAAGTATAAATTTAGGATATTTCTATATAGACAATGACACTATTGTGCCTATAAGTATAGGAATTTCTACACTTTATACAGAAGTTATATTTGGACTATATGGAGATGAAGCAAGTGGAATAAAATTTACTAAAGAAAACACTCAAAGACTAATTGGAGATAATAAATTTTACTTCATAGACAACAAATTTCAAAAGATAAATAAATGAACACTCTTAAAAATTTAACAAATAAAGAAATGGTAAATAAGATAAAAGACTATGCTGATATAGCCGATGTTGCTTATGCGTTTTTTGAGTATATAGATGAGAATGAAATTTGGAGTATTTCGGATAAATTTTGTAATTAATAAACCTAGCTAGGCATAATAAATTAATAATATTATAAATATAATCACAATAAAATTAAAAGAAATTTTCTATCTTGTATAGTTTTAAATTTAAAAGGATTTATGATGAAAAAAGTCAAATTTATAGTTTTTATATGTTTGTTTATATTACTACCACTTGCTTATTTTAATGGCTTTATAAGAATTTCTGATCTAACTAGCGAACAAGAGAGCATTGCTAAGAAATATGGTGGTGTTTATGTATTTGATGAGAAGCTGGAGAAAGAGATAGATAAGCTTGAAGAGCTAAACAAAGATATAAGAGCAAAAAGATCAAGCCTATATCAAGAGATAAAACAAGAGCTAGATAACAATCAAAGCAAATATTTTCAAGAATTTAATAACAACAAGAGCAAATATATAGATATGGTTATGCAAGATATCTTTAACGATAAATTTTGTAAACAAAAATATGATGAATTTGTAGCTGCTGGTAAAGACATAATGAAAATGGAACATGCTTGCATAAATATAAATGAAAGAGCTAGGGGTAAATTTATAGATGAAATAGTAGATAAAACGTATCATGTTTATGATAGGTTGTCTAACGGAAAGAGATACTACCTCAGATGGATCGATTATGAAAATGAGACAAGAAAAAAAATAAAAACTCCACAAATTTACAAAGATAAAATAAAAGAATTTATTGGTAATGAAGATTATGAAAAATTTAAACCATCTTATGACTTGGGCTATTTTTATATCGATGATAATGATGAAGTAAGAGTAATCGATCTAAGTTTAGACTACTACGTTGTCGAAACAACATATACACTTTCAGGCGATGAAGCAAGTGGGATAAAATTTACCAAAAACAGATATATAAACGTAGCTGGAGATAACTATTTTTACTTGATAGATAACAAATTTCAAAAAATAAATAGGAAAAACAAATGAATACTATTAAAAATTTATCCAACAAAGATATGGTAAATAAAATAAAAGACTATGCTGATATAGCCGATGTTGCTTATGCTTTTTTTGAATACATAGATGAGAATGAAATTTGGAGTTTTGCGGATAAATTTCATAATGAGAGAATTTTAAAAAAGCCAAATCCTAGATGGGATTATGCTGATCATATAAATTTAGGCTATGAAAAAACTATAAATGAAAATGGTATTTCAAAATTAGCTCCAACATCCTATGCTCTTTGCGTAGAAGCTAGATTTATGCAAGACTTGACAATAAAAAAACCAAAAGAAGATGATGAATTAGAAGAAGAAAAAGTAGAAATTTCTAATGAAATAAAGAATTTTATAAAAGTCCCTCGAAATAAAAAGCAGTATTTATTTTACACAATAGACAATCTCTCCAAACGTACCAAAAATTTCACATCAAGATTTAAACTTCTAAAACATCAAAAAAATGACATACTAGGTTTTAGCACTACACTCTTTGAAGATACAGAAAATAGCAATAAAAGAATACTAGCCTTTAGAGGCACTGAGATCACTCCAGGAGACTTATATGCGGATGTTCAGCTGACAACGAATGAGATACCAGCACAAGTAAATTCTTTAATAAATTTCTTTTTAGATAGTGTTATACCTATCTTAAAAGAAGGTGAAAAGATAAATATTTGCGGTCACTCTCTTGGTGGATACTTAACTCAGATATGTGCTTTTACCTTTCCAGAGTATATAGATGAAATTTATACATTTAACTCACCTGGGATATTAACAGATTATATACAAACTAGAGTAGGCATCCCAAATATTGATCTCATGCCAAGGTTCATTAGAAATGAGATCATATATTTCTTTAATAAAAGAAATGTCCCATACTATGAAAAGCTTAAAGAAAATATATTTTTATCGGATAAAGACCACACCTACCTACCAGCACCTTTAAATGTTAATAACATATACCACATGAAAACAGACAATGATAGCCTAGCCTTTAACAATAAACTCTATGAAAACGCTATACAAGACCTTGGGGTTGATATAAATGGCAATGAAGTGCTTATAAATATAGGCAACGTAGATGCTATACTAAAAACAGATATAAGTATAAGCTCGCACTTTCTTACCTATACAGCCGCTACACTATACTTTTTCTCATATCTTTTAAATGAAAAAGATAATGACGAAAAGACAAACAATGTGAGCTTAAAAGGCACATTTTTATATCTAAATGACTTTATGGAGCAAAACTATAAGCTTATATTTGATCTTGATACAAATTTATTAATAGAATATAAAAACAAAACATCCTATATAGACAACAAAGCTACACTTCCACCTCTTTTATATAACAAAAACAAAAATTGGATGTTGCTTATACTAATAAATAACATAAAACACGACTTCAAGATATTAAATCACAATTTAGAAGACGAGCAAGAAGCTTTAATAATAGAAGATATATTTAAGCTTAGTGACAAGAAGCGATACACAAATATAATAAGCAAAGATGAGATAGAGAAATTTAAAGAAAACGGATGTGAAACTATAGAAGATCAAAGGGCTATGCATAAGTGTAGGACATACAAGGTGGTAGATGAGAGCTCTAGCGATGTCACTAGCACTAAGGCTGATGCTAGCAAGCTCTATACCTATGTGTCAAATTTCACAAGGTCGCTTTCATCACAAGATAACAAAGCATATTTTATGAAAAAATCAGAGCAGACCTACTCTCTTTTATTTGATAATAGCACAGGCAGTGGCTCTATAAATTTATATGATGTAAAAGATAGAGGCGAGATAAAATTTGGCTTTTTATCAGCTAGCTCTAGTGTATATGTGGATAAAGATAAAGAGAGTTTAGCCATATTTACAAAAGATAAGGACATAGTGGATATAGAGAGTGTATATGGCAAGATAAAAGATAAATTTGGCGTGGAAAACCCAGAAAACTACAAGGTAGATCTCTTCTTAAACGCCACACTTCTAAAAGGTGCAAATGAAGCTAAAGACTATAAATTTGGCTTTACAAATTTCAAAGATGAAAAAGAGCATGATCTCTTTGAAAACAAAGATGAGCAAAAGCCTTTTTACTACTTTAGCCCAAGGGGTGATGAAAGCTCTAAAGGTTCTCTTGATATCACAAACAAAAACACTAGCATAAGAGTGCTTGGCTATGATATAGATAGGGATAGCTTGGATGTAAAGCTAAAAAGAGCTAACAATGATGAGAAAAAAGAGAGCCAAATGCAAAGCAAAGAGGCGCTAGATCATCAAAGCTTGCCTTTGGGTGCAGTAGCCACAAATTTCACCGCTCACCCAGTCATAGAAGATGATATCATCACTTGCCCGCATGGTGGCCAAGTAGTACTAAAAAGCAAAGCTGGCAGGAGTATCAAATCTCAGGATATAGCGCTTATACTAGGTCGAGACTTCCTTGGCTCTCCGATAGTTGGCTGCTCGGCAAATTCGCCATGCACCTGCGTAGCACACGTGCCAAAGAGCGCCCTAAGTGCCAAAAGAGTAAATGAGGACTACGCCCTTATGCAAGACCTAGTTCATCACTGCTTAAGCGATAAAGGCTGCACGCTATCAGTAGTTAAAAAGTCAAATTTACTAAATTTTGAAGGGATAAAATACGTTGATAGCAGCGGCAACGAGATAACTCCAAAAGATGTGCAGATTATGCAAAATCCAAGGCTAAGGTTTTTCATGAAGAGTGCCGCATCGCAAAGAGATAACATGCACGTCGCAATATACTCCATAAACGGCACCGAGTACAAAGAGCCAAACGGAGCTGACGAGATCGTGCTAAAAGAGAGCGACGCAAAAGACGTTAGCGACAAGGCACTTTTAAAGCTATTTAATGAAAACTTTAAGACTACCAGCCAAAGAAAATATGAATTTAAAGAGTACTCGCTAAAGTATGGCGCAGATGTTTTTAGACTAAATTTCATAAAGCCAGAGTATAAGAGCAAGCACGGCATAAACGGCTACTACGAAAGACTTACCGAGTACGAAAACGACGTTAGAAATTTGATCTTTCTAACGCCAAATCAAACAAAAGATATCACTATAAAAATAGCCAAAGGGCTAGACGCTAAGATAGAAAAAGACGCCGAGATAACCGACGTCGTAGTGCTTCAAGGGCTATAAATTTACCCTTAGCAAGGCATCTTTAAAACTTCTACCACTTCACCTTTTGCGATAAATTCTGTCTCTTTAGGGATGATAAGCAGTGCAGCTTCGTTTGTTAGGTTATTTACGATCGCTGAGCTACCTAGCTTTTTACCGTTTAAATTTACAAAGATCTTGCCATCTCTGTTTTCTAAATTTACCGCTGTAAATTCCAAAAATGGCGAGCGTTTTTTGTAGTCTTCGTCCATTATCGCCGTGATCTTTGGCTCTTCTTGGCTAAACCAAGTGTTTATAAGCACTCTTACATAAAGCACGCACATAACCATCGCTGAATACGGAAATCCCGGCAGCGCAAAGATATATTTATCGCCTGATTTTGCCACTCTGATGTGGCGGCCTGGTTTTATCGCAGCGCCTTCGATGATGAGCTTAAAGTTTTCATTTAAAGCGCCCTTTACAAAGTCATAGTCTCCCATGCTGATACCGCCAGTCGTCACCAAGATATCGGCTGATTTTAGTGCATTTATGATCGCTTTTTCGACAAGCTCGGCCTTATCTCTTACGATCTCACAAAGGATCGGCTCCGCGCCCATTTTGCGTATCTGCATAGCGATGCCTACGTGATTTGAGCTGTGAATTTGTGCTGGACTATCAAGAGGTTCGCCAAGGTCTTTTATCTCGCTACCGGTTGCTAGTATCGCCACTCTTGGGCGGATGAAGACGCTTACGTGAAAGACGCCAAGCTCCGCAAGAAGCGCGATCTCAGAGTATGTTAGACGTGTGCCTTTTTTTATTAAAATTTCGCCTTTTTTGTAGCTCTCGCCGACTGCACGCACGGCAAAGCCCTTTGGCACGCTCTTTTTGATGATTATTTTCGAGCCGCTTACCTCGACATTTTCAACTGGCACAAGAGTGTCGGTACCTTCGCTCATTAGCGAGCCGGTGAAGGTTTTGACGCATTTGCTGCCCTCTACATGTAGCCCTTTGTCACTACCTGCTGGCAGATCGGTGATGAGCTCAAGCTCGTTTAGTCCATCTTTAAAGGCAAAAGCGTAGCCGTCCATCGCCGAAACTGGCTTTGCTGGGTAGTTTTCAGCGGCTTTCACATCATAGGCGATATTTCTATCAAGTGCATCTGTGATAGCCACTTTTTCGACCTTCTCCCACGCATTTATCGTATCTTTTAGAATTTTCAGGCTATCTGCATAGCTCATAAAATCTTTCATTATTTGTCCTTTTTATGAAATTTTTGCATATTTTAGCCACTTCTGTTTTACAAAAAATTAATCTTTGTTTTATTTAATGATTATTAAAATGTCGTTTAAGAAACCAGTCTGGTTTTACCCTTACACAGGAATTTACATGAACAAAACACTACTTTACATCATCGCAGGTGCGAGCCTTGGCATACTTGGTCCGGTGCTCGTTCATTTTGGCAACCCAGCAAACATGGGCGTTTGCGCGGCTTGCTTTTTACGAGATAGCATGGGGGCGCTTGGCTTTCACCAGGCCAAAGTCGTGCAGTATCTAAGGCCTGAAATTTTAGGGCTTATCATCGGAGGCTTTCTAGCTAGCATGCTTTGGAGTAGAAATTTCACTCCAGTATCTGGTAGCGCGGCATTTTCTAGGTTTTTCTTAGGCGTGTTTGCGATGATAGGCTGCCTCATATTTTTAGGCTGCCCTTGGAGAGCATTTTTACGTCTTGGAGGCGGAGATATGACCGCCATAGCTGGCGTTGTTGGCTTATTTGCTGGCGTCTTTGTGGGACGGACTTTTAAGAAAAATGGCTATGTTTTGCCTGAGAGTGAAACCACAGCAAAGGCGATAGGGTTTTTGCCGCTGATCATTGCTATTTTGCTTTTACTAGCACTTATCTTTGGTCTAAAACTTGGTGAAAATGGCGCATTATTTAGCTCAGAAAAAGGCCCAGGCTCACAGCATGCAAATTTATTTATCTCGCTTATTTGTGCCATTATCATCGGCGCATTTATGCAAAGAAGTAAATTTTGCTCAGTGGGAGCTATCAGTAAAATTTTTGAGCGTGACTTTTCGATGTTTTATGGCGTCATCTCTATCATCGTCTGCGCAAGCGTAACGAATTTAGTGCTAAATCAATACAAATTTGGCTTTGAAGGACAACCTATCGCTCACAATGATATGCTTTGGAATTTCTTAGGTATGAGCTTAGCTGGCCTTTGCTTTAGCCTAAGCTACGGCTGCCCTGGCAAACATCTAGTGCAAATGGGAGCTGGAAATTTAAGCTCAGCTGTATTTGTTTTAGGCATGGGAGCTGGAGCTGCGATAAGTCATAACTTTATCTTAGCAAGCTCAGGAGCTGGCATCACACCTTTTGCCCCGTATGCCGTGGCTATCGGTTTCATATACGCTATTTACGTTGGATTTTTCACTAAAAAAGCTTAAATAAATTTGGCTGCTCTTTGCAGTCAAATTTACTTTTTTATCTATAAAATTTGTGTGAGATAAATTTTAGCTAAAAATAAGTTCTTAGGTTGTATAATCCAAAACTTATTTTAAGTTGTCACGGTAGCTCAGCTGGTTAGAGCGCTGGTCTCATAAGCCGGAGGTCGGGAGTTCAAGTCTCCCCCGTGACACCATAGATGTCCTACTTATCGATACTTTAACTGCCCTTTTTGCAGTTTCCCTTTCTTTAAAATTTCCTAAAAGTATGGTACAGTTTTTATAAAAAGTGGTACATTTTTTCAGGATTGTTTTATTTTACAAGATGCTTTCTATAAATTTGCTTTTATTTTTACTGATAGATAAAATTTTTATCTCAAAGTGAACAAACTTAAATTTATCTCACTCTTAAATTTTCGGCACAACTTTTGCTTACTCTTTGAAGCTAAATTTCAAGGAGTAAGCTATGAAAGTCTCTTATAACTCCATCTTAACAAAACAGCACTACCAAAAACAGACAAAAAGCGAAGGCTTTGCAAATTTCTTGCCTAACACTCCAAATATAAATTCGATCAGCCAAACCACTACTCCCAAGAATGACTTTGTTTCATCTAGTAGTATCGACTCTCTTTATCAGGCTAAATTTACTTCACAAGAGGGTTATGGATATAGTGTAGATGCTAAAGGATTTATGGGAGCTGATTTTAACAAGGCAGCAGGCTTGCCACAGGACTTTAAAATCCACAAAAGCACGCTTGATGCGATAGTGCTACACAATCAAAAACACCCAAACTTTACAAATTTTTCAATGAATACAAAAAAAGATAATGTGCTATTTGGAGAGGATAGCTTTGCAAATATCGATCTAGCAGATACCATCAAGCAATACTATAAAATTTTTGATCAAATTTCAGCTGGAGTTATTAGCAAGGGCAAAGAATTTTACTCAAACGAAGATCTAGCAAAGATGCCAAAGGGCTACTTTTCAAAAGATAAAAAAATAGATTATTCCGAATATCTAATGGGTAGGATGTCGAGCGATGAGATAGATGGGCTAACTGATAGGAGTAATGAGAAGGTAACTCATGTCTTCAGGACAGCCCAAGATGCAGACGATGCGCGTAAGCTAATGAATGATCTAAAAGACATAAATGTAGAAGTTAATGGAAATTTCCTTGACTTCTCTCCAGAAGTTATGACAACTGAGCATACTATCCCTTATATGTGGGTTAGTAGTGCTGGATATGACTTTAAGCCTGATATGTCTGTATATGATAATGAACAAGGCTATACAAAGGAGCAAATCTTTGTCGCATTTTTAAAAAACGAGCAAGGTCTTGTGTTGCAAGGTGGCACAACAAGGATAACTGATGAGGCTCGCAATGTATATAGAGACAAACTCATACTTACAAAACAAGATAGAAGTGAGATAGGCATACCAAAGGCTTATTATGATGAGATACTATCTGGTAAGAAAGATCTAAAAGATATACTAGCTAGGATTTTAAAGCTTAGAAATTTGGAGCTTAAAAAAGATCACACGCTTGAGGGACTAGCAAGCAAGATAATGGATGTTTTAAAAGAATTTGATGAGAGGACGAAGACAAGAGAGCTTTAAAAATATAACATAGTAGGCATTCGCTCTAAGCCCTTTTAGCCCCCATACTACTAAACATTTTTTATATTTGCCGATATAAGATATATATTTTAAAAGGATTTAAAATGAATATATCACCAAATTTAGAGCCCATAAATATAAATTTACCCAAAGATATGATCTATTCAAGGGTCCTTCTTGGCGTAGATAGAGTGCAAACTTTAGACAATACAAATTTAAAGTCTGAGCTTAAAGACATCGCTACTAAGCTTATCTCAAATAGCACTTACTCTATCATCCAAAGCGCCAGCACCAGTGGCGTGAAGTCAGAGTATGCTAAAGCAGACAACGGAACAAACGATGCTTTTTCTTACGTGGATATCCAGCGGAGAAACTGGGACAAAAAGGACTTTGAAAACAAATATCTCTTTGGCGAAGATGCCTCAGCACTAAGGAAAGTGGATCAAACTAGCACCTATTTTTCATCTATAAATTCAAAAACTCCCATTAAGCCCATTGCGGCAGCAGATACTAAATTTACAAATTTAAATGACTACGCCTATGAAAAAACGATAAAAACTTCACTGGGTGATGTAGAGGTCTTTTTGGATCTTTATAACGATAATGACAAACTAGGCATAGGCAAGCTAGATGCAAATGGATTTTTATTTAACTTTGATAGCAACAAGGACGGAGTGATAAATTCTGGTGATAAATACTTTGATAAGCTAAAAGTTAGAGGCTACGATAAAGACGGAAATGAGAAAATTTTCAAACTAAGCGAAGTTGTAAGCGA
The DNA here is from genome assembly GCF_003048375.1 of Campylobacter concisus. NCBI lineage: Bacteria > Pseudomonadati > Campylobacterota > Epsilonproteobacteria > Campylobacterales > Campylobacteraceae > Campylobacter > Campylobacter concisus. The sequence continues at coordinate 383,184 of NZ_CP021642.1, read as the reverse complement.
GATAAACCTTAACGACTTTATCAAAAAAGATATTAGAAATTTAAGCCATGAGGCTATGGACTTTGCTAGCAAAAACACGGTTGATTACAGAGTTAGTTTAAATAACTCAAACCCTTATACTCTATTTTCAGCCGAATATCGCTACCAAAAGATAGACAAAGAAGAGACTAATAAATTTTTCAAAGACCATGCAGACAAAGACGGCTGGGTAGATCTTAGGGATAATAAGATATTTAACGAAGAGAGCGGCTTAAATAACTTTGCCTATGAGAAAGTTGGCTTTGACGGCAAGAAAAAGCTTAGCGAGTTTAACCCTATCATAAAGCCTTCTGGGCCTAAACAAGATGAGAGCTTTTCATACGCAGGCTATCAAAAAGATAGCTTTATGAAATTTTATAACGACTACCAAAAAGAGTCTAGCGCTCACAGCAAAGACGTAGAGTGGATAAGCAAAAATTTAAAAGAAAATGATGTAGAAGACGCAGATGATCTCATCTCAAAGCTAAAAGTCACAAAGTCATCTTATATGATCGCTATGGAGAGTGAGTTTGAAAAAGCAACTGGGCTTGAGTTTAGCCTAGAAAATTTAGAAAGAGTAAAGCATGCTTTTGAGAGTGATACTAGCAAGGCAGCAGCTGCGCTAAAGGACACAGACAGCGTAATAGCTATGAAGCTAAACAAAAATGGCACGATCACGCTTAAATTTGATAGCGGAAGAGAGCTAGAGGTAAAAGAAATTTATAGCGACACTGGCAAGCTAATCAGCAAAGATGACAAGGATAGCAAAAGAGCAAGTATAAATTTAGATGCTAAGAGCATGAATGATGTAGAGCTAAATAGACTTGACTTTAAGGCTATGGGCATAAAGCAAGATGATAAGATATCTAGCCTAAAAGAGCTTGGAACAAAGCTCGTTAAAAACCTATCTGATAAATTTACAAGTAAATTTCTGATCGGACTTGAAAACGGCAAAAGCATCACCACCAAAGAAATTTACAACATCACCTACCTTGAAAACGACCTCAAATTTAAAGAACTATCTAGCAAAGATAGGCTTTATAAAAAGGTAGATACGAGAGTTTAGGAGTAAATTTATGCATACTAAAAACCCTTGGCAAAATAAAACTTTTCACAAAAAAGACGATATCTTTGGTATGAAGCTAAAAGGATACTAGATGATAAATGCACTTGGTAGCTACCCCTTAAATTTAGAGCAGAACATAAAGGTATCAACCAAAGTTGCCACCAACCAAACAAGCTCAGAGGTTTTAGGCTACAAGGTAGATAAGGATGGCTACTTTACAGATGAGTTTAACAAGCAAGCTGGCATACCAAGCGGATATAAAATTCACTCAAGCACACTGGAGTCGTTAGTCAATGTTGCAGAAGGAACTTCATTTTTTAGTCGCACCTTTAAAAGCATAGATATAGCAAAGACTGCTGGCAATGCCTACAAAATCCTCTCACAAGTAGTCGGAGAAGATATACTAAACTCAAAAGAAAGCTTTAGCTTAGATGAGATAAGAAATTTCCCTCAAGGCTTTGAGTATAATCGCCAAAGTATGCAAGTAACCAAGATACATAACTCCATTTACGACTTTGATGCAGCTGCTTCTAGCTTTAACTACAAAGAGTCAAACAAGCAGATGATAAGCACGCTCTTTTTCAACCCAAGCTTTAATGGTGGAGATGGCAGGCAACCACTAAAGCCAACAACAGACATCTTTAATAACAATAATGGTGGCAAAGAGAGTGTGGGAAGTGGTGTTTTTATCGATCCGCACGGCGAAAGATACACAAACAAAGATGGCTCTATAACTAAAGGCGGACTTTTAGCAGCAGTTATAAACAGCAACCTTGACGTCAAAGAAGGTGAAACTACCGTTTTTGGAAAGAAACAAGGCTTTGATAAGAGTGTAGATAGTAAAGAATTTAGTAGGGCATTTGAGCTATTTGAACTTATGGGTGAGATGAAATTTGGAGCAAATTTCAACAAAGCAAGCGACTCTGACCTAGCTGGTATGCCTGAATATATGCAAGAGTATGTTAAGTATAAAAGAGACCTTGTCTATGTAGATCTAACGACTGGGTTTGTCGGTAAGTATTCAGATGAAGAAGACGAACTATCATTTAAAAAGATGATGGAGCATAATCTAAAAATACTAAAGCTACTTTTTGGTGAGATAGATAAAGATGGCAAGAAGAGTAAGGACTTTATGGATAGCTTTTTAAAATTTAGTATGCCACCTTTAAATTTAGTAAAAGAGCTAAATGAAAACCCAGCTGGAAAATATCTAGTAGATATGCTTGGTATAAAAAGAGATATTGATATAAAGGCGTAGGGGGGGTTGAAATGATAACTAGCATAAACGGACTTAGCAACACACCGATACAAGATAACACTATCCAAAAAGAAAATGTAGCCAAAGAAGGCAAGCAAGACAAAAACGCTACCGAAGAAAAATTTGACTACTCAAAGAATCTTTTTAAACCCTGGAGCGAAACTATAAAAGAATTTATAGATATAGACAAAAGCAAAGAGGGCTGGATAGCAGATACTATAAATCGAATTGATAATATGCTGTCTGATTACACCATTCAAGAAAGACGAGCTTTATCAGCAAAAAGAGAACCAGAAAATATGGAAGAATTTAGAGTTCGCGAACTCCAAGATTACATGGACTGGTTGCTTACAAACTCTATAGACGGCAAACCAACCATGATGGGCAAACTAATAGGTCTTGGCACAAAAGAAGAAGAAGATGAACTTGATGCTTTTATGGAAACTATGTCTTCTCTTTATCCAAATAATAACAAGGAGTCGCTTAGTCTTTTAGATAGAACCGATCTAAGTATAGATGAATTTAAGACTTTATTTGCCAAAGCAAGAGAAAAAGCTACAAAGGATGTTGAAGAACAAAGAAAGCAGATAATCAAAGAAGAACAAGAATACAATGCAAATTTAGCCAAAGAGCAAAGTGAGAAGAAATTTAAACCTATGCAGGTTAAGAAGAAGTATGAGACCTATGATATAAACAAGGATCAAAAATTTCTCTATGCAAGAGAGCTTTTAAATTTCAAAGAAAAAAGAGGCATAGACGTCTTAGAGCTTATGCAAAAGATAGATAAGAAGCAAATTTTAAATAAGATGGTTTGATGGATAAAGCAAAACGAGGATCATCCTCTATCTTGTCATAGGATGACTTAGTGGCGGCTTGCACTAAATACAAAGATAAATTTAAACCTTTTTATCGACAACCTTTTTACCATTTTCTTCAAGCTTTTGCATGATACGAAGCACATCGATACCACGTTCTCTCTCAAGCTCTTGAAGCTTAAGTAAATATGAAAATTTTTCATCCTTAGTAAAGTCATAAGTTTCAGTGTTTTTGCTATGTCCCTGAATAGGCTTAAAATTTTCTTCTTTTATGTCATTTGAGCCTGGCTCATTGTTTTTATTATTTAAAATTCTTTGAGCTTCTTCATTCATAGCATCTACTTGTGCGAAAAAAACTTCATTGCTCTTTTCTAGCTTCTCTGCCATCCTTGCTCTATCTTGTAACCAGCGTTCTTTAAATTCACTGATGCTCAGATCAGCTGAGTTTAACAGCTCATCACTAATATCATCAGATATCATTGGCATAAAATCGCCTGTCTTGCTCTCTTGTATAAAACGCAATAAAGAATTTGCTTCGTCCTTGCTTATCGAGTTATCAAGTCCTGTTGCTTTACCCCAAATGGTTATCCTACCATCAGCTGCAATACCACTCATGTAGTTACCAAAAATGCGCTGTAGAGCGCTATTTGCTACAGCGTTATTGCTATCATCGTTTATTTTATTTTTATCAGGTTGTTGCTCTACTTTTGCTTGTATGTTTTTCTCTTCCGCTCCAGCTGGCTCATACCTCATATTTTGATATGTAAATCCATTTACACTGCTTATCATATTTAAAAGCCTTTTGTATTTCTTAGTTTGTAAATCGACCTTTCAATAATTTAGTTTATATATAACTTATCTCTACACAAAAGTCTTGCTAATAGAACTTATCCTCTCACTCCAAGAATTTGCTAGAGAATTTATATTCTCGCTAGTTGGTTTAAATTTCTCATATTCGTTTGAGGTAACACTTTCTGCGTTAATGTTCTTTAATCTTGCATACATTAAAAGAGTTAGCTCTTTAAGTCTTTCTTTTATGAGCGCTTTTATGCTCTCACTATCTTTACCCACTTTTTCAAAATCCACAAAATACTCTTTATGCTCTCCAGTGTTTGAGATATCATTTAGTGCAGCACTGCTAAGCTTAGTCTTTGCACTATCACTTGGTAGTGGTCTAGAGCTGCGCAAAAATCCCATAAAAAGAGCCTCTTTGCTGTAGCCTTCATCTGCTTGATATACCGACATATCAGGGCTAAAGCTAAACTCATCGCCTGCTTCGCTCATAGTAAAATCAACCTCTTTTACTATGAGCCTAACTCCTGCACTTGAAAGCTCTTTGCTAAGAGTTTTGGCGCTATTTAGCTCATCAGTGCTAGAGTAGATATTTGAGATAGTGGAGTTTGATAGATCTTTTAGCAAGTGTCCTTTGGCATCATAGTGAGTGCCTTTTGTGCTGTAGCCTTTTGGTAGTTTGTCTATATCTGCAAGGGTGTAGCTCTTTTTATCATCACCTAAAGCAGAGGTCATTTGATCAAATAGTCTGTAGTAGTGCTTTATGGTGTCGGCCATATCGATGTTATCAAAGATCTTTATCTGCTCGTCCTTGCTCTTGATGCGGTTTAACACATGGTTTCGCTCGGCAAATCTATTAAGTTCATCAAGCGTGCTTTTATGGATTTTAAAGTCTTGCGGCAAGCCTGCTGCTTTGTTAAAATCAGCTCCCATAAAGCCAGCTTTATCTACTGTGTAGCCATAAGCTTGAAGATCATTAAAATTTAAAGAGATAAGGCTATTTTGTTAAGAAGTGGTATAAGTAAATTTAGCTGGTTCTTGGAGTAATAGAATTAAGGAGAACACTTAATCACTATATTAGTGAAATATGTACTTCTTAATTCTTTTTTATTTAAGAAACTAAGAGAAAGGGGGTAAAAATGAGGAATTATGAAAAGATAACAGCACTCTATGAGAGATTAAGTCGTGATGATGAACTTCAAGGAGAAAGCAATTCTATTGTAAATCAAAAGAAAATCCTTGAAGAATATGCAGGTAAAAATAATTTAAGCAACATCATACATTTTACAGATGATGGAATAAGCGGAACACAGTTTGATAGACCGGGCTTTATGGCAATGATGAACGGAGTTAATCAAGGTAATATAATAGGTTGTATAATCGTAAAAGATATGAGTAGACTTGGCAGAGACTATCTTAAAGTCGGTCAATGTATGGAAATCTTAAGACAAAAGGGAGTTAGGCTCATTGCTATCAATGATAATGTAGATAGCTTTTATAGAGAAGATGATTTTACCCCTTTTAGAAATATTATGAATGAATGGTATACAAGAGATACTTCAAGAAAAATACAATCTACATTCAGGTCAAAAGGGGAAAGCGGAAAGCATACGGCAAGCTCTCCACCTTATGGATATATCAAAGATGAAAAAGACAAAGATAAGTGGATTGTAGATGAAAAAGCAGCGGAGATAGTAAGGAGAATATTCAATCTGACCATGCAAGGCAATGGTCCGTATCGAATAGCAAAGATATTGGAAAGTGAAAAAGTAGATATACCTGCTTACCATCAGCAAAAATTAGGATATGGACTACATCAAAGCAAAGTGTTTGAACATCCTTATCGCTGGTGCAGTTCTACAATTGTAAGTATCTTAAAGAAACAGGAATATTTAGGTCATACTGTAAACTTCAAAACAAGAAAGCATTTCAAGGATAAGAAAAGCAAATATGTATCTGAAGAAAACTGGCTGATATTTGAAAATACCCACGAGGCAATTATAGACCAAGAAACCTTTGATAATGTGCAAAGGATAAGAGGAAATGTAAAAAGGTATCCCGATGGTTGGGGAGAATATCACCCTTTAACTGGGCTTATGTATTATGCAGATTGTGGCAGTAAAATGTATGTTCATAGAACAAGTAATTACAAAAATATTCCCTATTACACTTGCAGTGCTTACACGAAAGTACCCTGTGGAACGCTTTGTCCATCTACTCACAGGATAAAAGCGGAAGCAGTCTTAAACCTTATACAGGAAACCTTAAAAGACATTAAAAAATATCTTGATGAAGATCACGAAGCCTTTATCCGTTCCATTTAAAATGAAATGGAAGAAAAGGAAAAAGTAGAGATAGAAAAGAAAAAAATAAGATTAATGGAAAGTAAAAACAGGCTTCAGGAACTTGAACGATTGATGTGCCGTATTTACGAAGATATGATACTTGAAAAAATACCAAGTAATAGATATGAGATACTTAACAGTCAATATGAAACAGAGCAAATAGCTTTAAGCAAAGAAATTAAAGACTTAGAGTTTGCAATATCAAGATATGAAAAAGAAACAGATAAGGCGAAAAAGTTTATATCTCTAATAAGCCGATATGAAAATTTTGATGAACTTACAACTACAATGATAAATGAGTTTGTAGAAAAGATTATTGTTCATGAAAGGAATAGAAAAGGTAGTCAAACATCAAAGCAAAAAATAGAGATATATTTTAATTTTATCGGTAACTATGAGCCACCAAAAGAAGAATTGACTGAAGAAGAAGAAGAAGAAAGATTAAAAATTGAGGAAGAAGAGAGAAAAATCAAGGAAAGAAAAGATAGACTTCATCAAAACTACTTAAAGCGTAAAGTAAATGGAAAACAACAGGAATATGAGGAAAGGTATAAGGCAAGGAGAGAACAGAGAAAACAAGAAAAATTAAAGGTTCTGAAAAGGGCAGGTATACAAGTTAATAAGTTAGAAAAAAGAGATTGAAGTTAGTCAATCTCTTTTTTAGTACAGGTATCAAGTATATCAATTATGTTATTTGCAATTGCATGGATAACAGTAACGGCAACAGAATTACCAAACTGTTTGTAACTTTGAGTATCACTTACAGGAATGATATAGTTTTCGGGGAAGCCTTGAAGTCTTGCAGCTTCACGAGGTGTTAGTTTTCGTGGATTTTTTCCTTTTTGCTCAATAAGTATTTCACTCCCGTCTTTATAATATCTTGCAGATAATGTATTTGTATAAGGACTGTTTTCATTGAACAATGTGTAACCAAATCCATTTCCCTTTATTTTATGTTCTTTCTTTCGTCGTTGATGACCTTGCCAAAGTGCATTTGAAATGGTGTATTTAGTATCAACATTTTGCTCTAAAATATTTCCCACAGAAACATCTGGGCAGGGAGGAATTGGAAAAGAAAAATCTTTATAGTTATCTATTTTATCCTTATCAAATCCAACAATGTAAATACGCTCTCTATTTTGTGGAACACCGAAGTCTTTTGCTTTAAGTATAATAGAATGAACATCGTAGTTTAAATCCTTTAATGTTTTTTCTATTGTTTTATAGGTACGACCTTTATCGTGAGATTTTAGGTTTTTGACATTTTCAAGAAGAAATGCCTTAGGTCGTTTCTCTTTAATAATTCTTGCAATTTCAAAAAATAATGTTCCACGAGTATCTTCAAAACCAAGCTTTTTACCGGCTTGACTAAATGCTTGACAAGGAAAACCACCGACAATAATATCATGATTAGGAATATCTTTTTCAGATATTTTTGTAATATCTCCAAAAGGAGTTTCACCAAAATTTGCCTTATATGTTTTTACTGCAAATTTATCAATTTCACTACTGAATACGACATTTGTTTTACCTGTTTGGTAAAATCCAAGCCTTGTACCACCAATTCCGGCAAATAAATCAATGATTTTATAGGGGGCATTTTCATTATTGGGGAAAGGTACTTTTTCAGGAAATGATAAAATATGTTTCAGCTCAATGGACGATGGCTGACTTTCTCCATTTTCCCATCTGCGAATTGTCCTATCTCCGAATTTGGACATACCAACAGCATCAGCTAATTCTTTTTGAGTCATTTGTAATCTGATACGCTTATTTTTTATTAAAATAGCAGGGGAATTATCTATGATTTGTGGTATAATATTCATATATATTCTCCTTTTTATATATGTTATTTCAAGGACTAACTGTCCTCTATTTGACACTATTGTACCATATAGAAGAAAATTTTTCAAGAAAGGAAAAGAGTTATGGCAAATATTTCTCTTGATGAATATAAAAACTTAGTTAAAGAAAAAAGGAAAGAAGGCTTTAAACAGCCTTATGACTTAGTTTATGATAATTTTATTACATTAGGATACGACAAAGTCCCTAAAGAATTCTTTTTAAGTAATGCAAGTGAAGTTGTTGAAAAACTTAGAAATAGCTGTTGGAGTGAATTTCAGCCATTAGAAAAAGACTTTACTTCAAAAATGCTAAAAGAGTTAGTTGATGATGAGTATATCAAAACTCTTACACCAATAGAGGCAATTACTTGGTTTGTGGAAGAATTTCCGGAACATATATATGCTTTGACTTTGTCAAATACTCAAAGTAGGAGGAGTAGAGCAGGTAAAGAATTTGAAAGTATTATAGAACTCATTTTGATTGGTGCAGGGATTCCACTTGACAGTCAAGGTAATATAGGTAAACAAGAGTTTGTCAATAAAGGTCTTGGTAAATTGGTAGATTTAGTTTCTCCGGGTGTTTTAGAATACATTGTAAATAAGAGAAATACTGTCTTAATTAGTGCAAAAACCACATTAAGAGAAAGATGGCAAGAAGTACCTGAAGAAATGGGAAGAACAGGTGCAAGAGAAATGTTTTTAGCAACTCTTGATACTTCTATTAGCTCTGATGTATTGAACACTCTATATGAGGCTAATATACAAGTTACAACAACAAAAAATATAAAAGAAACATATTATTCCGATAATGAAAGGGTATTAACCTTTGAAAAGTTGGTTGAAATATGTTTAGACAATGTTTCTCATTGGAAAAATTTCAACTACACAGTAGAACAAAATGAGCAAATGATAGAGCTTATCACTAAGCAAATTGAAAAACACCAAAATCATAAATTTGTAGAAGAATATTATGATGAGAGATTAAAAAACATAAAGAAGTAGACAAATTAGAATTTGTCGGTATATCATTAAATCGCATTTTTTCGATTAAACTATGGAATACAAAGGAGCAAATAATCATGAGCGAACAGAGAATCTATTGCATGGACCTTGTAAAAAAAGAGGATCCGGAAAAGGCTGTCAGAACACCGTTTTATCAGACAGAATCTACAGGCGGATCGGTCTGGGTTATCAAACCCGGTCAGACATTGCAAAAGCACTATCACCACAATTCCGACGATATATGGATCGTCCTTCAGGGAGAGGGAATATTCTACCCCCAGCCTAATGAAGAGGTTCCATTCAAGAAAGGCCATGTCATAGTATCGAAGAAAGACTCCTGCCACGGAGCAAAAAATACTGGAGATGAGGATATCATCTTTGTAAGTATAGTAGCACCTGTCCCTTCCGACTATGATCCTATAAACGAGTGACAGGAAAATAAAATTCCCGTTTGACAAAGGATTGTGATTATACTTGAGAAAGAAAAATGTTTATATAACATTGGGATACATAGCTGTATATCTGGTGATATATTGGTGAGAGCAACTTGATTGGTTGGCTATTTACTAATATTTCAACTGGTGAGCATAGTTATTTATATGGTTGGTTGCTCAGTAGTAATCTGTTTTGGTATGCACTTGCGATTTCTGCGCTTCCTTCTCTTTGGGGTAAGTTTAAGTTTTCGGCTGTTACTACGGCGGGATTTATTGTAGGTATTGTAGCAGGCATAATCGTTGAGAAATACAAGAAGTAAGTCAAATTTCAGTTTGTCGAGCTGAATAATACAGATTCAAGACGATAGAAAGTAAAACATCTATCGTCTTTTCTTATGAAAAAAACTTGAAAGGAGATGAAATTTATGGACAATAAAAACAGAATTAGAAAAAGTAAAAGAAAAGATTGAAAGCAAGTAAGAAGAAAAAAAATATGAAAAGAAACTATCTCAGCTTAAAAATCAGGAAAAGAAAATCAGAAAGCAAACGAGCCTTGAAGAAAGAAAAAAGCGAAACCATAGATTGATAGAGCGAGGAGCAATCTTAGAAAGTTTAATTGAGGGAGCAAGCGAGAAAAGTAATGAAGAAATAAAGGCTATTTTGCAAAGAGCATTTCAAAAAGACTAAGAAACGCAAGGACATAGTATAATTGTAATTCCCTTAGATTTTCTAAGGGCGCAATTATACACCCTTTAGGTGTCCTTGCGACCTGCGGTGCTTTTACCCTTGCGGGGAGCAAAGAAAAAAGCCGAAGCATTTTTCCGTATTAAAGGCAAAAGACAACTGAATATAATTCATTCGCTTTTTTATCATCAAGGGTAAAGCACATTCACTATCGCTCACCCTTGACAATAAAAATTTGAAACAGATAGCTTACATTAAGCCGACATACTGAAACAACAAAAGTCGGCTTTTTCTATTGTACCGTTTCAAAACGCTCATTCAGTTTATAGAAAAGCAAAAGTATTTTTAAGACCGACATCTAAAACAACAAAAGAAAAATAAGAAGATGACAAATGCCACATTCCCAAAATGGGAGTGTACCTAAATCAAAGACAGTACTAATCAAAGGGGGTAGTGAAACACGACTTCCTTAAAAGATAAAAGGAGTAACGATTTGTTGCTACATTTTCATAACAAAAGATAGGAGAGAAAAATGGCAGATAAAAGGATGTTTTCAATAAAGATAGTGGATAGCGACTTATTTTTGGATATGCCATTAAGTAGCCAATGCCTGTATTTTCATCTATCTATGAGGGCAGATGATGATGACTTAAAAATTCTAATTACAAAAGGTTTTGTAATTGTCTTTTAAAGAGGGGTTATAGTCATTACCTATTGGAAGATAAATAACTACATCAGAAATGACAGACGAAAAGAAACGATGTATCTTGAAGAAAAGCAAAGTATAACGCAAACGGAAAATGGAGCATATATCAAGGTTGAAAATCTTGGTATACCAAATGACAACCAAGTGTCAACCGTTTGTCCGCATAGTATAGTTAAGGGTAGATTAGATAAGAGGAGAATAGAACAGGTTGCCCCAGTGTCCCTTTATGGAGAGTATCAAAATATTCATTTAACCGATGAAAAATACCAAAATCTAAAAGATAGGCTGAAAGGTCATACAGATACAATGACTGAAAAGCTATTAAGATATATCAAAAGTAAAGGCACAGACTACAAAGACCACTATGTAACAATCCTTAATTGGTATGAATTGGTATGAACAGGATAAAGAAAAGCTATCACAGAAAAATAATCAAAATAAAAGCCATAGAACCTATTCAACCAACTATGAAGACAGCGACAGCCTATAAAAGGTGTTTTTAAGGGTTTAATCATAAAAGAGGTGTCAGACTATGGTTAAGATAAAAATAAGCCTTAAAAACGCATTATAGAGCCTGATGTAGAAAAGGAGACTAAAATTATGAATGATAAAGAAAATATGATTACTACAAAAATTCAAGGGACAGATTTTATCTACAACAAAGATACTCACTATGAAGAAGACGGACATATCTATTGCAAGATTTGTAATGAAAGAATAGACGGTAAGGTAATTCCGATGTTGGATAAGCCTATGATTATCAGAACGGCTTGTAAATGTGATAGAGATAGAGCTGAACAAGAAAAAACTGTTAAAACAAGATAGGTTGAGACAAAGCTGCTTTATATCCAAAAATCAAATAGCCTACACCTTTAAAAATGCCGATGAAGATACAGATAAGGAAATCATCAAAAAAGCAAAGAACTATGTAAAACATTTTGAAGAAATGAGAAAAGATAATGTTGGACTGTTACTTTACGGAAATGTAGGAAGTGGCAAGACCTATGTAGCTTGTGCTATTGCCAACGCTATAATTACAGAATATAGCCATACAGTAAAAATGAGGAACTTTGCACAGATATTAAACGACTTACAAAAAGGCGGCTTTAATCTTGATAGAAACGAATATATCGAATAGATAACAAGCCCTACCCTACTAATTCTTGATGATTTTGGAATAGAGAGAAATACAGAATATGCCTTAGAGCAAATTTACAATGTAATCAATGCAAGATACCTAAAGGCAAGACCAACCATTATAACTACTAACCTTAATTTCAAAGATATAGAAAAAGAACAGGAAGATATAATGCTTGGCAGGATTTATTCAAGGATAATCGAGATGTGTTTACCTCTTAGGATAACGGGACTTGATAGAAGAAAAATACAGAGCAAAGAAAAGCTGAAGAAAGCACAAAACTTAATAGATGAATGAAAGCGATTGGAAAAGTAAAAAATTCTAATCGCTTTTTAATTGCAAGAAAAGGAATGATGATATGCAAAAAAATAATACAGAAACAAAAACAATAAAGAAGATTGGAAAAACTACCTATGAAGTTGTTGTACATTTTAATAAAAATACTACTGAAACAATGCAAGACAAATTGAAACGCATAATGCTTAGAGAAATTGAGAGTGAAAAACATCAAAAAAATGATAAAAATGATTAGAAAGTCCTTGACAAGTTGTTACAGGTTTGGCTCGCTAATCTTTTCTTTGGTCTTTTGGTTAAAAATATCACTAAAATTTGCAGACCTGCCTTGTTTGTGCTGTTGCTTAGTGTATGAATTTATATTGGTGCTTAAGATGCTAATATCATTCGTGGTTTGCCTCCTAGCTTCTTGCTTTTTAAGTTTTAATTAAAGTAACCATAAAATAATTGACTATCCAAATTTATCAGTCAAAATAAACAAGTGACAAATATGCCAATCACAAAAATCACAAAAATTACAAAAATTTACTTTTACTAAGTCATTCTTTGGTGGGACTGATTTAATTCCAGTATGCGCCAAAATTCAATTCAGATATTAGGGCGAGCATACTCTATGTAGCTACAAAATGTTACCATTTGCATCTCCATAGAGGCTCGCAAGGATAGCTTGCCGCTCCCTTGACCCACGCTTAAAAAATATTTTCTTTATTAAAGTGGCCATGCAAGATAGGCTTTTTTTAATAAAAGCTTAAGTTGATTAAAGGCAGCCATAAGAACAAAAATAATTAGACTAAATTATTTTTTATGATCTACAAAATATATTTTAGTATATTTTTAAAATGGCAACGTAACAAATAATGTTTGGAAGTAATAAATGAGATGATTATGTAATAAACTTAGTAGAGTCTCTACGTTTAAAACATATCTAGACTTTGAGTTTTTTCCTTGCATACATCACTCACATGGTGATACATGCTGGCTTTTTTGGAGTATTCACGCTCCTCTATAAATTCTCTACATATTCTTGTAGCATCTTGTGCTCTATCTGTAAGTTCTCGTATTCTTCTCTCAAATTTTGGAATTTTTCTTCTGAATTTTTTAATTTTTCTTCCAAGCAAGATATTGAACTCTCGTACATATCTCTTTGTTGCTGCAAAGATTCCGTTAAGGCGTCGTTGCAATCTTTGTTCAAGCTCTTGACTTTCTTTGTTAGCTCTGTCACATTTGTCTGTAATATCGCGAGCTTCTTCTCGCAGTCTTGTTGCAAATTCATTGTTTCTAATTCGTGCTTGCTCCTTTCGTCTTCGATCGTCTTCGTCAAGCGCTCGTTCTCTTCTAGCAATGCTTTCTCTAATGCTGTCATCCTCTACTCCATTTTCATTAATATAAATTTCCTGCTCTCGTTCTCTATTATCTCTTTGTCTTTTGGAATCGATATGTAATACTCCCTCTGGGTCTTGTCCGCAGTAGGTTGGCTGTATCTCCATTGTTTTGGTATCGTCCAAGCTACTTCTTCCTTTAATATCATTGCGTGCACTACCCAGCCAATTGCTATTCCCAAAATTAGTGCGGTAGCCGCTGATAGCGAGATTATCACCGATCTGTCCTTGTGATGCAAGGATATTGTTTTTTGAAGTTCTTTCGACATATCTTTCTTGATTAAATCTATCTCTTTTAACAATAAGCTCCTCAAGTTTTCGCCTATTTTCTCTGCACTCTGCTTGTGTATTTCTATCATGGAATTCTCTAATTCTTCTGCTTGAGCTTTGGCTGAGTTCTCCAAGTCTTTGAGCACTGGTGAAGTCTGCATCGTATATTCCTCCTTTTAGACGATTTTTTGTTTTTTTAGTAGGCAGTATGATCGTTATGCCTTTTTTGTTGATCCTGGTTATTTCGATACCATTTTGTTTAAGAAGTTCAATCATGTGGTCTCTATTTTTAATATAGCCTTGCTTAACCAGATCGTGCAGCTTTTGGTCGAGCTCTTCCAAATTTTTATAATGATTGATGTTTTTCTTGCTAGACAATATAGTTTGCTCTTTTGCTGGATCATCTGGACTTGATAGTCCATACTCATCGTTAATGATCTTTTTGATTAGATCTATTCTAGTTTGATCATATTTAGCAAAATAAGGATTAAATGACCTGTCTGTTTCAAGATCTATCTTAGGGATAAGGAAATTTAACTCAAGCCGTCCATCCTTATCAGAATGCTCTACCCATAATACATTTGTACGTTCAAGCATATATTCACCCAAAAGAGCACGTTCAAAATCCTTAATGATTTTTAGTTTTTGCTCTTCAGTCAAAAAGTCATACTTCTCTTCAAATGATAAAACACCAAAGCAGGTCTTTTGTTTATAGGTGATGCCTTTTATAATAGCTCTAGTTAAATTTTCATCACCTTTTATAACTCTTGCTGTTCCAGCAGCCTTTCTCTCATTTAAAAGATAATTTATGCTCCCAAGGCCACCACCAGTATAAGTACGAAGAAATTTAACTAGCATCATTAGTGCCTTTATTTGTATTGATGCAATGTAAATCAAGCGACATATTATTTACCCAATGCTTCATATACTTTATGTAAGACATCATTATCGTCCGCTATGATCTCAATACCAACTCTATCTAGGCTTTGCCCACTATTTAGTTTGGCGGCTATTTGGTTTATGTTTTGTCCATGTCTAGATAGTTCAGCTAAAAGCTCTCTCATAATTGGTGCATAAATCTGCTTAGACAACATAGCTCTTAGGGCAAATTTTGAGAAAGTTAGGCCACTTTCTTGTAATTTATCATTAACTACCAACCATTCTGCATTACTTAGCCTAAGTCTTTTAGTTATGACTTTGGTTACCTTGCGTTTTTTTATCTTTTCAGAACTCACGTAAATTTACTCCCAATCTAAGAAGAAGCCACTCAAAAAATCCTATGCCATAAAAATTTTTGTCAGACTTGCTCTTTAAATATCTTTTAAGGTTATTTTATAAAATTTCATAGCCTAAAACAAGGAATTCGGTAGGCTTCAGGCCGCTAAAATGCGTGTTTTTTAAAAATACTATGAAATATATAATATAATTTTTGTAGCTTTTAAATTTCTCTTAGAGATTTAGTCTGGTATGAAATTAAGAAAATAAAATAATAAAAATGTAGGGGGTTATACTCATCATAAAAGAGCACTTTAGATAGGACAAGCTAGCAATATGAAATTAACTGCTAACAGATCAAAGATAACTAAAGTCTAGCTTTATGCTTAGTTAAATTTATCCTTTAGCATCTCATACACTTCGTTATTCTCTCTTTTGCCGACAACTAGCACCAATACTACGATCTCGTCATCTTTTACTTGATATGCCAAGCGGTAGCCGACATCTCTTAGCTTGATCTTGTAGACATCTTCATAGCCTCGTAGCTTGTCTTTGGTAACCTTTGGGTTTTCTAGACGCTCACTTAGCTTCTTTTTAAACTGCACTTTTATGCTATTGTCAAGCTTTTGCCACTCTTTTAAAGCACTTGGCAAGAACTCTAACTCATAACTCATCTAGACTTACTTTTACTGGTTTTTCACCACTTGCTAGAGCAGCGTCTACTGCTTTACTTAGATGATACTCTTCTATTATCTCTGCCATTTTTTCATAGACAGAGCTGGGTACTAGATAGGCGCTAGGGACATTGTGGTTTAGTATAGCTACAACATTATCTCCAGCTTGTTTTAAAATTTGAGCTGGAGACTTTTTTAGCTCGCTTATGCTAGCTGTGAAATTTGCTTGTATGGTTTGCATTTTTATCCTTTATTTAATACCTAAAATAATACTAAATAAGATATAAAGATAGTCTTAAAACTCATGCTTTGAAATTTGCCCCTATTCATTTTCATACGATACCATCTCTACTTTAGCCTTTAGTGTATTAGCGTTAATGGGCTTGGCATAAGTGTTTAGCAAAATTTTATACTGCTTTTCATGTCCTACTATCTGAGCTATAAGGTTAGCTTCTACCTCGCGCTGCACTAGATAGTCTATAAAGTAGTGTCTAAAAGAGTAGAAGGTCTTTTTAGAGTCTTTGTCTATAAACTTTCTTTGGATCTGGCTTCTAAAAATTTCAGAGAAGTCCTTATTGCTTACCTTAAATATATTTCCGCTTTTCTTGCTATTAACATATTCTAACAAACCTAGATCTATGAGCTTACTATGGATGGGCACAAACCTAATGCTGTTTTTAGTCTTGGTAGTTTTACCATCATTTGTGTTGATGTTAAAGCAGTAAATTCCATCTTTTAAGACTATATCTTCTTTATGAAGTTGTGTGATCTCTTTTATCCTCATGCCACTATAAGCAGCTATCATTGTGACGTAGTAGAGCTCACTAGCCTCTATCCTTGAACTTGGTGATTTACCACTTTGTTTGATACTAGTTACTATCTCAAAGATCTTCCTAGCTTCTGATGCTTCGTATGGAAGCACTGCCCTTTCGCTAGGGTCTATGTCTATCTTGACGTTCATTTTTGCAGTTATGCTTTTACCTATATAGCCACTATCAAAGCAGTAGTTAAAAAACTGAATAACCCTTATCATATATTTTTGGATAGTAGGCTCAGAGAGTTTATCGTCCTTTTCTCCTAGCTTAAGTATCTGAGATAAACTTTTATCTTTATACCTACTCTTTTGAGCTAGCTTAGTTGGAATTTTATAAAGAAGATCTCTAAATTCAAGCAAATTATCTCTTGTGATCTTATACACTGGCGTATCTTCTTTAAAGTATAAAAATAAGAGCTTTTTTACGCCAGTAACTAATCTTTGCGTATCTGTCGACCACTTGTCAGCTCTTTTAGTGTTTGTCTCAAATATCTCGAATGCATCTTTTAAGCTCTTTTGATCTTCTAAATTTAAAGCTGAGAATTGATTGCTAGAGCCAGATGCCACTTGCAATGCTTTTCTAATCTCATACTCTTGTGTTACTTGGGCGCTAGGATTAAAAATACTAAAGCTACTATCTTCATCTAATTTTATCTTGATATTTTTTGGTGGATTTGGATCCATTATGATATCTTCCATGCTTCTATGGCTATTATTTGTTCTTACTAGCTTTAAATTTGAGGTCGAGCCATACTTTTGATCTAGTATGGCATAAACCGTTTCGCTAATCCTCTGAGCCATAGCCTTAAGCTGTCCATCCGTAATGGGCAAACAACCACTATCTTCAAGCTCTTTTATATTTTCTTGGAATGAAGCTATGTCCTTAGCGTCAAACGAACTAGGTTTGGCATGTTTGGCTAAGTTATCGCTAGAATCATCTTCGAGAAAGTATTGCTCACGCTTATCATCAAAGAGCACGCTGCTCTTCTCAAGCTTTGATACAAGATAGTTAAGTGTTAGTATATTCTTCTCTAAAAGAGTTTGCCCTATGTTCTCTTTATCATTACTACCAAGAGCGCCAGCAGTGTTAGTGATATTGCTTATATCCTTAATTAAAATTTGAGGTAGATCGCCATCTATCAAACTTTGTTTAAAGTAGTCATTGAGCGCATTTAGAAATTCTACATCCATCTTCTTGTTAAGAAGAGAGTGCTCTTTGATACTCTTACTAAGCTTCACTTTCATAAACGAATTTACAAAAGATTGGATTATGCTATCACTAAGATTCATGTGAACCGCCCTTTTTATCAGGTAAAGATTATTATCTAGAATTTTAGCCCTTTTTCTGGCTTTTTCCAAGAGATTAGTGGATGTGGAGAAGCAAATTTCTCGCTTTTCGTTAAAAAATTTTCTGATGCTTGGAGCAAGTGTAGCTCGGTAGTAATATATACCGTTTCGCTCCCTTAAGTGTTGTCCCATATTTAATAGTCAACCGGTCAAAAATGGAACAGTTTTACGTAATGACTAAGTAAAAAATCGTCTAAAGTGCGTATTTCAGGCTTTTGTGAGCTCATATAAAAAATCCTCATAAGCCGGAGGTCGGGAGTTCAAGTCTCCCCCGTGACACCAAAACACCCTATTTTAGGCACTAGCAGTGATGCTTTTGTTCTTTCCCTTTCTTTAAAATTTCCTAAAAGTATGGTACAGTTTTTATAAAAAGCGGTACATTTTTTCAGGATTGTTTTATTTTACAAGATGCTTTCTATAAATTTGCTTTTATTTTTACTGATAAATAAATTTTATCTCAAGTAGACATCTTCATAGCCTAGTAGCTTGTCCTTGGCAACCTTTGGGTTTTCTAGACGCCCACTTAGCTTCTTTTTTAACTGCACCTTTATGCTATTGTCTAGCTTTTGCCACTCTTTTAAAACACTTGGCAAAAATCACACTCATAGC
The DNA here is from genome assembly GCF_003048375.1 of Campylobacter concisus. Lineage (NCBI taxonomy): Bacteria > Pseudomonadati > Campylobacterota > Epsilonproteobacteria > Campylobacterales > Campylobacteraceae > Campylobacter > Campylobacter concisus. The sequence continues at coordinate 364,480 of NZ_CP021642.1, read as the reverse complement.
TCATCTAGACTTACTTTTACTGGTTTTTCACCACTTGCTAGAGCGGCATCTACTACTTTACTTAGATGATACTCTTCTATTATCTCTGCCATTTTTTCATAGACAGCACTAGGTACTAGATATGCACTAGGGACATTGTGGTTTAGTATAGCTGCGACATTATCTCCAGCTTGTTTTAAAATTTGAGCTGGAGACTTTTTTAGCTCGCTTATACTAGCTGTGAAATTTGCTTGTATGGTTTGCATTTTTGTCCTTTATTTAATACCCAAAACAATACTAAAAATTATAAAAACAACCTAAAAGCTCTAACATCGTAACTATACTCACCATAAATTTCTATTTACCCTCTGGGTCTAGACCGTTTAAGATGCAGTCAGCCTCTTTATCGGTTAGGTCGTAGTGCAGAAATTCTTTATAAAATTTCTTTGTTTCAGCCACAATGTCCAGATCTTCAAAAAAGCTCAGGATGCAGAGTCTTCGCCGCCCATAAAATTTGCAAAGCACCCTCGGCGCCATATCTATCCCAGCTAAAGACGCCAGCTGGATTTACATAGACTTTTTTGTTTTTGACAGCGTTTGTGCCAGCATAGACTTGATCTTCATATAGCTTTTTTAAAATTTCTGGTGCTTTGGCTCTGCCTATGATGATCACGTCTGGATTTAAATTTGGTATCTCTTCATCGTTAAGCTCGAGCATATTGCCCTTTGCTTGCACCGCATTTACGCCACCTGCAACGCTGATCCACTCGTCGATTATGGTTATTTAAGCCATCTACTTTAAATAAATTTTTACCTTCTGCTATGTGAAGCACTTTTGGTCTATCTGACGTTGCGATCTTATCTGTTTTGCTTAGTACTTTTTGAAGGTTTTGATCAAAATAGTCGTTAAATTTCTTGGCTATCTTTGGCGCGTCACCACCTATGACTTCGGCCATGATGGATATGCTCTTTTTCATGTCTGCGTGGTTGGTAAATGACGGATAAAGAACGGTAAAGCCGTTTTTAGCTAGCTCTTCTTTGTTGTTTTTATCAGCAGCTATGACGATATCTGGGTTTAGTTTAACTAGCTCTTCAACCTGCAAACTCTTGGCACTTACGCCATTTGGTATGCTCGAAATTCTAGGATATACATGCGCAAACCACTTGTTATTTTTGATAAGATCGGTCGTCGCTACTATCTTATCAGCCCCACCTAGCATCAAGACGATCTGGTTATTTGCATACCAAAGCGTGGCGATCTTTTCGACATTTACTGGGACTTTGACGATATCGCCAGAGATATCTTTGATCTCTCTAACCTCGGCGGCATTTATGCTCAAGGTAGTTAGCAGAACCACAAGGACAGTAAAAATTTTTCTCATTTTATTCCTTTTTAAAGTATATATTTTTATATTTAACTTGCAAATAATATATACTATTGCATTAATATGCAATTTAAGCATAATATATTTTTATAATTTAATAAAAATTTGACAAAGCAATGAAATTTGATTGGTATTTTTAAAATTTGAGTATAAATTTAGAGAAAAGTTTTTGGTCCAAAAGGTTTCCCTTTTAGACCAAATTTATTATATATCTACAACGACGTCGTTTCTTATCTCAACACTTACCGTAGTGCCTGAGTGGTTTGCTGTGTATGTTTTGTAGCCATCATGCGAGCCAGCTTCTATAAAGCCGCCATCTAGCGTTACTCTATCGCCATTTTCGCCATCTATCTTAAGCTCGTTGTTTCTAAGGATATCATCTTTAGTTAGCGTGATATTTAAATTTTTATCAGCTCCGCCAAGCTCAAGGCTTGTTATTTTCTCAACCTTACTAAAGTCCACAGAGCCATCTTCTATGCTAAGTTTGCTAGCTTTTGTACCGTCGCTAGAGCCAACTACTTTACCATTTATAGTAGAGCCCGAAATTTCGATCTCGCTATCACCACCGCGAGTGCTACCTTCTACGGCGCCTTTTACTGTGGCATTTTTGATGATCACTGTATTTTTATCAGAGTCTTGAGCGCCACCATATACGCTAGGCGCCTCGCCACGACCACCGCTTACATATTGATTTACAGTAGCTCCGTCTAAAATTCTAATAGTATCAGCATCTTCGTTGCCCTCTACATACTCAGTCACAGTAGTGCCAGCACCTGTTACAGTTATGTTGTCATTGCCCCATCTGCCGATTACTCCTTCAACCGTTGCTTGGTCGCTAACTAAGATAGTATCGTCGCCACCTCTGCCGTTTACTGCGCTTGTGAATGTGCCAGCGCCAGTTACAGTTATGGTATCGTCGCCCTCATCTGCTTGGATAAGTACAACACGCGCACCATTTTCTACTGTGATGGTATCATCGCCGTTTCCACCACCTATATTTTTTACACTAGTTCCTGCGCCACTTATTTTTATGGTGTCATTACCAGCGCCATTATCTGTTATATCTAAAGATGGATTTACCTGTTTTTCATGCATATCATTTTTAGTCTTTGTATCGCCAAGCACCCAGCCATCTACCTTAGCACCGCCTTGAACTACTATCGTATCTTCGCCAGCGTTACCAAATACATTCTTACTAACAACAGAGTTATTATCTATCGTTATAGTGTCTTTTCCGTCGTTTCCATATACACTTTTAGCAACTTTTGAGCCATTATCTACATTTATAGTATCGTCGCCTTCGTTGCCCACAACCATGCCAGTGATCGTAGTTTTGTTTAGATCGATCACATCATCGCCAGAGCCACCAGAGATGTTGCTAAGCTTTGCAGAATTTATGCCTGAAATTTTATCAGCACCAACACCGCCATAAACATTATTTATCTGCGCATTATCTACAACTATTTCGTCGTTGATATCTGAGCCAAAAACGTTTAGCTGTGCATTCGGAGCTACTATCTTTGCTACTGTGCCATCATCTGGGTAGTTGCCCTCATTTGCGTTGCTCGTTACTGCTAGCTTTTTAGCCTCGTCTTGACCGATAGCTAGCTGGCCGTCGTTGCTCACGTACCAGCCATTATTGTATGTAAATTCATTCACACCATCATCAGGCACTAGGTAGCTTCTGCCATCACCTTGCTTTTGCACGCTATATCCGCTAGGTATCTTTGTTGTAAATGCCGGTATCAGCTCAGCTGCTGGGTCCTCGCCTTTGTGTGCTGAGAGTGGGATTTTGATTATTCCGTTTGGTTGTGGTGGCAATGGTGGTTGTGGCAATGGTTGTGGTGGTACTACGTTATCAGTAGCCGCTCCGTCACCTAAATTTTCACCCTGTCCGCCGCCAACTGAGCTAACCGGAGATTCAAATACAGCACCTAGGTCGCCAAGATCATTAAAATTCGCACTTATATTTGAGTAGTGACCACCTTGTGCAAAGCTAGCAGCACCAAGACTTACTCCATCACCTCCAGCGTTTCCACCAGCTTGGTTTCCACCAGCTGCAGTCTCTTCAAGAGCGTTAAGGTCTTGACCACCAAGTATTGCTTTTTGAAGTGAATTTATATCAGCTGTTGTTTGAGAATTTTCACTAACGCTTTGGTCTAAATTTATTGAGTCTTTACCTATTAGGCTTATCTCTTTTCCATCTGCTTTTGCTATTACTACTTTTGCGTCAGTTGTTTCAGTGACTATCTTTTCACCTTGATATACTATGTCACCTACTTTTAATTCTCTGCTTTCGCCTGTTGGGCTTACAGCTTTTACGCTTCCTTGCGTTACATTTTTTACTACGCCTATTTCCTTTGACATGTGTCTCCCTTTTTAAATTTTTTCTTAAATTTAGCGGTTTTATTAAAATCAAACCATTGTACTTTGGTACAGTTGTGACATATTTATGACTGTGAATTTTGCAAATTTAGAATTTTTGGGGGTTGGAGCGGTTGTAAAAATTTAGAAATATAAAAATAAAACTGCCACCGAAGTGGCAGAATAAAAATTAAAGATAATCAGTTATAGCATATGAATATGGTATCTCATTTTGAACGTTTAGTACATAGTTTTCGCCATTATGCTCAAAACTCATCTTGTAAAAATGTTCATCTTGCTCTGTTGTGACACCAGTAGGTTTACCACCATTAATGTTTGGGCTTCTGCCATCAACAATACTCCAAAAATAGACACCGCCATTAAAAAATTTACCTGGTTCAGTCGTTCTATCTGTTACAAGAGTAAGCTCATGTGAGCCGTTATTTGTAAATCTATCTATAATAGCAGCCAGGTCGGCTTTGCCAGATATTTGGATTGCTTCGCCCTCTGTAAGAGCCGTAACATCTACTTTTTCAAAGTTTTTATAAGTATTAGTCGTATCTGTAAATGTATCTCTACTACCAATAACCAAAGTATCTACGCCGTCTCCACCATCAAAAACATTGCCAGTTGATACTCCGTCTTTGGTGGTAAATTTGATTACATCGTCGCCGTTTCCACCTAAAACAGTTGTGTCGATCGTCTTATCATTGCTTGTTAGATTGATGATATCGCTTCCGTTTCCGCCATCGATCGTAGTATTCATGATCGTATGGTTTTCAAAAATAGCCTGATCATCGCCATCACCCATCTTGATATTAATGTTTTTAACATCGCCCTCTTTAGCGTGGATAGTATCATCGCCAATGCCTGTGTTAAGCTCCTTGCCCTCAGCATCTACATCGCCAGCAAATTTAACAAAGTCATCGTTTTCTACTATTTTGCTAGATGCAGAGTCTGAGCTTATAAGGCCGTTGTCTGAGCTTATAGAGATAGTAGCCTCTTCACTATATTTACCAAATTCTGTGATGTTAGCATGGATTTGTGTGCCCTCATCGCTCATTTTTGTGCCCTCATTTTGATTACCAGCATGTTGTCCGTAGTCGTCGATGACTTTCATTCTAAATTTGATAACGCCGTCTTGTACAACTACGTTTTTTAGCACCATATCAGGATCAACAGCCGTCCATGTATTGCCTCCGTCCATTGAGTACTCAGGATGCTCATAGTCTTCACCCTTAGTAGCTTGGCCGCCAAGATCGATCTTTAGATTAGTAGTAAGTGAGCCTGCTGGAGCATTTTCGATATGAAAGTTATATTGCATATAAGGATAGCTCCTATCGCTCTCTGAGACCTCGCTACTATGTGCCGAGCCGCTATCTACTGTGATATAAGCTCTAGCAGGAGCTATCACAGGCTGAACAGGCTGACTAGAAGCTGCTGCGCTTGATACAAAACCATCAGATGGCTCAGCAGATGCACCACCACGCACATTTGAAACAGCTGGGGCATTTGCGCTTGTTTGAGATGAAAGGTTAGAGAAATTCGCACTTATATTTGAGTAGTGACCACCTTGTGCAAAGCTAGCAGCACCAAGACTTACTCCATCACCTCCAGCGTTTCCACCAGCTTGGTTTCCACCAGCTGCAGTCTCTTCAAGAGCGTTAAGGTCTTGACCACCAAGTATTGCTTTTTGAAGTGAATTTATATCAGCTGTTGTTTGAGAATTTTCACTAACGCTTTGGTCTAAATTTATTGAGTCTTTACCTATTAGGCTTATCTCTTTTCCATCTGCTTTTGCTATTACTACTTTTGCGTCAGTTGTTTCAGTGACTATCTTTTCACCTTGATATACTATGTCACCTACTTTTAATTCTCTGCTTTCGCCTGTTGGGCTTACAGCTTTTACGCTTCCTTGCGTTACATTTTTTACTACGCCTATTTCCTTTGACATGTGTCTCCCTTTTTAAATTTTTTCTTAAATTTAGCGGTTTTATTAAAATCAAACCATTGTACTTCAGTACAAGTGTGACATATTTATGACTAGAAATTTTGTGAATTTAGATTTTGTGGGGGTTTGAAATAGTTATAAAATTTTAGATATTGCAAAGAAATTTAGATCAAATTCCTTTGCAAATTTGGATTTATTTTACAAAAAACTCTTGCGCTAGTTTTTTATCTTCAGGTTTGATGATAAATTTCTCATTAGCGATGCTAACTTCAAATTCATCTTCTCTGCTTGCTTTTGTATAAGCTAACGCAAGCCTTGCAGCAAGCTCTTTGTCAGCTTGGCTAGCGTTTTTGCTTATGAAGCTAACAGCTCCCACGATGTCGTCGCTCTCTTTAAATTTCACCTGCTCAAATTTATCATTTGGATGGGCCAAAAGTGCGTTATTATCACTCTCATCACGTCCTATTATCATTTTAGCTCCATCAACCAAGCGCAGATGCCTACCAAGTTTTAGCCACGTAACGTCGATATCTCGCATCTCTTTATCAAATTTCAAGTAGTCTTTTATCTTGACTGCAAAGCTCTCGATCGTTAGCAAACAGCCACCTCCAGGCGTTGCAAAGTCCTCAAAGCCAAATTCCTTCGCCAAAGCAAGTTGCGGCTTTCTATCGCGCCCGCTTATATCAAGTAGCCTCTCTCTATCGACCCAGCCCTCGCGCTCTGGCTTAGTTGGCGGCAAGAGCTTAGCGCACATCGGACGAAGCACTAGATCGTCCTCGTCATCAGCTAGGCGCTTAACCTGAAAAAGTGCGTCTCTGCGCTGGCTCATCGGTCTTTGTCCTACGACTTCGCCTGTGATTATAAAATTTGCATTTTCACTTTTTAGCATATTAAGAGCGGTTTTAAACATATATCCGTGGCAGTCGATGCAAGGGTTAAACTGCTTGCCGTAGCCGTATTTTGGGTTAAAAAGCACGTCGCGAAGATACTCGTTTCTCATATCAACCACCTTTAGGTTAGCTCCAGCCAAGGCTGCACGGCGCCTTAAAACTTCGTGCTTCTCCTCATCCACGCCAAATCCAGTATCCATATAAAGTGCGACCACTTCAATGTTTTGATCACTTATTATTTTCATAGAGAGCATGCTATCAAGCCCTCCGCTAAACAAAGCTAAAGCCTTCATTTTTGTCCTGAAAGTAAAATTTAAAGCCTAAATTTACTAAATCTAGGCTTTTATGAAGTTTATTTAACAGCGTTAATTATGATTTTTTTGATCACTTCGCTTGCGGCTTTTAGGCTGCTAACTGGCAAGTACTCGAAGATAGAGTGAAAGTTATTTCCACCTGTGAATAAATTTAGCGTTGGCACGCCCTTTGCAGAGATCGCAGCGCCGTCATATCCGCCTCGCATCGGCTTTATGTTTGGCGTGATATTTAGCTCACTAAAGGCATCTTTTGCTAGTTTTATAGGCAGTGAGTTTTCATCTTTTAAAAACTTAAAGACATTTTCATAGCGTGTTTTTAGCGTGATCTCGCAACGATCTCCATAAATTTTATTAAAAGAATTTGCCATCTCGCTTAAAAACTCAAGCCTTTTTTGAAATTTCACCTCGTCAAATTCTCTTATGTCGATCTTGAGCGTCGTTTTTGCGCTGTTTCCGCTAAGCTCTTTCACCCAGAAGTAGCCCTCTTTGCCCTCGGTGCACTCTGGCACTTCACCGCCTGGCAAAAGCGAGATAAATTTATGCGCAAGAAGTAGCGAATTTACAAGCTTGCCCTTTGCGTTCATCGGGTGAGCCGAAACGCCTTTAAAGACCACCGTGCAGTCAGCTGCGTTCCAGTTTTCGTATATTAGCTCGCCTATCTCGCAGCAGTCTAAGCAATAGCCAAAATCAGCTCCCAGCAAATTTACATCAAGCGCCTTTGCACCAAGCAAGCCCTGCTCCTCATCGGGCACAAAGCAGATCACGATCTTGCCGTGCTTGATCTCAGGATTTTGCATGAAAAAACTAGCCATATTTACGATACTAGCGATCGCCGCCTTATCATCAGCGCCAAGCAAGCTAGTGCCGTCAGTCACGACTATATCATCGCCCTCGTATTTTTTAAGCTCTGGGTTGTCGCTAAATTTAAGATAGATGCCCTGCTCTTCGTTTAGGCAGATGTCGCCACCTGTGTATCTTACTATCTTAGCTTTTGTGTCGTTTTTTTGCTCGCTACTTGTATCCAAGTGCGCAAAAAAGGCGATACTTGGGGCTTTTTCGCAGTTTGCAGGAATTTTTGCTATCAAGATAGCACTATCTTGCAAGATGATATCTTTTATACCAAGCGAACTAAGCTCATCTTTTAGAAAAAGAGCCAGCTCGTACTCGGTTGGATTAGAAGGCATGATGCCTTTTAATCCATTCTCTTTATTTGTCGTGGTGTTAAATTTCGTATAGTTTATAAATCTCTCTACGATATCCATCTTTCATCCTTAGATGACGAAAAATGCGATCGCCACAACAGAGAGAAACATACCTAAAAACGTTCTTTTTGCAAGCTCGACTGGGCTAACCATAGCAATACCAGCACAAACGATAGCAGCACCAGCGATCGGAGAAGCTGAACGTCCAAGTGAGCCAGCGATGGCTGCGGCCATACCAAGCTTATCTTGCTCAAAGCCAAGAGCAGCAGCGTTTGTTGTGACAGCTTCGTTAAATGCAAATGTAGCAGCGTCGCCTGAACCTGTAACTATACCCATGATAAATGGCACAAATGTTCCGCCAAATTTAACGTAGCTTTGATCAGTTTTTAACCACGCTATGACCACATCAACAGCTCCGCACGCCTTTAAGCCAGCGACAAAAACGCCAGCTGCGATGATGATACCGATGACATCAGCGTAAGCATGACCCATGCCGTTAAAGAACTCTTTTGTGATCTTTTGTGGGTTTGTAAGAGTAGCAAAGATAGCTATGATAGCACCAAGTATCATCGCCTCAGCAACGCCCATCTTTGTCCATGCCAAAAAGCTGTAGTCTTTTGCAAGGCTAGTTCCGCCGATAACCAAGATGACAAGTGGGACAAGTGGCATAAGAGCGTAGATCAAATTTACTTTAAACATTGGTCTCTCTTCGTTAGCAGCACCATTTTCAAGAGTAAAATTTGTACCTTTTTGATAGTCTTTAAATAATATTGCGACGATAGTTAGCATGACAACTACGATAACAAGAGCTGTAAATGCACTAGGAATTTGCACTTTTATGATGTCTTGAACTGTATAGTTTGCAACTGTCTTTTTAACAAGGTCAGCCACATATATGTTGTGCGCAGAGCCTGGACTTAGGACTGAGCCAAATGTGCCTGCAAAAACAGCCGCACCAGCCATCGCAGGGCGAACACCTGATGCCATTAGAAGTGGTATAAGCGTTGCACCAACAGCAGCAGAGCAGCCAGCAGCTGAAGGGATAGCGATATTTATAAAGTAAGTTAGCACTGTTGTTACAGGGATCAAGATAAATCCCACGTTTTTAAGTGGCTTTGTAAGAAGCGCAACAAGGTGCTTATCGCACATTGTGTATTTCATAACGAAAGCAAAACCCATACTCGCACAAATAGCTTTTATAAGCCCTGCTTTAGTCATATAGTCAGTAAAAGCACTTAGTGCCCCCATCGGTTTTAGCGCGATTAAACAAAGCACCAAACCAACACCTATTAGCACTGTTCTTGTCTCTTTTTTTAAGACTAGAAGTGCTACAACTGCAACGATGCCAAGAATGGCAGCAATTAGCTTGAATGATTCCATACCTCTCTCCTTGTTTAGATTTTAAATTTAGTACCAACTTCTATTTTTTCTATCTCTTTTTGATACTCAAATTTTAAAATTTCACTATGTCCTATGACCTCAGCCTCGTTGCCCTCTATAAGCAAAGCCGTGCCCTCAGGCAAAGCATAGATAGTCTCTTTTGGATTTGCTATCAAAAACTCCTCTAGCCTCTCCTCCCTGCTCTCGCCGTTATGACCTGCTAGCTTGCCGCTTATGAAGTGCGGATTGATCTGATATGGGAAGATATTTAAGCTATCAAAGGACTTTGGCATGATGATAGGCATATCATTTGTCGTCATCATCGTCTTGCCAGCGATGTTTGCGCCTGCTGACCAGCCAAAGTATTTTGCGCCGTTTGCCACAGCTTCTTTTATAGGCTCAATCAAATTTAGCTTATAAAGCGTGTAAAGAAGCATAAAGGTATTACCACCGCCAACTGCGATACTGCTAGCATTTTTGATAGCTGAAATTTTATCCTCGTAGTGGTGGATCGACTTTATATTTTTATTTTTTAGGCGGTCGATCACCTTTTGCTCGTACTCGTCATTACTTCGTCTAACTCCAGCGTAAGGGATAAATAAAATCTCCTCCTTGCCACTCTCACCCAAAAAGTCCTTTACCCAGTTTTTGCAGTGTCTCAAGTAGCCAGTATCTTGGTAGCTTGAAGCGCTGATTAGTAAAGCATTTTTCATTTTTTAGCTCCGTTTAGTTTGTAAGCAGCCCTTAGATAGATATCAACCCCAGCGACCAAGCACTCCTCGTCAAAGTCAAATTTGCTGTTGTGATGGCCTGCTTTTAAATTTGTACCGATCATCATATATCCGCTCTTTGCGCCCCTATCTTGCAAAGCTCTCATAAAGTGAGCGAAGTCCTCGCAAGCGCCAAAGTCAAGCTCTTTAACGATCTTATCATCATCTATAAATGGGCTTTGTTTTGCTGCTTCATAGAAAATTTCAGTCACCTCTTTGTCGCTATTTGCCCCGCTTGTGCCCCCAGTCATCACGACCTTACTCTCAACACCATAAATTTCACTCACACCTTTTACGATATCCATGCATTTTTTATACATAAACTCATTTAAATTTGTATCCTCGCCCCTTGTTTCGCAGGCTAGATAGCCATTTGGTGCTATGACGTTTCTGCCCTCGCCTGCTCTTAAAACACCTACATTTATCCTAGTCACGCCCTTTGCGTGCCTTGTGATGCCATGCATATTTAGAGCCATTTGAGCAGCGGCTAAAAGGGCATTTGCTCCCTCCTGCGGCGCTCCTGCTGCGTGGGCTGAGCGACCAGTGATATGCACGTCAAATTTAGAAGTTGCAAGCAGTTTGTTTGTGCCACAAACTATGCCACCATTTGTTTCTGCTTGAAAGCCGATGTGTCCGCCAAGTAGGTACTCAACCCCGTCAAGCACCCCAGCAGCCTCCATAGCCACAGCACCTCTTGTGCCCTCTTCTGCAGTTTGAAATATAAATTTAAATTTACCGTTAAAATCGTCTAAATTTTTAGCGATCAGCTTTGCAAGCGCTAGACCCATCGCCATGTGTCCATCGTGCCCACAAGCGTGCGTGATACCAGCGATGTCTGAGCCAAAGCCCTCTTTACAAGGTCTATGAGCAGCCTCTACGCTCTCTGTCACATCAACGCTATCGATGTCAAATCTAAATGCACTAAATTTACCAGGTCTTTTTGTGTCGATGAAAGCTGTTAAGCCAGTTAGGCCGTCTTTCATGCATTCAAGGTATTTTGCTTCGTCAGGGTTTAAAAGGCTTTTTGCTCGCTCGATCGCCTTTTGGCACTGCTCTTTGCTACCAACTCCAAGCCTTGCATCGCTCTTTACGACCTCTTCGCCAAGCTTCACCTCATATCCTAGCTCGCTAAGCCTTTTTGCCAAAACCGCGGTCGTAAAAAATGTAAACCAGCCAGTTTCTGGGTGCGAGTGAAAGTATCTGCGATCTTTGATCATATCCTCTTTTAAAGATAGTGCTAATTTTGCTATTTTGTCCATGGCTACTCCTCGTTTGAAAGTCTTATTAGTGCGTTTGTTAAAATTTTAGTTGCGGCTACTGCGTCTTTGAAATTTATCGCCTCTTTGGTGTTGTGGCTGATACCATCCACGCAAGGGATAAAGAGCATGCCAACGCTGCTTGCAAGTTTTGTTAAATTCATCGCATCATGCCCAGCCCCACTTGGCAACGTGAGGCTTTTTACGCCAAGCTTTGCGGCTTCATTTTCAAGTAAATTTATGGCGTGTTCGCTTAGTTTTACTGGCTCGTCGCTACTTAGCTCTCTTATCTCGTAGCTAAATTTAAGCTCACGGCTTAGCTCACCCACAAAATTTCTAAGCTCTAAATTTAGCTCCTCTAAGCTTGCCTTATCGATATCTCTTAGATCAACGCCAAGCCTTGCCTCGCCTGGCACGACGTTTAAAACGCCTGGTTTTGCATGCACGTAGCCAACGGTCGCGACAGCTGTTTTTTTGCTTTTAGCAAATTTATTTGCAGCGATTATGATGTGTGAGGCGGCAAGCAGGGCGTCACTACGCATATTCATCGGAGTTGCGCCACTGTGATCAGCCTTGCCACGTATAGTGATCTCAAATCTAATAGGCGCTGCGATACCACTTACCACGCCAACGCTTATACCGCTTCGCTCTAAAACTGGACCTTGCTCTATGTGAAGCTCTAAGTATGCGTGTAGGGAGTTTTCTTTTAGGATGGCATCATCTAAATTTTGTGGCTTAAACCCAGCCGCACTCATAGCCTCAAAAAGCGAAATTCCATCTTCATCTTTTAGCTCATGAAGCCTTTGCTCGCCAAGTTTGCCGCTTATTATCTTGCTGCCGATAGTCGCTGTCTTAAAACGGCTTGACTCCTCACAGCTAAAATTTATGAGCCAAAGTGGGCGCTTTAGCTTGATGCCAGCCTCTTTTATCGCAGTTAGCGCCTCAAGCCCAGCCATGACGCCAAGTGTGCCGTCATAAAAGCCACCATTTGGCACGCTGTCTATGTGAGAGCCCACGCAAACTGGCTTCGCGTCCGCCTCGCAGCCATCATCATATATGGCGTAGATATTGCCAACATTGTCAATTTTAAGTTTAAAGCCATTTTTTTCTATCAAATTTATAAGAAATTTTCTTGCCTCAAGGTCCTCTTTGCTAAAGGCTAGCCTTGTTAGCCCACCACCTTTTAGCGCTCCAAACTCGCTTATGGCGTTAAAATTTCTCTCAAATCTTTTAGCGTCTATCATCATAAATCCTTAAAATATAAAGCCAATCTTAAAAAGATTTATTACTTTAAGCATTTTACATTTTGTTTTATGATTTGAAGCTGAAAAAGTGTGAGTTTTTAAATTTTATAAAGCTGAGTCTTGAGATCTTTGATGATAAATAGCATTTTTTCTAAAATTTCTATCTTATTTGGGTTGTCTGAGCTTTTTAAAATTTGCTGCTCGTTCTCGTAAAAGGCGATTTGCATATTCAAAATAGCCTTTTGCAAAGTGGTTGCATCAGTGATCTCATGGATATTTTCGTCCATTAAAATTTCTCTAACCATCTGCTCATCGCTCACGTCGTATCTATAAAGGATGGCGTTTAGGTATTCAGGATGCTTTATAAAGTATCTAGCTCCAAGCTTTAAGAGTATCTCATCTCTGTAGTTTGGGTTATTTAGCATAGTTTTAAAAAGTGCAAACTCAAGTGGGTCTTTATTCATCACAGCTGGCACCTCATCCACCATGACAGAGTTGCTAAATTCATCTTTATCTTTTTTTCTAAATTCTCTTTTAAATTTAGCTTCATTTTTTGGCTTCTGCTTTAGCCCAAACCTATCTGCCACGCTTTGTGGAGTGAGGTTAAATCTTGCCGCTACCTCTGTCACATACGAGCTTGCTATCTCCTCTCCAAGCTCGTCCATATAGGCTTTTATCTCGCTTAGGCAGTTATCTCTTTGCATTGAACGGGTTATGTCATACTTTTGCATGATCTTTTCTATATAAAATTTCACCGCGTCCTCGCCTGAGCCAAAGAGCTCACTAAGCTCCTTTATCTTGCCTGCAAAGACCATATCAGCAGGATCTGCGCCGTTACTTATGATGACTACTTTTGTATCTATCTTATTTATGCTTAGCAGGTGAGCTGACTTTATGGCTGCATTTATGCCAGCGCCGTCTCCGTCAAAGCAAAGCACTACGCTTATCTCGCCCCTTTTTAAAAGCGGCAAGTGGCTTGTAGTAAGTGCTGTGCCAAGAACCGCAACAGCATTTGTAAAGCCAGCATAGTGAAGCATGATGACGTCTAAATAGCCCTCTGTTATTATTATCTGATTTTTCTCAAATATACTTTGTCTAGCAAGGTGGTAGCCATAGAGTAGCTTTGACTTATCAAATACCGCACTTTGGGGCGAATTTACATATTTTGCAGGGTGATCTGAGATCGTTCTACCGCCAAAGCCAACTAGCCTTGTCGTGTGCGAGTAGATGGGAAAGGTTATGCGCTCTATGAAACTAGCATAAATTCCCTTCTCATTTTGCTTTACGATGCCAACTTCAAGCGCCTCTTTTGGCTCTATGTTTTCATTTTGCAAAAGCCTAATGGTACTTTTACTATCCCCAGCCCAACCAAGCTCAAATTTCTCGATCATAGCGTCATTTATACCGCGCGACTTGATATATCTAATGGCTGCTTCGTTTTTGTAAAACTCACTTCTGTAAAAGGCATTTACCTTTTCTAAAATGTGCTTATTTTCTTTTTGAGTTGGCACCTTGTCGTTTGTGTATTCAAGGCTAAAATTTGAAATTTGAGCGATCTTTTCTATCGCCTCTGGGTAGGTAAGCTTTTCATAATCCATCACAAATTTAACCGCATCTCCGCCAGCCTTGCAGGCAAAGCAGTGATACATCTGCTTGTTTTGATTTATGCTCATGCTCGGGTTTTTGTCGTCGTGAAATGGACATACGCACTTGTAGCTTGAGCCCATCTTTTTAACAGGGATATACTGCTCGATGATGCTAACAATATCTATTTGGTTTTTTAATTTTTCAATGGATTTTGGATCTATCATAAGCAAAATTATACAACTGCTTTGTTATAATTAAAGTAAAATTTTATTACAAAGTGTTAGCGTGGATATTTTTTTCATTGGACACAGAGATCCGATATTTAGCCTTATTATTCTATTTAGTATCATCTTGATGATTGCTGCTTTAAGCTATGCTTGGGGCATATTTTCAAGTAAAGATGAGAAAAAACGTATCGAAAAATTTATAAAGAAATTTGACAGCAAAGATGGCATAAGCGACGAGCACAAGCAGATGCTAAAAAGCCCAGAAGTAGATATACCAAGCCTTAGCATGCTAGGTCAGACCTTTGCTAAAAATGGCGACTTTGAAAAATCGATCGGCGTCTATCTCATCGCACTTGAAAAGGTAAAAGATAAAAACGAGAAGGAATTTATCCTAAACGAGCTTGGAGAGGTATATTTTAAGGCTGGATTTTTAAAAAAAGCTAGTGAAATCTTTGAAAAAGCGCTCGAGCTAAGCCCTAGAAATGTCCTCGCACTGCGCTTTTTAACGATGATAGATGAGAAACTTAAAAACTACAAAGAAGCGCTTTATGCGCTAAATTCTCTTGAAGAGCTAGGGACAAATGTAAAAGATCAAAAGGCCTATATAAAGGCGATCAGCACGCTTGATGATAGAAATTTAAGCTTTAGCGAGAAGGTAGAAATTCTCTCGCACCTTAGCCAAAATTTTGAGCTTTTAAAGCGCATGATCTTAGCGCTTTTTATAAGGCACAATGAAAATTTAGAAAATTTAAAAGATTTTGCCAAATTTGAAGACGTGCTAGACCTGCTTTATAACCTAAAAACGCCTATAAATTTAGACGATGCAAAATACAAATCCCTCTTTTACGCAAAGGGCGACATAGATGAGCCATGTGAAATTTACGGCTTTGAGCTAAATGCCATAAAAAGGCTAAAGGACGCTAAATTTGACGCAGCTGGGCTAAGCTTTAACTACGTTTGCAAAAACTGCAAAAACTCATTTCCTATGCACTTTTACCGCTGTCCGGTCTGCCACGAGCTAGGAAGCGTCAAAATTTTATCCCACCTCACAGAAAAACCAAGTGAAGATAGTAACACTTTTTAGTGACGGCTCATGCCTTGGAAACCCTGGAGCTGGCGGATGGGCTTATATCTTAAGATTTAACGAAGCGCAGAAAAAAGCAAGTGGCGGCGAGGCATATACTACAAATAACCAAATGGAGCTAAAAGCTGCGATAATGGGGCTAAAAGCGCTAAAAGAGCCCTGCGAGGTAAGGCTCTTTACAGACAGCTCATACGTGGTAAATAGCATAAATGAGTGGCTTGCAAACTGGCAAAAGAGAAATTTTAAAAATGTAAAAAATGTCGAGCTTTGGCAGGAGTATTTAGAGATTTCAAAGCCACATAAAGTCGTGGCTAGCTGGGTCAAGGGGCACGCTGGGCACCCTGAAAATGAGGAGTGCGACCAGATGGCAAGGGACGAGGCATTAAAAATAAAAGATGAGAATAAGATATGAAAAATTTAGAAGAATTTGAACGTAATCTTGGCTATAAATTTAAAAAATCTGAGCTTTTAGAAGAGGCGCTAACGCACAAGAGCACCAAGCAGGCGTTAAATAACGAGAGGCTCGAGTTTTTGGGCGATGCGGTGATGGATCTGCTCGTGGCTGAGTATCTTTTTAAGAAATTTAGCAAGATCGCAGAGGGCGACATGAGCAAACTTCGCGCCGCGCTTGTCAATGAAAAAAGCTTTGCAAATATGGCTAGGCGGCTAAATATGGGCGAGTTTTTAAGGCTTAGCCAAGCTGAAGAAAACAACGGCGGCCGCGAGAAAGATAGCATTTTAAGCGACGCATTTGAAGCGGTGATGGGTGCAATATACCTTGAGGCTGGACTTCTTAAAGTTAGAGAAATTTCGATCGCCTTGCTTGAGCTTTGTTATCCGCAGATCGACTTTGCACACCTTGAAAAGGACTACAAAACCGCCCTTCAAGAGGTCACTCAAGCGACCCTTGGCGTCATACCAACATACGAGCTCATAGGCTCTTTTGGCCCTGATCATAAGAAAGAATTTGAGATAGCCTTGCTACTAAATGGTAAAGAAATTTCACGTGCCGTTGGAAGCTCGAAAAAGCAAGCCCAACAGCTTGCAGCAAAAATCGCACTAGAAAAAATCAAAAAATAGGATAAATTTTGAATACATTTGGCAAAAAACTAACCTTAACTAGCTTTGGCGAGAGCCATGGGGTGGCGATCGGCGGCGTGATAGATGGCCTACCTGCTGGGCTAAAGATCGATGCAGACTTCATCCAAAGCGAGCTTAATAAGCGTCGCCCTGGACAAAGTAGCTTCACAACGGCAAGAGATGAGGCTGATAAGATAGAAATTTTTAGCGGCGTCTTTGATGGCATGAGCACTGGAGCGCCGATAGGTTTTGCCATTTTTAACAACAACCAAAAGTCAAATGACTATGAAAATTTACGTGAAATTTTCCGCCCTGGACATGCTGATCTTACATATTTTAAAAAATATGGCATCAGAGATCACAGAGGTGGCGGGCGTGCGAGTGCTAGAGAGACAGCAGTTAGGGTTGCTGGTGGGGCATTTGCACAGCTACTTTTAAATGAATTTAAGATCGAGGTTTTAAGCGGCGTGCTTGGCATTGGCAAGGCGATTAGCGACAAGGTTGATTTTGATTTTGCCAAAAATTCGCAAATTTACACCCTTGGCAACGAAGAAGCGATGAAAGAGGCGGTAAATAAAGCTAGAAGCGAGCACGATAGCGTTGGAGCTGTGGTTTTAAGCGTGGCTAGAGGCGTGCCAGCTGGTCTTGGCGAGCCACTTTATGATAGGCTTGATAGCGCTCTAGCGGCGGCCTTAATGGGCATAAACGGAGTAAAAGCCGTAGAGATCGGCGCTGGCGTAAATGTAAGCTCTATGCTTGGCTCAGCAAACAACGACGAGATGGACGAGCTTGGCTTTTTGAGCAACAACGCTGGTGGCATACTTGGAGGCATAAGTAGCGGGGCTGAAATCGTGCTAAAGAGCCATTTTAAGCCAACGCCTTCGATATTTAAAGAGCAAAAGACGCTAAATTTAGCTGGCGAGGCGGTGGATTTTGAGCTAAGAGGCAGGCATGATCCTTGCATAGGCATACGTGGCAGCGTCGTCGCAACCGCGATGATAAGGCTAGTTCTTGCTGATATGCTCCTACTAAATGCAAGCACGAAGCTTGAAAATTTAAAGAAAATTTACGGCTAAATTTGACTTAGCCCCCAAGCGAGGGCTAAATTTAGAAATTTACAGCGACCAACTTGATCTCGCCTTTAAATTTTTCTAAATTTGCTAAGACCCCGTGTCCGCAGTTGCTTTGAGCGATGCTAGATGTGCCCTTGTCACGAGTTAGGACATTGACGCAGCCGTGTTTACAAAGGCTCTTTTCGCCTAGCACTTCAGGATCGTACCACGCACCCTCGCAGATGGCGATGACATGCTCTGGGATGATGTCGGTGACTAGCGCCCCAACCAAAATTTCGCCCCTGTCGTTAAATACTCTCACCACGTCGCCAGTTGCTATGCCTTTTGCTTTGGCGTCATTTACGTTTATGAGCATTGGCTCTCTTGCGCATACTTCAGCGTAGTTTCTGATTATTGAGTTATTTAGCTGTGAGTGGAGGCGGTATCTTTATCGCGTGCTCTTTACACTCAAATTTAGCCTTTTTTCTAAAAGATTTTTATTAAAATTTTAAGCCATTTCAAACAAAATTTGCAAACTAACTTTTACCAAATTTCATCTATAATCCTCTCATGAAAAATAAAATTCCAAAGAGCAAAATTTACGCCGTTATCGACCTAAAGTCCTTTTATGCCTCGGTTGAGTGCGTCGAGCGCGGGCTTGATCCATTTAAGGCTGATCTAGTCGTGGCTGACGCTAGTCGTGGCAGTGGCGGCATCTGCTTAGCTGTTAGCCCTGCGCTTCGTGCAAAAGGGGTGAAAAACCGCTGCAGGCTCTTTGAGATACCAAGAGATGTCAAATTTATCATCGCGCCGCCTAGGATGCAGTTTTACATCGACTACGCCGCAAGGATCTATGAAATTTATCTAAAATATGTCTCCAAAGAGGACATCTACGTCTATTCGATCGATGAGTGCTTCATAGACCTCACTTCTTACTTGAAATTTTACGCTCTTGGCGCAAAAGAGATGGCGAAGATGATGATGGATGAGATACTAAAAACGACTGGTGTGACGGCGACTTGTGGCATGGGGACAAATTTATACCTCGCAAAGATCGCGCTTGATATACTAGCAAAGCACCAAGATGACGGCATCGCCTATCTTGACGAAGAGCTTTACAAAAAGCAGCTCTGGACGCATCAGCCGCTAAGTGACTTTTGGCGTATCGGAAAGCAAACTAGGCTAAAGCTCGAAAAATGCGGCATTTTTTGTATGAAAGATATCGCAAATGCACCAAAAAGCCTGCTTGAAAAAATTTTTGGCGTCGATGCCTATATCACGATAGATCACGCAAACGGCATAGAGCCAACGACGATAGCTGAGATAAAGGCGTATAAACCAAGCACGAAGTCCTACTTTAGCTCAGAAATTTTGCCAAGAGACTACGAGCGCTGTGAGGCGGTGATCGTGCTAAAAGAGATGGCTGACAGGCTCGCGCTTAGGATGATAAACAAAGATGTAAGAGCGAGTGGGCTAACGATAAATGTGAGATTTGCCGATAAGCTCGAGCCGCAGCAACGTGCAAGCGTAAGGTTTAAAACGCCAACAAATATCTCAAGCGTGCTGATGAGCGCGGCTGAGGAGCTACTTTTAAACAAGATAAAAAACGTTGGGCTAATCAGGCAAATAGGCATATCTGCAAACGATGTGGTAAAAGAAAATTTGGTTGAGTTTAGCCTATTTGAAGATGACGCTAAAGAAAAAGCGGTGTTAAAATCGCTAAATTTGATAAAAGAGAAATTTGGTAAAAACTCGATCCTGCGCGCGATCGACCTGCTGCCAGAGGCGACTGGGCAAGATAGAAACAAAAAGATCGGAGGGCACAAGAGCGGTGAGTAAAGATAGGGCGAAAATTTTTAGCTCGTTTAATCCTCTTTCTACATTAGAGCGAGCCTTGCGTCAAAAAGAGCGAGAAAAATGCGAAAAACTAGAGCTTGATGAGAGCAAGGTCGATGAAATTTTAAAAAAGATAAGCGAGATAAAGATAGCTGACGAAGTGCGTGTGAGCTACCACGACGGCTTTACTTACGTAAAAACTAGCGGCCTAGTCTCAGATGTAAATTTCAAAGATAAAACCCTCATGATCGTAAAAACTAAGATCAAATTTGAGGATATAAACGAGGTGGAGATAGTTAGAAGATGGGCGATTGCTCGCCCTTTGAATTAGTTTTTGCGTGTGTTTGCGTCTGGAGTGAAAAGTGGCTTATCAAGAAGTTTGAAGTCGCCTATAAATTTCTGACCCTCTTCGCTTGTCGCCCATTTTATAAATTTCTCTGCATTCTCGATGTCAGTTTTAGGGCAGTGTTTTGGATTTACTGCGATTAGAGAGTAGAAGTTTTTAAGGTCGTTGTCGCCCTCGTTGATGATGACCATCTCAGGATGACCTTTTTGGTTTGCTTCATATTTGATATAAGTACCGCGATCAGTAAATGTAACGCCTTTTTGCTCAGCAGCAGCATTTATCGTAGCTAGCATGCCTTGACCTGTTTGCATATACCAGCTATCTTTTTCAGGGACTTCGCCAGCGATCTTTTTCCAGATGCCTTTTTCTTTATTATCTGTGCCTGATTTATCGCCACGTGAGAAGAATTTGATACCATCTTTTTTGATGAGCTCAAAGCTTTGTTTTATATCTTTACCTTTAAATTTATCAGCGATTGATTTATCAGCGATAACGACGAAATCGTTATACATTACGGCATTTCTTTTTAAGCCAAAACCTTTTTCTACAAATTCTTTCTCAACTTTTGGTGAGTGAACAAAAAGTATGTCAGCGTTGCAGTCTTCGCCAAGCTTTAGTGCAGCACCTGTACCAACAGCTGTCCATTTTATATCAACACCTGTTTTTGCTTTATAAGCTGGATAGATCGCATCAAGCAAGCCAGTGTTATCTGTACTTGTTGTAGTCGCCATGATTAGTTCATTGTCAGCGCCAAACGCCAAAACTGCGGCTGCTAGTGAGCCTAAAATAATCTTTTTCATTTTTCTCCTTTAAAAAAAATTGTGATATTATAGCACATTTAAAATAATCTTAAGAAATATGCTAGGAAAGAATAATTGGATTTTTTACTTAATGGCTTTACAGAAGCCTTTAATCTACTTTTAAACGGCAACCTTGAAACATATTCAGCCATCAAGGCTACTCTTTACACATCAAGCGTGTCGATACTTTTTGCTGTTCTTGTTGGCTTCCCGCTCGGTTTTATACTTGGCTTTTATGACTTTAGGGGCCGAAAAATTTTACGCCTTTTAAGCGACACGGCTCTTGCCATGCCAACAGTTGCGATCGGTCTTATTTTATATGCATTTATCACTAGAAACGGCCCGCTTGGCAGCTTAAATTTACTCTTTACGCTAAAAGCGGTCATGCTAGGTCAGTTTGTGCTCGCCCTTCCTATCATCATCTCGCTTACTGCAAGCGTGGTAGAAAATATGGAGAAAAAGCACTATCTAACTATCCTAAATTTACGCCTTGCGCCGGCAAAGCTAGTTTGCTGTGTGCTTTACGAGCTGCGCTACGCTCTCATGGTAGTTATCGCCACCGCATACGGCAGGATCGTGGCTGAAGTAGGCGTTGCGATGATGATAGGTGGCAACATCAAGTACTTTACTAGAACGATCACCACAGCTGTTTCGCTTGAAACGAACAAGGGCGAATTTGCCATGGGTATAGCGCTTGCCATGGTTTTGATATTCATCGCATTTTTGGTAAATTTAGCGATCTTTGCGCTCAAAAAACTCGACAAATAGGAGCAAATTTTGATAAAGATAAGAAATTTACACCTAAGCTACGGCAAAAGCGAGATCCTAAATATCCCAAGCCTTGATATAAATACCAAAAAGATAACCGCTCTAATGGGCAGTAATGGCAGTGGCAAAAGCACGCTAATAAGAGTGCTCTCGCGCCTGCAAAGCCCAGATAGCGGCGAAATTTCACTTTGGGGAGAAAATAGACCGAGCCTTGAAATGCTACGTAAAATTTGCGTTTTACTGCCTGAGCCTGCCCTTTTAAAAAGAAGCGTTAGAGAAAATTTCAAAGTCATCTTAAAAAGCAGAAATTTACTAAGCGAATTTGATGAGCGAACTAGCGAAGCACTCGCTTTTGTGGGACTTGATGAGAAATTTTTAGACAAGCGCCACTTTGAGCTAAGCTCCGGGCAAACTCAGCGCATCGCATTTGCACTTGCACTTTCTTTAAGAGCGCCATTTTATCTGCTTGATGAACCGACAAATAGCGTTGATATCGGCACTTCAAAACTCTTTAGCAAGGCTATAAATTTGATGCACGAGAGATATGGCTGCGGCTTTGTCATCGCAAGTCACGACGAGAAGTGGCTTAGTATGCTAGCAAACGAGTGCGTGTTTTTGCACAAAGGCAGGGTCTGCGAGTTTGAATACAAAAATATCTTCGAGATAGAGGGTGGTGTGCTAAGCTTTGGTGGTGGCGCACGGCTAAATTTACCTTCAAATTTTAAAGGTAAAAGCAAGATAACGATCAACCCAAGCAAGATAAAAATTTCTAAAAAAGGTGGAGAGGGTCAAATTTCAGGGATTTTACACTCGGCCTCGCTTTATATGGGCGATGAAAAGCTTTTGAAGGTCAAAGTTGGCGACTTTTTGATCAAAATTTTTAGCCACGATGATGAAATTACAAAGATCGGAGAGAGGGTATTTTTAGAATTTGAAGAGGACTCAATGCTAGCTTTGGAGTAAAATTTACTCCCACTCTTTAAATTTAGCTCAAATTTAAAAATGGATATCAAAAAATAGCTAAATTTTAATAATCCTGCTAAAAAATCATATTTTGTGCAATCCCCTAAAAATGGCGTTTTTAAATATGCAATTAAGGCATATTTAAGCTTTTTTTAACTTTTCTAATTTATTTTATTTTAAGCCACATTAATAAGGCAATTAATTGTATAGTTTCAGTGTCGTTAAAAAACTATTTAAGGAAAAAGGTGAGCACAAAAGAGGAATTTGCAGCTGGCAGAAAACTTTACTACGCTACTTTCTCTAAATTCTTCGTATTTAGTGAAGATGAAAAGAGATTTGATGGCCTTAGTAAAATGCTTGATCTCATTGAAGAATATAGCTTAAACGATGAAATATCGCGAGCTGTTGCAAATATAAAAAGTAAATTTAATGAAAAAAATCCAGAGAATTTGATCACCGAATTTGATGACATTTTTCACACTCCGCCAAGTCCGCTTCGAAACTCACTCTCTTTTTACGATGAGGGTTATGAAGTGGGTCATGCTTGCGCTGATGTGCGTAAAATTTTGGCTAAGACAAACATCAGAAGAGATGAGAGTAAATTTAAAGAAAATGAAGATAATGTGGGCTTTGTCTTTACACTTATGAACGAGTTTATCGGTAAATTTGACGAGTGCGAAGAGGAGCTTTTTAAAAATATTATAAATCCAAACATTGATGAGTTTATAGAGAATTTATATGAGCATAAAAATAGTGAAATTTACAAGGATGTGGCCGTTTTGCTAAACGAATTTATCGCGTTTGAGCGCGTGGCACTAAACTCACCAAAACCAGTCAAGATAGACCACAAAAAGAGCGATGGTCTTTCAAGATCAGAAAGCATAAGAAGAGAAAAAAACAGGATAAGAAAACTAAGAACGGAGGGTACATATGCAAAATAGACGCGAATTTCTAAAAAAAGTCGGTCTAGTTGGCGCTGTGGCAGCAAGTGGTGCGGTAGCAGCAAATGCTAATGAAAATTTAAAATCAGGCAAGAGTAAAAAGACCGAAGTGCTTTATAAAAGAAGCAAAAACTGGGAACTTTACTACAAACAAGCAAAATAAAATTTGATAGAAATTTAAGAAAGGATGAAAATGTCTGAAGCTAGATTAAACGCTACGCCAAACAACATCGGCCGTAGATCGTTTTTAAAAATGGCTGCATTAGCAAGTACTTGTGGCGCGGCCGGCTTTGCAGCAAGCAATGTCACAAGAGAAGCAACAGCTCAAGAGATGGCAAACCCATTTCCAGACTCAAAAATAGTAAAAACTGTCTGCACAGTTTGCTCTGTAGGATGCGGAGTATTAGCAGAGGTAGAAAATGGTGCATGGGTACGTCAAGAAGTAGCACAAGATCACCCAGTAAGTGCTGGTGGTCACTGCTGTAAAGGTGCAGACGTTATCGATATGGTGCGCTCACACTGCCGTGTAAAATATCCGATGAAAAAAGTTGGTGGCAAGTGGCAACGCATCTCTATGACGCAAGCACTTGACGAGATCGGCGCAAAGCTAAAAGCTTACCGCGAGAAAAATCCAGAGCAAGTAATGTTTCTAGGATCAGCAAAAGATAGCAACGAGCAGAGCTACTACATCAGTAAATTCTCTGCGATGTTTGGGACAAATAACCTAGATCACCAAGCAAGAATTTGACATAGCGCAACAGTCGCCGGTGTGGCGAATACGTGGGGTTATGGAGCTATGACAAATCACCTTGGAGATATCCAAAACGCGAAGTCTATCTTTATAATCGGCGCAAATCCAGCGGTAAATCACCCAGTTGGCTTTAGACACTTTTTAAAAGCAAAAGAGAATAATGGCGCAAAGCTGATCGTTGTCGATCCAAGATATACAAGAACAGCTGCAAAGGCTGATTATTTTGCTCAAATTCGCCCAGGCACAGACATACCATTTATGTATGGCATGATGAATCTCATCTTTGAAAATGGCTGGGAAGATAAGAAATTTATAGATGAGCGCACATACGGCATCGATGAGATCCGTAAAGAGGCTGCAAAATGGACACCAGAAGTCGTTGAAGATGTGACTGGAGTGAGCGCTGCAACGCTAAAAGAGATCACAGAAATTTATGCTAAAAACCGCCCTGGCTCAGTCGTTTGGGCGATGGGTCTAACTCAGCACACAATAGGCAGCTCAAATACTCGTATAGCTCCGATCTTGCAACTAGTTCTTGGCAACATGGGCGTAAGTGGCGGCGGATGCAACATCCTAAGAGGCCACGACAACGTTCAAGGCGCTAGCGACATGGCAAACGCACCTGATAGCTTGCCTGGATACTACGCTAAAAACGAAGCTACATGGAAATATTTTGCCAAAATGTGGAAAGTGGATTACGAGTGGTTACAAGGAAATTTCGTAAAACCTGAGTGGATGATGAAGCCTGGATTTACTCTAGCTCGCTGGTGGGCTGGTGTGCTTGATGGCAAAGATGGCAACGACGCTATTGAAAACGCAGGCGATAGCCTAAAAGCTCTTGTGGTTATAGGTAACGGCATAACATCTACTGCGCAACAAGCAAAGGTTCAAGAAGGTCTTGACGGACTTGAGCTTTTAGTACTTATGGATCCATTTGTAAATGATGCTGGCGTTATCACTAATAAAAAAGATGGCGTTTATCTTCTCCCAGCAGCAACTCAATATGAAACTAGCGGCACAGTCGTAGCTACAAACAGAAGTGGTCAATGGAGAAGCCAAGTATGTAAGCCACTTTATGAGAGCATGCCAGATCATGAAGTTTTATTTGAACTAGCTAAACGCATAGGCTTCTATGACGAGCTAACTCGCACTATAAGGGACGCTGATGGCAAGATAGAGTGGCCAGAAGCTGCTACCCGCGAGATAGCAAATATCGTAAAAAGTATCGGACTTACAGGCTGGACACCTGAGCGCCTAAAACGTCACCAAGAGAACTGGGATAAATTTGATGAAAAAACACTTATGGGTAAAGAGGGCACTGACGTAGCTGGTGAGTATTACGGCTTGCCATGGCCTTGCTGGACGGAAAAGCACCCTGGTAGTCCAAATTTATATGATATAAGCAAACCAGTAATGCAAGGTGGTATGGGATTTAGAAACCGCTTTGGTTTAGAGCATAACGGCGTTAATCAGCTTGCCGCAATGGGCTCTGCTCCAGAACAAGGTGCGATAAATGGCGGATATCCTGAGATAACTAAGAAAAATATCGAAGAGGTTCTTGGCATAAAACTTACAGATGAAGAGCGCGAAAAAATGGGCGCTACATGGGCTACTGATGGCAGTGGCATAATCGCTGAAAAATGTATGCAAAAGGGCATAGCTCCATACGGCAATGCACGTGCTAGAGCGATAGTTTGGACATTTGTTGATCAGATCCCTCAGCACAGAGAGCCGATCCACTCACAGCGTCAAGATCTTGCGCAAAAATATCCAAGCTTTGAGGATAAACCAAATCACTACCGCGTATATACGAAGTATAAGAGCTTGCAACAAAGTAAGGACTTCTCAAAAGAATTCCCTATCAACCTCATTACAGCTCGTCTAGTAAATTTCAGTGGTGCTGGTATGGAGACGCGTGCTAGTAAGTATCTATCACGCATTACACCTGAGATGTTTGCCGACATCCACCCAGAGCTAGCGGCTAAACATGGCATTAAAAATTGGGATTTTGTTTGGGTTCATTCACCTGAGGGCACTAAGATCAAGGTTCGCGCAAGGATCGTGCCATCAGTTAAGCCTAATATGATCTTCTTGCCATTCCACTGGGCTGGATATATGCAAGGTGTTGATATGACTGGAAATTTCCCTGAGGGAACAAGACCTTTTGCAGTTGGCGAGAGCGCAAATACCGTAACAAACTACGGATATGACATAGTCACTCAAATTCCAGAAACAAAAGGCGGTCTTTGCCGCATAGAAAGGGCATAATATGAGCGCATTTAACGATAACAATAGACTTAAATTTTACTGCGACACAGATAGATGCATTGATTGCAACGGCTGCGCAGTAGCATGTGATGAAGCTCATGAACTACCTATCGGCGTTAGAAGACGCCGCGTTATAACGCTAAATGAGGGTGTACCAGGTAAAGAAATTTCAACGTCAATCGCATGTATGCACTGTGAAGACGCGCCTTGTTCGCTTGTTTGTCCGGTTGATTGTTTCTACATCAGAGCTGATGGCATCGTGCTTCACGATAAAGATATCTGCATAGGCTGCGGATACTGCTTATATGCTTGCCCATTTGGTGCGCCACAATTCCCTAAAGATGGTGCTTTTGGTGCAAGAGGCGTAATGGATAAATGTACCATGTGTGCAGGCGGTCCGCTACCAACTAATAGTGAAGAAGAGCGCGAAGTATATGGACAAGATAGAATTTCTGAGGGCAAGGTGCCAGTTTGTGCTGCGATGTGCTCTACAAAAGCTTTGTTAGTTGGCGAGTCAGATGTGATCGAAAAAATCTACAATGACAGAGTTGCTGCAAGAGGTTATGGCGAAAAAGACCTAAAACAAACTACTGTTTGGAAGATCGCTTACTACGCTGGCGACAGACTAAAACTAAAAGCGTAAATTTATAGGTGCTTTTTGCACCTATAAATCATTAAAATTTAACAAAAGTGTATTTTTACTGAACTTTAAGCACTCTATCAGGAGTGTTTAAATATAATCCACTTTTCTAATACTTGGACAGATGGGTGAGCGGCTGAAACCACACCCCTGCTAAGGGTGCAGCTCTTAATCGGGGCTCGAGGGTTCAAATCCCTCTCTGTCCGCCACCAACACAGTATTTTTCTTTCTAATTTCCCTAAATTTCGGTGTTTTAGCTACATTTATTAGCAGATATTTTTGTCCTAAATTTCAGACAAATCAGCTTTGTTACAGAAAATTTGCACTTTTGTTACAGAAACTATTTGGATCATTCTATGAGCTCTAGATTGATCACCAAGGTTCCCAATAGACCAAATTTCTACTTTTTTGATACTGCTCTTAAAGATGGCAAAAAGCTAACTGTTAAATTTTGCCTCTTTACAAAAGATATAGATGAGGCGGCAAGACTGGCAAATTCTATAAAAGCCGCAGCCAACGAAGCTCTTGCTAAAAAGATAACCACGACACACGCGAACTCTAAAAGTCTAAGAGCCTTAATAAACATTAAAAGGCAAAATGAGCGGTGCATTAAACAAAATGGCATATTTTTAGATGTTAGCGAATATAAAGAGCTCTCACAAGAGGTGATAGCTAAATTTTATAATCTAGTAGCGCCAGAAGAAAAGCTTGAAAAAGAGTTCAAAACATTATTGGATACATCTTTAAGTCCAAAAGAAACCATACCGATATCCTTTGAAGCAGTAGCTAAAAGATATGTGCAAACAGAGTGTTTAAAGCTAAAATCTAGTGATAAGACAAAGGGCTATTATGTTAAAACTGGCAAGCTCTTGGATGAGTTTTTTAAAGATCATCAAGGTAAAGAGTTTAGCTACGGCGATGCTGAAAACTTTCAAACAACTCTAACAAGCAAAAAGCTCAACAAAAAGACCATCAACAACTATACATCTTACTCAAAAAGGCTCTTTGACTATGCCATAAAGATGGGCAAGCTCACGACCAATCCTTTTAAAATGCTTACATCTTTTAAAATTTCAGCTGACGAGAAGTCGCCAAAAGATAACTTTAGCCTAGATGAACTAAAAATAGTTTTTGATACTAAAAGGCTTGATCTACAAAACTATATGATGTTTGCACTTCATACTGGGCTAAGGCTTAATGAAATTTGGCAACTTGATAGCAAAAGTGTAGGCGAAGAAGATGGTATAAAATTTATAAATGTTAAGACTGCCAAGCAAAAAGGAGGCGTTAGCAAATATAGGCAAATTCCGCTGCATAAGAATATTGAGCATTTGGGTGATTTGAAGTGGCTAGAGCAAATCAAGAAAGGAAAAGAGAGTAGTGATTATTTTGGAAAGCGCCTAAATAGACATATCCACAAATCTATCCCAAGTGCAAATGTTAGTTTTCACAGACTACGTGGCAATTTCGCAAAAGCCATTAAAGACTATTGTTTGGAAAATTCTCTAGCAGATCTTACTTCCGTTCTTTTAGGTCATAGCACAGACATAGCAACTGATACATATGCAAAAGGAGTGTCCTTGAAGGCTAAAAAAGAGGCATTAAAGGGGCTTGATGACTATTATTTACTAATTATTTAAAAATACCTATTTTGAAAAGTATGATTAGGTGGTAAAGGTTGTAATTATCTTGGTGTAAATTATAGAGATGGTGTTGGCTTTGACAAAAATATACAAAACGCATACTCTTACTTCAAAAAGTCTTGTTATGACTACAACTATGCTAGGGGATGCACAAATTTAGGCGAAATATTATACAAATATGGCAATTATACCAATGCAAAACAAGAGGCACAAGACGCGCTAAACAAAGCATATTATGAACTAGGCGACAAGAAAGCACTAGATATACTTAATCAATATTTTAGCAACTAAACACTCATGAGAAACTCTCCCATGAGTAAATTTATATCTTATAAAACCTCCCGCCAGAGATCTTCATCTTCGTCTTTTGACTCTTTTGCTTCTTGAACTAAAACGTTTAGTCTTTTAAGCAGTGCATCAAGCTTTTGATTTAGCACTGGCACTTCAGACTTCTTTTTTGTCACTATGTCTTGCTTTATGAGTAAAGAGCGCCTTTTAAATAGCTGCTCGTTATATACCAAAATTTCATTATCCCCAAGATCCACATTAGTAAAAATACTACTGATACCAAGCTCTTTTTGATAGCTTAACTCAGCCTTTAAAAGGTCATTTTCATCTATAAATATAGGCGAAGCTTTATAAATTTTACCATCGTGGTAATACTCAAATTTTTTTAACTTGCTAAAGTCTTTATCCTCTCCGCTGGCGTATTGTCTGACCGAGTTTTTAAAGAAGTATTGATTGGTTAAATTTCCCACCAGCTCTTTATATCTTGAGTCGCTACCAAGGCTAATTTTTAGCACATCTTCGTTTTGAAAGGCAAGTATTAGCTCAACCCTAGCCTCTCTTAGCACATCAGCGTGCAGGTCGGTTGATGGATTTAGCACACGCTGCGCCTCGTCTATAAAGATACTAACTGGCACCTTCTCTTCATTTGCTATGCGTTGCGCCATATTTGAAAGGGTGGAATTTAACATAAGCTCAACCGCACTATCCTTTAGCCCTTGAGAATTTACAACAACTATCTTTCCTTCATTTAGTAGCTTGCTTATGCTATTGCCATGATAGTTTAGCATCTCATCATCGGCTATGCTTTGCAAGGCAAAAAGCATAAATGTGTAGTTTGAAAAAAGTCTTGCTTTTTGTGACTCTTCATCATTTCTTACACCTTCATACTCCTTAAAAGCTTGTATGAAATTTTCAGATTTTTCATTAAACTCGCCTAATGCCCAAATTTTCTCATTTAAAGAGCTAGCCAAATGTCTTCTTTTGCTTATACCTTTTGCAAATGCTGTGTCGCTTTTTACATGGTCATCTACCAGCTTAACTAAGGCATAAAATTTTTTAAAGTCGCCTAGCTGCTGGGTTGATTTGCATAAATTTGCAAAGCTTGGCTTTATATCTTTTGCTCTATTTTCTATATATGTGGTGCAAAAACCTTGCTCCGTAAGGTCACATATCGCCTTCATCGTTGAAAGGGACTTTGTAGCGATATTTGCCGCTAAATTTCCCCAAAAAGGATCACGCTTTGTGCCAAATGTCTTTTGAAAGAAATTCATCAATAAACTCTCACTTGCATCATCCATTATGTTTATTTTGTTCCCCCATGGCACGTTTATCATTACGACATCTTTTAGCCTGCCATGCTTATTGGCTAGAAATTTAACCTTTTTATGCTCAACTCCTTTATAGTCAAAGACAAGCATCCCATGCCCTACTTTTATACGCTCATCCATCGCTGGCAGGATCGCTGAAGTGGTCTTACCGCAACCCGTTTGCCCTGTTATCATCGCATGCGTAAAGCTAATAGGTATGCTAAGAGCGTTTGAGGCAGCGACTTGAGCTAGCTCTTTTTTGTTGTTGATTAGTGAAAAAACTGACATATTATTCTCCTTTATTAGTTGATATTATTTCATTGGCTAGGCCATAAGCAATGGCTGATGATGCGTCTATATAGCAGTCTCTATCGGTGATCTGCTCTATCTTTGCTATTTTTAGGTTGCTGTTAGCCTTTATCATCTCATTGACTTTTGATTTGATTTTTAAAATTTGATTTGCGATTAGTTCGATGTCGCTTGCCTGACCTGATGCACCACCAAGAGGCTGATGAAGCATGAGGCTTGAGTTTGGCAACATATAGCGCTTATCTCCGTTTAAAAATATAAGTGCGGACATAGAGGCAGCTAGCCCCACGCAAAATGTATTGATTGGTGATTTTATGGTCTTCATAAAGTCGATTAGTCCAAAGCCATCATATATCGAGCCTCCAGGGCCACTTATATATATGTTTATGTCGCTTTGATCTACGCTGTCAAGATACAAAAGTGTCTTTTGTGTAGTCAGGCAAATTTCTTGATCAATCTGCCCATATAAAAAGATATTTCTATCAGCTAGCAAGCTCATGTGAATGTCGGCGAAATTTAACTTGTCAAACTCTGCCATCTTCTCTTCTTGTTTTTGGTTTTTGTGAGAGAAGTTTAAGATAGTAGATGAGTCTTTAAATTCCACCTATTGCTTCTAGAGCCGGTGGCTAGGTCGTTTATAAAAGCTCTATGTCGTCTATGTGATGTCCTAAAGCAGGAGTTCTTTTTTCATCGATGAATAAATTTAAGCTCTTACCAAGAAGATCTTCAAAGTAAATTTTAGCTAGCTCTTTAGAGTTTTTGTATTTAAAAGGAGCATGCGTGGCAAGATATAGTCCGTAGATATTATCAATAAGCCACTGCCTTGCGTATCTATCTTTGTTTGTTTCAAAATTTTTGTAAGAAAGATCATTTTTTAGATTTTCTAGCTCTTTTTTAAATTTGCTTAACACAAAAATATTTTCATCTTTAAAGGATTTATATATAAGCTCAGGGTCTAAAAGCAAGCTATCATCTAAAGATCTTAAGCGCTTTTTAGTAGGGGTGGTTTTTATTTTTATAACATTTTGCTTTATCTTCCAAATTTCATCATAAATTTGATCAAAGTTACCAAAAAATGCGGGTGAAAATATAACCAAGGCATCGTCTTCTCTAAAGCTTATATATTTATCTTTAAAAATTTCAAGCTCAAAAATTTCTGATCCCATATTGCTAAAAACTAGAGTTTGATTGTCCATATCTAGCCCCATAACAAAGCCTCTTTTTATGATCAAAACATTCATGGATTTTAAAAATCTCTGAACTTTTGCCTCGTCATAAACATAGCTTAAAAGATAACGCGTCATATCATCTGGCTGACTAATTGAAAAGTCTTTGTATTCGCCCTTCCAAAAGTACTCCCCTAGGTTTAAACACATCATTATAAAAGCAGCGTCTTGCATATATGCAAATTTTTTATCATCGTCTATTGATCTACTTTTTAGAGATTTTACATGCTTTTCTAGGTCATCATTTGGAGCTAGGATGTAACTATTTTTATCATTTATATGCTGTTTTTGGCTCGGTACCAAATTTTGATCTAGCTTTATAAGCGCAAAAAACTCTTCACATACTTTTTTTAGCTTTGTATTTATCTGCTTTCTTTTGCTGTCTATTTTTTCATCAAAATTTTTGATGTAGCCACGAAGTCTTGGCACATTTACTATTAGATCTTCGTCTTTACCACAAACTTTGCAAACTTCATCCATAAATTTTTCAGTCTGCTTATCTCTTTCTTTATCAACCAACTTTTTAAGTATAGGTAGATCATTTACATTAAAATCATAAAATTTACTAACAAAAAGAGAAAGTGCATATGTATTTACAATAGAGTTTAAAATAGGTGTTTGACATATTTTTAGGCTATTATTTGGTTGCCTTTTACTTCCATCATTAAAAAGATCATATTCAACCTCAAATGACATATTTTATCCTTGTAAACAAAATAAGCAAATTCTATCAATATTTCATTGTTTTAATATAAAAATCTGCATAAAACTGATGAGCTACTAAATTTAAATTTATCTTATCAAGTGATCTATCAAGAGAGATAAAAATAAAACATATACTTATACAATTTAAGTATTCAGTAAGAATAATTCTTATATTATTTTTCGCTTAGTAAATAAATTTCAAACATGGAATCAGTTATGAAAGATCTTTTTAAAATAGTAGTTTTTGTCGCTTTATCATTAAATTTCTTGTATGCAAAAGCTACGATACTAGTAGATGGCTACACAAAAAAATTGCTTTTTATGAACTTAAAAGATGGTGGCACTATCTATGTAGATAACGAAAAAAGAGGAGTGACATCTTTAAAAGAGCCAGCGTCCATTTTAGCCGAAAATGGCAAGCATGAAATAAAAGTATGCTTTCCAGACGGAAAAAGTACAACACATAAAATATGTGGGGAGCAAAACGTCACCCTATCAGATAATGAACAAATCAATATAAAAATAAAAGCAGACAAACTTACCGAGATGTCGCCACTAGAAAAAAATGAAGCAAAATGTCAATATGGAGATTTAGGGGCTTGTATTGTTTTGGGGATGAACTATTATAGTGATAAAAATGCACAAAAAGACTATAAAAAGGCAGATGAGCTATATCAAAAAGCTTGTGATGGTGGAAATATGAGAGGCTGCGTTGATGTTGGTTTTGCTTATATGTATGGCAAGGGCGTAGAAAAGGATACCAAAAAAGCGATAGATCTTTTTAAGAAAGCTTGTGAAAAAGGTGAAATGAGTGGTTGTGTTGTTTTAGCAGATGCATTTGAACATGGCAAAGGGATAAAAAAAAGATCCTCTAGAGGCTATGCGCCTATATGAAAATGCTTGTAATGGAGGCAATATGGCAGGTTGCGTTAAATTAGGGATCGCATATAAACATGGAACATGTGGTATAAAAAGCGTTTCAGAAGCAACAAAACTGTTTGAAAAAGTTTGTGATAGTGGGTATGAATGGGGATGCTACTATTTAAATCAGTTAAAATCTCAAAGATATTACTAGAACCATATAAAAGGCTTTAAATAATATAAAACTAATTCAAAGGGCGAGCAATCGCCCATCTTTTTATAAATTTTCATATTTTTTAAATTTATTTTTAATCACTTAAACTAAAAAACCAAATTCAAAATAAGACAAAAACAGCAAAAAGCTCCGTAAATTCAGCGTCAAAGAAATATGCAAATTTTGCATATTTACTTAAAAGAAAATTAAAAAAAAATATTAGTTTTAAAAATAATTTTATATTCTAAGGTATATAATAACCGAGTTATTAGAAATATTACTTGAAAGGAAATCTATGCAAAAGATTGTTCAAACAACCTGTCCGTATTGCGGAACTGGTTGCGGCATAGACCTTATCGTAGAAAACGGTAGGATAGTCGATGCAAAGCCGACTGAGAACCACCATGTAAATGATGGCGAGTTGTGCTTAAAAGGTATGTTTGGTTGGGAATTTGTAAATTCTCCAAAACGTTTAACTAAACCAATGATGAGAAAACTAAACGGAGAGTTTAACAAAGAGGGCAAACTTGAAGAGGTTAGCTTTGAAGAGGTTTATGAATTTTTAGGAAAGACTTTTAAAAATAGCGTTGAAAAATATGGTCCAAGCTCTATCATGGGCTTTAGTTCGGCTCGTTCAAACAACGAAGACAACTATGTATTTCAAAAATTCTTTCGTGCTTTAGGAAGTAACAACGTAGATCACTGCGCTCGTCTTTGACACGCTCCAACAGTGGCAGGTCTTGCCAGCACCCTTGGAAACGGAACAATGACAAACGATCTTGTTGAATTTGCAACTGATACAGATGTATTTTTACTAATAGGCACAAACACAAGCGAATGCCACCCGATCATCGCTATGCAGATGCAAAGAGGCTTAGAGCGTGGTGCAAAAATGATTGTTGTGGATCCAAAACGCACCGATATGGCTAAAAAAGCCGATATATTCTTGCAAATTCCAGTTGGCTCAAACATCAAAACACTAAACACAATGATGAACGTCATCATCTCTGAAAATTTACAAGATACAGAATTTATCGAAAAATATGCAGAGGGTTTTGAGTACCTAAAAGAAGCCGTAAAAGACTTCACTCCTGAGAGATTTGAGCGTGAGACTGGCGTCAAAAAAGAGCTTATCACTGAGGCTGCTAGGATGTATGCAAAAGCCGGCAGTGCTGCTATTTGCTACACTATGGGTATCACTCAGTTTAGCGATGGTACATCAAATGTCTTCTCGCTTTCAAATTTAGCGATCCTAACAGGAAATTTAGGTAAAAAAGGCGCTGGAGTAAATCCGCTTCGTGGACAAAACAACGTTCAAGGCTCATGCGATATGGGCGCACTACCTAACGTCATCCCAGCAGGTGCAGTAAATAGCGCTTACGCACAAGAGCAAGCTCGCAAAGTTTGGCACTTCGAGCTTAATCCAGTGCCTGGCTTTAAACTAACATATGCACCTGATAAGATGGATAGTGGTGAGCTAAAAGTGCTTTACGTTTACGGCGAAAACCCTGTTATGAGTGACCCTTGGACAGAGCACTTTGTGCATGCTACGCACCACCTAGACTGCTTTATCGTGCAAGATCTATTCTTTACTGAAAGTGCTCAAAAG